>JBIIRG010000202.1:0-5524 GCA_044341665.1 Phycisphaerales bacterium | reverse complement strand
GCGGGCTTCCAGCGCGTGTCGGCGGGCGCGGCACAGCACGCGGCTGCGCGCAGGACCGCGGGAAACGCTGCGAGCCGGTCGCGAAGCGCGCGGGCGTCGAGCGGCGACGGCGCGTGAGACGACGGGGCGCTCATGCTTCCTGCCCCTCGCGCTCGTCGGCGGTGACGCGCTCGCAGTGCGCCTTGATCGCCTCGAGGTCGGCCTGTAGCGCCTTCGTGACCGCGCCCTTCATGAACGGCATCATGAGGGCCGACATGATGCGGGCGACCAGCGTCAGCGCGGTCGCCTCGAAGGTAAAGGTCAGCCGCGTGCCGGAGCCCGACGGCTCCACGCGCACGTCCGAGCGATAGGCGGTGCCGTGGTTGGTTGCGGTCGCGACATACATCCCGCCGCCATCGCGGGAGAACGGTGGCTTCCACTCGGCGATCTCCATGACCTCCGTCGCCTCGCGGCCGAACATGATGCGGGTCTCGCGCCAGCGCAGGCCCTTGCCCGTGCGCGGTCCGTCGAGGATCTCGATCGACTTGATGGCGGGGATCCACCGCGCCGCATGCTCGATGTCCGAGACCGCACGCCACACGATCCCCGGGTGGGCGGCGATCGCAACACTGCACTCCATCGGCTTCATGCGCGGATCCTCGCGCAGAGGGCGGGATTTGTCGAGTACGGCGGCGCTTCGGGGGCTGCTACAGTCTCCGCCCTATGTCGACCGTCAAGACCATCGCCGTCATCGGCGCCGGGACCATGGGTTCCGGCATCGCCCTCACCGCAGCGCAGTCGGGGATCTCCGCGATCCAGATCGACGTGAGCCAGGCCGCGCTCGACAAGGCGAAGGCGGGACACGCGAAGAGCCTCGCGCGCCTCGTCGAGAAGGGCAAGATCGCGCAGGACGCCGCCGACGCCGCGCTCAAGCGCATCTGCTACGTCACGGCGATGGCCGATGCCAAGTCGGCCGACTGGGTTGTCGAGGCGGCCACCGAGAACGTCGAGCTCAAGAAGAAGATCTTCAGGGAGATGCAGGCGACCTTCCGCGAGGACGTCGTGCTGGCGACGAACACCTCGAGCATCTCGATCACCGACATCGCGAGCGTCGTCGGCAAGGACGCGCCGCGCGTGATCGGCATGCACTTCTTCAACCCGGTGCCGATCATGAAGCTCGTCGAGGTCATCAAGGGCATCGCGACCAGCGAGGAGACCACGCAGCGCACGATCGAGCTCGCGAAGGCGATGGGCAAGACGCCCGTTCCCGCGAACGACCGCGCGGGCTTCGTGTCGAACCGCGTGCTCATGCCGATGATCAACGAGGCGTTCTACGCCTGGATGGAGGGCGTGGCGAAGCCCGAGGACATCGATCAGATCATGCTCCTCGGCTGCAACTTCCCGATGGGCCCGCTGCGCCTCGCCGACTTCATCGGCCTCGACGTCTGCCACGACATCATGATGGTGCTCCACCGCGAGCTCGGGAACCCGAAGTTCTTCCCGTGCCCGCTGCTCAGGCAGCTCGTGCAGGCCGGGCGGCTCGGCGACAAGACGGGGCGCGGCGTGTACGAGTATCCCGCGAAGTGACGGCGGCCGCGGTCACTCTTCCTCAAGCGCGAAGTCGGCGGTCAGCACGCCGATGACGCGTCCGTCCTTCATGACGGGGGCGGAGTACGTGACCATCATGATCTCGCCGCCGCCTTCGTCGAAGTACGCGTCCGACCAGACGGGCGCCTTGCGCTTCATCGGTTCGGTGAACCATGGGGCCTTGGCGTAGTCGTAGCCGCCCACGGCCAGGTCCTTGCGGACGAGCGTTCCGCCGGAGCGGTAGACGTAGGGTGCGAGCTGCTTGCCCGCGTAGGCGGGATCCAGCGAGAGGGTGGATCCGTAGACCTCGGGGTGGGCGGCCAGGAACTGCTCGAGGAAGGGGTAGATCGCGTCGGTCGTAAGCGGCAGCGCGGCTGCGGTCGCGAGGTTGCCGTCGGTGGCCGACTGGAAGTCTGTCTTCTCGGCTTGCGTGGGCAGCGCGTACTTCGTGGCGGCGCATCCAGCGGAGGAAAGGAGCAGCGCGAGCACTGCGGAGCGGATGGCGAGATTGAAGCTGCGTGCGGAGGTCATCGGTTGACTGCCTGGGTCGGGGTGGATCGGATGGATGCACGAGCGTATACGATCCTTGTCAAGACTTGCTCGCGGTGGTTCGCGAGGCAGGGGAATCTCCGAGGATCCATGCTGAACATCCACGCGCGTTCGTCGCCCTCCACGTCACGCAGCCTTCTGCTGCTCGCGCTGCTGCTTGTCGCTGGTTGCCGCGGCAACGGCGGGGCCGGCGATCCTGGCGTCGCGAAGCTCGCGATCGTGTTCGACGACACGATGGGCCAGGCGTCGCTCGGCGGCGAGGCGAAGCGCGGCGCGATGATGGCCGTCGACGAGGTGCGTGGGAACTTCCGCGCGATCTATCTCGGCGAGAAGGGCGTCGCGGCCGATGCACGGGAGGCGGCGGACAACGCCGTCATCGCCGTCGGCTTCACCGACTCCGACGAACTGCGCGGCGCGCTGCCGGCGTTCGCGGCGGCGGGCACGGCGGTCGTCGTCGCCGGTGCGACCGATCCGTGCGTGGCGCGCCTTCCAGGCGGCGATCTGCTGCGCTTTGCGTGCTTCTCCGATCAGATGCAGGGCGCCGCGATGGCGGAGTTCGCCCACGCGCGGCTTGGCGTGCGCGAGGCGGTCGTGCTGTTCGACGCGCGCAGCGAGTTCGCGGGCGCCGTCGGTTCTGCATTCACCACGGCCACGCGCGGGCTCCCGGATGCGAAGGCATCGGTGCTCGCCTTCTCGGGTGATTTCGCGCCTTCGGTGGCGGCGGCCGTCGCCAAGTCGCCGCAGGCCATCTACGTCGCCGCGCTGCCTCAGGATGGTCCGCTCGTCATCGCCGCGCTGCGCGCCGCGGGATTCGCAGGACCGGTGCTCGGGCCCGATTCGTTCGACGAGCCGTCCGTCTTTGCGTCGAGCGTGCTCGGGCGCGTCTACTTCACGACGCACGCGTGGCTCGGAGGAGCGGGTGACCCGGCGGTCGAGTCGTTCGCCGCACGCTACCGGCAGCGCTTCGGCACGGAGCCGACCGCGTTCGCCGCGCTCGGGTACGACGCGACGCGCGTCGCGGCGTCCGCGCTCGCTCGCGCGCAGGCTGCGGGTGAGGTGAACCGCGAGACGGTGGCGCGCGCGCTCAATGAGTCCGGTGCGTTCGATGGCGTCTCGGGGCGAATCGATCCGTCGAAGGGCACCGAGTTCCCGCGGAAGTCCGTGTGGATCATCGAGTGCGGTTCGACCGGGCGCGCGCTCGCAGCGCGGTGGGAGCCGGCGAAGGTGCCCGATCCTGCCTGCGGAAAGTCCGTGACGAAGTGAGCGGATCGCCCGCCGCGTTCACGGCGTGCGCGCGGCCTGCTCGATCCGGTCGAGCACCTTCCTCGGGTCGCGGAGCCAGTCGATGCACGAGACCTTGATCGTCCGCCAGCCGAGCGAGCTGAGCACCCCTTCGCGCACGATCTCGCGGTCGACGACCGTCGGGGCTGCGCTGTAGAAGGCGCCGTCGAGCTCGACGCCGAGGATCCAGCGGTCGGGCGCCACCTTGTCGGCGAGCGCGAGGCTCACGCGGAAGTCGCGCGAGCGGCCGACGTGCAGGTCGACGCGCCAGCCGCGCTCGTCGAGCGCCTTGGCGATCGCCCGCTCGACCGCGCTGACGTCGACCTCGCGCGAGGGGCCTCCCTCGGTGCGCGCGGGCGGCACCGTGCCGAGCTCGGCGAAGGCGAGGTAGTCGCGCAGGTCCTTCGGGCCGAGGCCGCTCACGCGCGAGGTGTCGATCTCGCTCGCGCGCATCGACGAGAAGACCACGATCTTCTCGCGGGCGCGCGTGACGGCGACATTCAGGCGGCGCTCGCCGCCCGAGCCGTTCAGCGGGCCGAAGAACATCGAGAGCTTGCCGTCCTTGTCGCGCGCGTAGCAGATCGAGAAGAGCATGGTGGCGCGCTCGTCGCCCTGCACGTTCTCGAGGTTCTTGACGAACACCGGGTCGCCGAGCTTCGCGGCCTCGGCCATGCGCTCGGCGAGCCTCGGGTCCTTGTCGGTCGCCTCGTCGAGGAGATCCTGCACCAGCGTCTGCTGCGCCTCGCTGAAGGTGACCACGCCGATCGAGCGGTTGGCGCTGCAGGCGTCGTCGTCGAGCAGCCGGCGCACGAGCTCCTGCACGACCGCCTCGGCCTCGGCGCGGTTGGTGCGCGTGGCGCCGCTGTCGTAGACGCCGCCCACGAAGCGGAACTCGACGCCGAGGTTCGGGTGTGCGCGGTGCGCGGCGGGAAAGGTCTGCAGGCGGCCGCCGTAGCTGCGGCGGTTCGAGAACTCGATGAGCCGCTCGTCGCGCGAGCGGTAGTGCCACAGCAGGCTGCGCTGCGGGATGCCCGCGGCGACCGCCTCGTCGAGCACGCTCTCGAGCGGCTCGAGCGCGTCGGCAAGGGCCGCGTCGGCGTTCTCGCCCTCGCCCGCCTCCTTGCGCTCGAAGAAGTTGGTGGGGGGGAGCTGCTTCGAGTCGCCCACGATCACGCTGGCCTTGCCGCGTGAGATTGCGCAGGCGGCGTCCCACACCGGCACCTGCGACGCCTCGTCGAAGACGACGAGGTCGAACGCCGGGAAGTCGGGCGGAAGAAGCGTGGCCGCCGAGAGCGGGCTCGCGAGGACGATCGGCTTCATGGCGGCGATCGCGGGTGCGCCCTCCAGCATCACGCGGCGGATGGGCCGTCGGATGGTGGTCAGCGCGCGCAGCTCCTGGACGGTCTTGAGCGCGCGTCGCATGGGCTCGCTGGTGGTGACGGCGTCGAGCGCCTCGTTGGCGCGGTCGCGCACGATGGCGGCGATGGCGTCGGCCGCGCCCTTGCGGTAGTCGGCCATCGATCCGGTGAACAGCCTGCGGATCTCCTCCGCCTTCTCGACGGCGGAGTCTGCGAGCGCCGGCTCTTCGCGCAGCCGTGCGCGCGCCCACGCGGCGAGCAGCGCCGACTCGGTCGCGCGCTCGGCGTTGCCTGTGCGGAGCGAACCTGCGAGAAGCGCCTGCGCGACGGGCGCGAGGCCGAGCTTCGCGGCGCCCGTGCGGGCCACGGTGAAGGCGCTCCATGCGGGGATCGCGGGCGCGGCCTCCGTGAGCTTTGCGAGGCGGGCGCGGACGACCGCGATCTCGGCGCCGGAGTCGGCGAGCACCGGCCGGTACACGAGCGTCGCGTCGAGGTCCGCGAGCGCGGCCTTCGCCTGGGCGAGCGTCTGTTCGAGCGACTCGATCGCCGCACCGAGCGCGGCATCGCCCACGAGCCGCGGTGCGAGCGCGGCGATGGCGGCGAGTTCCTTCGCGAACGCGCCGCGCAGCGCGTCGCCTGCGGCGCGCGCCGACTCGAGCGTCCGCGCGGCGAGCGCGAAATCGATGGCGCCTTCTGCATCGGACAAGCGCGAGGCCTCGGCGCGATGCGGCTCCGCGGCGCGGATCGCCTCGGCGAATCCGAGCAGGCGC
>JBIIRG010000201.1:0-5603 GCA_044341665.1 Phycisphaerales bacterium | reverse complement strand
CCAGTCGATCGCGGGCGATACGCAGACCTTCATCGACGGCGGCAACACCGCCCGCGCGGTGGAGATCTCGGGCCGCACCGGCACGCGCCTGACCCTGCGCGGATTCACCATCCGCAACGGCAGCGCGGCCAACGGCGCAGGCATGCTCATCACCGACGCCGACCCCGCGATCGAGAACTGCAACTTCGTGCAGAACATCGCCACGGGCTCGGGCGGCGCGATCCACGCCGTGAACAGCGCGGCCGACATCGCGCTCTCGAGCTTCATCGGAAACTCGGCCGTCAACGGCGGCGCGATCTCGCTCGAAGGTGCCGCCGGCGCAGGCATGCACATCTCGAGCAGCATCTTCCGCGAGAACGACTCGGCGGTGGACGGCGGCGCCATCATCAGCGCCTCCGACCTCTTCCTGCTCGAGTGCACGCTCGAGCAGAACACGGCGGGCAGCCTTGGCGGCGGCGTGCGTCAGCTCGGCACGGGCGCGCTCACCATCTTCACGAGCCGCTTCTGCCGCAACCTCCCCGACAACATCAACGGTGCCTTCACCGCCGTCGGCGACAACATCCTGTCGCAGGACTGCAACGCGAACGGCATCTGCGATGCCGACGAGATCGCCGGGGGCGACGCACCCGACTGCAACGGCAACGGCCTGCCCGACGCATGCGACATCAGCGGCGGTACCTCGGCGGATTGCAACGAGAACGGCGTGCCCGACTCGTGCGATGTCGCCGCAGGCACCTCGACCGACGTCGATGCCAACGGCATCCCCGACGAGTGCAAGCCCGACTGCAACGGCAACGACATCCCCGACGCGTACGAGATCGCGACCGGCGCCGTCGCCGACTGCAACGGGAACGGCCTGCCCGACTCGTGCGACATCGCTGCAGGCACCGCGTCCGACTGCAACGCCAACGGCGCGATCGACGCGTGCGAGCTTGCCAGCGGCACGGCGCGCGACTGCAACCTGAACGGCATCATCGACTCGTGCGACGTCGCGGGCGGCGAGGCCGACTACGATCAGGACGGCCGCCTCGACCGCTGCGAGAAGGCGTACGGCGACCTCAACCTCGACGGGTTCGTGAACGCGGTCGACATCGCCATGGTGCTCGCGCACTGGGGCACGGGAACCGTGGCCGACACGAACGGCGACGGCCAGATCAACGCGCAGGACATCGCCGGCGTGCTCGCGCACTGGGGCGCTCCGATGCCGTGATCAGCGGGTCGACCGGTCCACCATCGATCGGAGGATCCGGCTCATGAAGTCGAGCGCACGATCTCCGCGGCACGCCACACCTCGTCGTAGGTGTTGAACAGCGGCGCGGGGGCGAGACGGACGATGCCGGGCTCCCGATAGTCACACGCGAGACCCGCTGCGAGGAACGCCTCGTAGCGGGCTCGCGCGTTTTTCGCGAAGAACAGCGAGAGCTGCGCACCGCGCGCGTGCGACGCGGCGGGCGTGATGATCTCGACGCCCTCGATCGCACGCAGGCGGAACTCGAGGAGCGCGGTCAGGCGCGTGCTCTTGGCGCGCAGCGCGGCGATGGTCGCCGCATCGAACTCGGCCAGGCTCGCGATGAGCGGCGCCACCGCCAGGATCGGCGGGTTCGACAGGCTCCACGCGTCGGCGTGCTGCGTGGGTACGAAGCGCTCCTCCATGCGGAAGCGCGTCTTCGGGTCGTTGCCCCACCAGCCCGCGTGGCGCGGCAGCCCCGTGTCGCGCACATGCCGCTCGTGGATGAACGCACCCGCGACCGCGCCCGGCCCGGAATTGACGTACTTGTAGCTGCACCAGACGGCGAAGTCGGCGTTCGAGTCGTGGAGCTCGAGCGCGAGGTTGCCCGCCGCATGCGCGAGGTCCCAGCCGCATCGCGCGCCGACGGCATGTGCGGCGCGCGTATGGCGCGCGATGTCGAACGCCTGTCCCGTGCGGTACTGCACGCCCGGAAGCATGGCGAGCGCGAGCGTGTCGCCGAGCTCGGCGATCTGCGCATCGAGGTCGTCCTCGCGGATCGTCCACTCGCCCGCCCGCGGCGCGATCTCGACCACATGCGCATCGGGGTCGAGTCCACGCGCCGCCACATGCGAGCGGACCGCGTAGGTGTCGCTGGGGAAGGCGCCCTTCTCGAGCAGCAGCTTGGTGCGCTTCCCCTCCGGCCGGTAGAAGGTCGTCATGAGGAGGTGCAGGTTTGCGGTGAGGGAGTTCATCGCCACGACCTCGTGCTCGCGCGCGCCCACGAGGCGTGCGAGCGGTGCCCGCAGCTGCTCGTGATAGCTGAACCACGGTCGGCGGGAGCCCATGTGCCCTGCGACACCCAGCCGCGACCAGTCGTCGAGCTCCTCGTTCACGAGCGCGCGCGCGGCAAGCGGCATCGGCCCAAGCGAGTTCCCGACGAAGTAGATGTCCTCAGGCCGCCTGAGCGGAAGCGCAAATCGCCCGCGAAAGTGCGCGAGGCTGTCCTGCGCATCCAGCGCGCGCGCGAACTCCCGATCATGAGACAAGTCAGCTGCAGTCAATACGGCCATGCCGAGAGCCTACCGTCTCGGACAGTGCACGGCACGTGCCACTCAGTGCCTGACACCGCGCGGCACGTGCCGTGCACTTTCTGGCGCACTGTCTGGCGCGCGAAGGGCGCGGTCGATGCGCTTGCGGACCTCCGCCGGCATTCGGTCGTCGAGGCCGGCGCAGGCCTCCTGGCCGAGGTCGAGTTCGGCGAAGACCAGGCGGCACCGCTCGCACATCACGTCGCGGCCGATCGGGAAGCCGCGTCCCTTGTCCATCGCGGACAGCTTGGCCTGCAGGAGATCGAGACAGAGTCGCCGGTCGTAGTCGGGCGCAGGCGCCTTGCGGGTCCGCAGGCCATCGGCAAGCGCCTGGCGGATCGCCAGTCGCGCACGGTGGATCCGAGTCTTGACCGTGTCGAGCTTGAGGTCGAGCGCCTGCGCGCACTCCTCCAGCGGCATCTCGAGGATGTCCTTCATGACAAGGGGCACGCGGTATGCCGGCGGGAGTCGCAGGATCGCCTCCCGCACCACACCGCGCGCCTCCTCGCGCATCAGCGGATCGGCAGGCTGCCGGCGGTCGATCGCGAGGTCCACCACCCCATCGTCGCGCATCGGGCTCAGCTCGCTGAAGCTCCGCATCGCCGACCGCCGCGTGGATCCATCCTTCCGTCGCCGGAAGCGCCGCTTGGCAAGCCGCGCCGCGATCGCGTAAAGCCAGGTGCCGGGATCGGCCCGTCCCTCGAATGTCTCCCAGCGGCGGTACGCCTGCAGGAAGGTCTCCTGCACCACGTCCTCCGCCTCGCTCGAGCTGCCGGTGATGCGCAGCGCGAGCGCGTAGATGCGCGGACCGAACTCCTGGAACAGCGCGGGAATCGCGCTGGCACGATCGACAGCGTCTCGCGCAGAACCTCGCACCGAACCTCGATTCGAACTCGACGTCATCGCCGCACTGTACGGATTTGATCCCTTCTCGGAAATCACCGACGGAATGACCGAGAAACAACTCGATAAGGCACTTCGCCACCGAGATCTGCGCGGGGTTCCTGAATTTCGCGGTGTTTTTCTCGCCTCCTCCGAGTTGTTGACTAAGGTTAGCGTGCCGCGGTCGAGAGTCGTCCCTCCCGAGCGGTCCTATCCAGGGGTGAATGAACATGTCGTTTATGGTGATGGCCCGTGCGCTGTCGGCGTTTTGCCGGACGGCGCCTGTCGTTTCGTCGTCCGTCCTGCTGGTCGCGACGCCTGCGCTTGCGCAGGATGAATGCACGACCGCTCCCACCGTTGTCGCGGGCGTGCCGATGCCGTTCAGCACGCTCACCGCGACTCCGAGCGCGAACACGCCGCTCGACACGCTGTGTCCGAACGCCTCGCTCGGCTGGCGCGATGTCCAGCCCGATGTCTGGTTCAAGTTCGTTCCGACCGCGTCGGGCATCGCCACGTTTACCACGTGCTCGGTGTCGAGCTACGACACGTCGATGGTGCTCTACCGCGGACAATGCGGCAGCCTCACGCCGGTCGCCTGCAACGGCGACGCGTTTGATCCGACAGGCTGCCAGGAGTTCCACGCCGAGATCGCCAACTTCGAGGTCGAAGGCGGCATCACCTACTACATCCGCATCGGCGGCTTCGACAACTCCGTCGGCACCGGAACGCTCAACGTGAGCTTCTGCAACATCGCGACCTGGGGCTCGAACGCCTTCGGCCAGTGCCGCGTCCCTGCGACCACGCACATCTTCAAGAGCATCGTCGGCGGCGGCGACCATGCCGTCGGCATCCTCGCCAACGGATCGGTCGTTGCCTGGGGCGCTGGTCAGCTCGGCCAGACGCAGATCCCGCAGGGTCTCTCGCCCGTGGCCTCGGTCGCCGCGGGTGGCGCGCACTCGCTCGCACGGCTTGAGAACGGAACAGTCGTCGCATGGGGCCGCAACGCCTCGGGCCAGTGCAACGTGCCCGCGGGTCTCTCCGACGCGATCGCCATCGCCGCCGGCGCCAATCACTCGCTGGCGCTGCGCGCCAACGGAAGCGTCCTCGCCTGGGGCTCGAACAGCAGCGGCCAGTCCACGCCTCCTGCCGGTCTCGTCGGCCTGACGGCGATCGCGGGCGGCGACCTTCACAGCATCGCCCGCCGTGCCGACGGTGGCGTCGTCTCGTGGGGCTCGAACACCAGCGGACAGACGACTGTTCCCGCGGGCCTGACCGGCGTCCTCGAGATTGCCGCCGGTGGCTCGCACTCGCTCGCGATCCGCAGCAACCGCACGGTCGTCGCCTGGGGGCGCAACGACTTCGCGCAGTGCACGGTTCCCGCAGGTCTCGCCGACGTGCTTCAGGTGAGCGCGGGGCGCAACCACTCTGTCGCCCTGCGCGCCAACGGCACCGTCGTGGCCTGGGGCAGCAACGCCAGCGGTCAGTGCAACACGCCCACGCAGGCTGGCGCCTTCGCGACCGTCGTGACGGGTGCATCGTTCACCCTCGCACTGCGCGACGGCTGCCCGAGTGACCCGCTCAAGGTCGAGCCCGGCAGCTGCGGCTGCGGTGTGCCTGATGCGACCTTCTACCTCGATCAGGACGGCGACGGATTCGGCGCGGGCTCGCTCGTCGTCGCGTGCTCGCCGAGCTCGATTCACGTGTCGAACAACACGGACTGCAACGACTCGTCGAGCGCCGTCTTCCCTGGAGCCATGGAGATCTGCGCCAACCTCGCGGTCGACAACGACTGCGATGGCGACATGAGCGACGCGGAGGCTTCGGACTCCGTCGCGTATCACGTCGACGCGGACAATGACGGATTCGGCTTCGGTCCCGCCACGATGTCGTGCTCGGCCATCGCCGGCTCTGTCACCAACGTCGCCGACTGCGATGACGCTGCTGTGATCTACGGTGATGCTGACGCGGACGGCTTCGGTGCTGGCGCGATGGTCGCCTGCAACGGTGTCGCGACCAACACGGACTGCGATGACAACTCGAACGCAGTCTTCCCGGGTGCCGCTGAGCTCTGCGCTGATCTCGCTGTCGACAACGACTGCGACGGCGACATGAGCGACGCGGAAGCGTCGGACTCCGTCGCGTATCACGTCGACGCCGACCAGGACGGCTTCGGCTTCGGTCCG
>JBIIRG010000041.1:0-16989 GCA_044341665.1 Phycisphaerales bacterium | reverse complement strand
GCGCGAGGCCTCGGCGCGATGCGGCTCCGCGGCGCGGATCGCCTCGGCGAATCCGAGCAGGCGCTCGGTCTCCTTGAGGAGTTCCTCGTGGCCGCTCGGCGGCGGTGCCTTCGCAAGCCGCACCAGCTCCTTGCGCGCCTTGCCTGCGCTCAGCCAGCGGAACACGATGAAGCGCTCGCGGCTCGCGCGCAGATCTCCGACGATCGCGGCAAGCGGCAGCGCCAGAACACCCGCGTCGTAGGACTTCGCGACCTCGGCCTCGGCTTGCGACGCTGCGGCGCAGGCTTCGAGCGCCTTCTTGATGCGTGCAAGGCGCTGGGCGTGATCAGGCGCGAGCGCGCACTCGATGAGATAGGCGGCGCCCGGAGCGGCGATCGAGAGCCCGCGCGCGGCCTTGGCGAGCTCGGCGAGCCCCTGCGGCGTGCGCGGGGCGGTGACGCCGATCATGCGGGCGATCGCGGCACCCGTCGTCTCGGCGGCCGAGAGCAGCGCGCCTGCATCGACGGCCGTGCGGGCGAGCGTCTGCGCGGACTCCGCCGAGATCGCGCGGTCGGGCGCACACTCGCCGAGCAGGTCCTGCGTTCCCGCGGGCAGCTCGTCGGTCGCGTTCGCAAGCGCTGCGACGGCGTCGACGCGGCGCTCCACCTCGTCGATCGCGGCGTCTGCCGACAGGACTCCATCGAGCGACGCCTCGAGCGCACGCGACTCGGCGCTGCCGAGCTCGATCGCGCGCTGGATCGCGGCGTGCACCGACATGCCTGCGCCGCGGTCACCGTGGAGCGCCGAGCACGACGCGCGCAGCCGCGCGCGCGACTTGTCGACGCCCGCCGCCACGCCGTCGAACTGCCGCGATCCCGGCGCGGCGCGCGCCTCGAGCTCGTCCATGACCTGCTTGATCTGCGCGACGAAGTTTGGCTTGCTCGCGTGATCGGCGTGCAGGTCGAGCGCGAAGGCCGAGAGTCCGGCCTTCCGCAGCCGATCGCTCACGACCTCGAGCGCCGCGCTCTTCTCGGCGATGAACAGCACGCGCTTCCCGCGCGCGAGGCACTCGCAGAGCAGGTTGGTGATCGTCTGGCTCTTGCCCGTGCCCGGCGGGCCCTGCAGCACGAAGGACGCGCCCGCCGCCGCCGAGCAGATCGCCGCGATCTGCGATGAATCCGCCGCAAGCGGCATGCGGACCTTCGCGAAGGGTGCCGCGGTGTCGACGTCCTCGGGCGAGACGAGCGCGTGCTTGCGCAGCTCGTCGGACGCACTGCGGTCGAGGAGCGTGCGCACGACGGCGTGCGCCGCGAGCGGCTTGGCGCGGGCGCGCATCTCCTCGAAGATGGGGAGCTTCTTGAACGAGTAGTTCCCGAGCTTGGCATGTGCGAGCACGCGTGCGCCGTGCACATCGGCCACCGCCTGGCGCACGCGCGCCAGCATCGACGGAACGTCGATCCCGTGCTCGTCCTCGGGGATCAGCCCCGAGAGCCCGATCTCGAGGCCGTGCGTGTTCCGCATGTACTCGACGAGGGCGACGTTCGGCACCGTGTCCTCGGCAACGGGAATCACGCGGAATCCCTCGGTGCGCGAGACGCGCTCCATCTCGACGGGCACGAGGAGCAGCGGCGCGAGCAGCGGCGACGCGCGCCCCTCGACCTTGTACTCGAGGAATCCGACCGACACGTAGAGCGAGCGTGCGCCCGTCTCCTCGAGCGAGCTCTTGCCCTCGCGGTAGGCCTTCGTCGCGCGCTTGAAGAGCTCGGCGTCGTCGAGCCCGGCGCGCATCCAGCCGCGGCCGATCTCCTCGGTCATCGCGGCGGGGTCTGGTTCGCGCACCGATCCCTTCGCGACGAGCTTCATCGTCTTCTCGTTCCACAGCACGTCCTCGAGCCGCGCGAGCACGGCGTCGCCCTCGAGCAGCAGGGGAATGCCCGTCTTGTCGCGGTCGTTGAGGAGCTTGTTGCGCAGCGTGAGGTCGAGCAGCTTCTTCTTCCAGAGTTCGAGCCGCTGCTCGTGCGGCTCGAGCTTGAGCCTCGGAAGCGGCGGAAGGCCCGTGGGCTGGACGACCTTCCACGCCGACGCCTTCGGCGTGCGGCGCAGCAAGACCGATCCACCGTCGGGCGGCTGCTCGGCGATCCGCTCGGGAAGCGGGTGGTAGCCGGCGCGTCGCGCGGCGCGCACGTCGAGCACGCGCATCGCCTCGGTCGCGCGGCGCAGGAAGCGCTCGCCCTCGGCGAGCGCCTCGCCGTAGGACATGCGCGCGCCGCACACGCCCGTCGCCTCGAGCATGCGGAACTGGCTGAGCTCGATGCGGTTCACGAGCCGCGACGGGCCGTCGTGCACGGCGTCGGCGAAGGGCTCGTCGACGGTCGCGTATCCGACCACGGCGTGCCCGTCGCCCATCGCGATCACCGGCGCGAGGCCGCATGCCTCGAGCATCGCGGCGAGCGCGATCGAGAGATCGAGGCAGTTCGCGGCCCCGTCGGAGAGCGTGTCCGACAGCGTGCGCACCTTCTGCCCGGCCGCCTCGAAGCTCGGCTTGGCGGTGATGTAGGTGACGCCGCGCGTGGCAAGCGCCTCGTAGCAGGCCTCTGCGATGCGCTGCGTGCGCTCGGCGCTCTGCGAGAGATAGCCGTCGAGCGCGCCGTTCTTCGTGCGCCGCTCGAGGTGCTTCGAGGCGTCGAGCAGAAGCTCGCGTATCGCCGGGGTGTTGGGCGTCACGAACGACGCCAGGGACTCGCATGCCGTCGCGATTCCGCACCAGTGCGAGTCGGGGATGATGGTGAGGCGATGGCGGACCGACGCGACCACGAGGCCGCCCGCGTCGACGACGGAGGCCACGAGGTCGATGGGCTCGCGCTCGGTCGCGCCGCGCAGCACCGTCATCGGGATCATGAAGTCGGAGACATCGACCGCCAGCGACTTTCCCGCGGGAACGGTCTCGATGCCCGTCTCGTAGGCCGCGTCCGCAAGCCCGTCGATCACGATGCGCACGGTGCATCCATGCAGCCGGTCGCTGCCCGCACGCACGGTCGCCGTGCGCACGCAGGACACGCCGTTGAGCTCGAGCGACGCGGCCGTGGTGGCGTTGGCGTCGAGCGTCAACTCCGCTGCGCGGGCGATTCCCTCGTTCAATCCGTCTGTCATGGCGTGCATTATGCCGTCGTCGGGCGCGCGTGCGGCGCGGAGGAGCGGTTATCCGCTGCGTTTTCCGCACTGGTCCGCCGCTCCGAGGGTGGAGGGATTGGCGGCGAAACTGCTATTCTTCGGCGCTCCGGCCCATCGGCCGGAAGCGTCTTCCCGAAGGCAGCCACCGATGACCACCGCGAACACCCACGCCGTTTCCGCCAAGAACCCGCAGCCGTCCAAGGTCGATCCCGAGACGGTGACCATCTCGGGCTACGTCGTGGGCGAGCGCTACGGCCCCGACACCGTGCTCACGCACGATCCCGCCGACCCGTCGCGGCCGCATGCGCGCATCGGCGAGCCGGGGCAGTACCCGTTCACGCGCGGCGTGCACAAGACGATGTACCGCTCGCGCCTCTGGACCATGCGCCAGTTCGCGGGCTTCGGCTCGGCCGACGACACCAACCAGCGCTTCAAGTACCTCCTCAACAACGCCAAGGGCACGAAGGCGAACACCGGCCTCTCGACCGCGTTCGACCTGCCCACGCTCATGGGCCGCGATTCCGACGATGCGCTCTCGGCCGGCGAGGTCGGCCGCTGCGGCGTCGCCATCAGCTCGATCGAGGACATGCACCGGCTGTACGCCGACATCCCGATCGGCGAGGTCACCGTCTCGCAGACGATCAACGCGCCCGCCGCCGTGATCTGGGGCATGTATCTCGCACACGCCAAGGAGCGCAACATCCCCTGGACCTCGCTCGGCGGCACGCTGCAGAACGACATCCTCAAGGAGTTCCACGCGCAGAACGAGTTCATCTACCCGCCCGAGCCGCATGTCAAGCTCGTCGTCGACACGATCGAGTTCGCCGCGCAGCACCTGCCCAAGTGGAACTCGGTGTCGATCTCGGGCTACCACATCCGCGAGGCGGGCTCGAGCGCGACGCAGGAGCTCGCCTTCACGCTGCGCGACGGCATGGAGTACGTCGAGGAGTGCATCAAGCGCGGCCTCGACGTCGACAGCTTCGGTCCGCGGCTCTCGTTCTTCTTCAACAGCCACAACGAGTTCTTCGAGGAGATCTGCAAGCTCCGCGCTGCGCGCCGCATCTGGGCGAAGGCGATGAAGGACCGCTACGGCGCCAAGAACGAGCGGTCGCTCCTCATGCGCACGCACGTGCAGACGGCGGGCTGCTCGCTGACCGAGCAGCAGCCGCTCAACAACATCGTGCGCGTGGCGCTGCAGGCGATGGCGGGCGTGCTCGGCGGCTGCCAGAGCCTGCACACGGACTCGATGGACGAGACGCTCGGTCTCCCGACGGAGCAGGCCGTGCGCGTCGCGCTGCGCACGCAGCAGATCATCGCGCACGAGTCGGGCGTCCACCGCACGGTCGATCCGCTCGGCGGCTCGTGGTTCGTCGAGGCGCTCACCGACCAGATGGAGAAGGACGCCAACGCGATCATCAAGGAGATCGACGACATGGGCGGCGTGGTCGCGGGCGTGCACAAGGGCTACTTCCGCCGCTCGATCGCCGAGGCGAGCTACCGCTTCGGCCAGGAGATGGAGGCGGGCGACCGCATCGTCGTCGGCGTGAACGCGTACCCCGAGGGCAACGAGGAGAAGCAGGTCGACATCCTCGAGATCCCGCACACGGTCGAGACCGAGCAGAACGCGCGCCTCGCCAAGATGCGCGCCGCGCGGTCGAACGACGACGTGAAGCGCGCGCTCTCCGCGATTCGCGAGGCGGCCCGCAGGGGCGAGAACGTCATGCCCGCGCTCGTCGAGGCGAGCCTGGTTCGCTGCACGCTCGGCGAGCAGGTGCAGGCGATGGCCGATGTCTACGGCCGGTACTCGGGCGGTCCTGAGTGGTGAGCGGCGGTGCGGCGGCGCTGTGCATCGAAGGCGGGTTGTCCGCCGTCGACTTCGACGAGTCGCGGTGAGTGAACGCCGTCGAGTACCCCGAGGAGCGCATCGCGCCGAAGCAGCCTTTCTACGAGCATGACTTCAAGGGCGCGAAGTGGATCTGGACCTCGGACCTCGACCTCGACAACACGGTGATCCTCCGCAAGAAGGTCGAGAAGCCCGACGCCACGCGACGCTGGACCACCAAGCCGGACCTCGATGCGAGCTGCGCCCCTGAGGTGAAGTGACGGGGCAGCTTCCCGACGCGGGCATTTCGCGCATGCAGTAGGGTGCGCGCATGCGCCACCTGCTCGCCGCGTTCGTCGCCGCCATCGTCGTCTTCTTCTGGGGATTCATGTCGTGGGCGGCGATCGGGATCTGGGACTTCGCGTTCCCGCGTGCGGGCAACGAGTCTGCGATCACCGAAACGCTGCGGTCCTCGCTCGGGGGAACGGGTGCGTACGTGGTGCCCTCGATGCCCGAGGGCTACGGGCAGGCGACCGAGGACCCTGCGAAGCAGGCGGAGTTCGCGGCGTTCGAGGAGCGGATGCGCGCGGGGCCGTTCACGCTGATCCTGCATCGGGCCGAGGGCGGCGAGTTGATGGAGCCGATGGAGCTCGTCCGCGGCTTCAGCATCGAGTTCGTGAGCGCACTGCTGCTCGCCTGCGTCCTTTCGGTCGTCCAGGGTGGATTCGGCCGAAAGGTCTTCGTCGGCTTTACGATCGCCGTCTTCGCCGCGACCGCCTGCTACGGGGTGATGGGCAACTTCATGCGCATGCCGCTCCCCTTCATCCTGGCATTCTGGACCGACGCGATCATCGCCTGGACCCTCGCGACCCTCGTCATCGCCAAGCTGACGCCTGCGCGATCCTGATCGGTGCCTGGCACGTGCCAGGTAGTGCCAGACAGTCCCCGGCACGTGCCAGACACCTCGTAGAGCGGGCGGACCCGCCCGCCTGCGTGCAGCGCGCGCATCGCGGAACCAGCACCAGGCATGTGTCGCTCGGTGCCAGACAGTGCACGGCAGGTGCCAGGCACCGTCCTCTGCCGTCCTCCGCGGGCGGTACGCTGCGCGGGATGTCCACCCACGCGTTCCAGGCTCCGAAGGGCACCCGCGACTTCTATCCAGGAGATCTCGCCGTGCGGCGGCACATCGAGCACGCTTGGCGCAGCGCGTCGGTCGACTGCGGCTTCGACGAGGTCGAGGGACCGACCTTCGAGCATCTCGAGCTCTACACCGCCAAGTCGGGCGAAGGCATCGTGAACGAGCTGTTCAGCTTCCGCCGTGCGGGCGGCGAGAACGACTACGCCCTGCGGCCTGAGTTCACGCCCACCCTCGCGCGCATGGTGGCGTCGAGGGCGGGATCGCTTCCGGTGCCCGTGAAGTGGTTCGCGATCCCCAACATGTTCCGCGCCGAGCGTCCGCAGCGGGGCCGCCTGCGCGAGTTCGTCCAGTGGAACATCGACGTCTGCGGCGTCGAGGGCGCGGCGACCGACATCGACGTCATCTCGGTCGCGATCCTCGCGCTCGAGCGGCTCGGACTCACGCCGGGCGATGTCCAGGTGCGCCTTTCGCACCGCGTGGCGATCGCCCGGGTCCTCGGCGCGCTCGGTGTCGCAGCCGAGAAGTCGGCCGAGGCGATGACGCTCCTCGACCGCCGCGACAAGCTCAAGCCCGACGAGTTCGCCCAGCGTGCGGCCGCACTCGGCCTCTCCGCCGACGCCGTCGCCCGCTTCGACACCGCGGCCCGCGCGACCCAGCGCCTGGCCGAGCCCCTCGCAGGCCTCGCCGCCGAGATCGGCATTTCTCCCGACGAATTCGCTGCCCTCGACGAGGTCCGCACCGCCGCAGACCGCGCGGGCATTCTCGACTGGTGCACGGTCGACGTCGGCATCGTGCGCGGCCTCGCGTACTACACCGGCACGGTCTTCGAGGTCCACGAGGTCTCGGGCGCCGAGCGCGCGGTGGCAGGGGGCGGCCGCTACGACGGCCTCGTCGAACTCTTCGGCGGCCCTCGGATGCCAGCGTGCGGCTTCGGCATGGGCGATGTCGTGCTGGCGAACGTCCTGCGTGACCGCAAGCTGCTTCCCGACGACGGCGGTGCGCTCCTTCCCCGGCCCGATGCGTTCGTGATCTCCGCCGGCGGAGATGTCGCCGACGCCGAGCTGCCGCGCCTCCTCATGCGGCTGCGGCGCGCAGGCCTCCACGCGCGATCGAGCGCCAAGACCACGCGCAACGTGGGCAAGCTCCTCGGCGACGCCGGAAAGGCCCGCGCGCGGTTCGCGGTCATCCTCGGCGCCGAGCTCGCCGACGGCAACGTCGCCCTGAAGGACCTCGATGCGGGATCGCAGCAGGTGGTCCCGCTCGCGGGCATCGAAGCGCTGCTGCGCCGCGGCCACGGCGCCTGATCTCGCGTTTATCAGCCAGCCGGGGCTGACTTCCGTCTGCACCGCGTGCACCGCGGGCATCGGCGCGCTTCTCGGCCGCCTGCCTCACCTCACCCCATTTTCCTGCCGATCACCGTGCGTCCGCCATCTCGCGGCGGTTGTGGTTGTCCCGCGCAGGAGGTTCTCGCGATGCCCTTCGGCATGTTCCGCTCGCACTACTCCCCGATTCTCGCTGATTTCGGCAGCTCCGGCGTCAAGCTGGTGCAGACCACCGTGGGCGAGCTGCCGACGGTCTCTGCCGCTGCGTTCGTTCCGTTCAGCGACGAGCTGCGGGCGCGCCCGATCGAGGAGCGCTTCGAGTTCCTCGCCCGCGAGCTTCCCGAAGTCCTCCGCGAGAACCACTTCCGCGGCAGCCGCCTCGTGCTCGCGCCGTTCTCGCAGCACATGCTGGTGCAGCACATCGGCGTGCCCGCCGCCGAGGCGGAGCGCGCCGAGAGCGTGATCCGCCTGCAGATCGCGATCGGACTCGGCTGCGATCCCGCGGCGCTCGTCGTCCGCACCAGCGAGGTCTGCGAGACCACCCGCGACGGCACCGCCAAGGTCGAGCACATCGCCTTCGCCATGAGCCGCGACGACGTCATGCGCTACGTCGAGCTCGCGCGCCGCACCAAGCTCAACGTCGTCGGCGTGCACGGCGAGATCTCTGCGCTCGTCCACGCCTTCGACCATGTCAACCGCCGTGCGGAGGACGAGAACATCTCCACGATGTACGTCGACCTCGGCTACGGCGGCACCAAGGTCGCCATCTGCCACGGCGCCAAGCTGGTGTTCGCCAAGTCGATCTCGATCGCCGGCCGCACCATCGACACGCGCCTCTCCGAAGTGCGCCGCTGCTCGCTCAGCGACGCCCGCGCCGCGCGCCTCGCCGAGGGCATCAAGCCGATCCGCATCGGCTCGCCCGCGCCGATGAACGCCGTTCCGGCTGCCACAGCCGCCGCCACGGCCGCCGACGGCGGCATGGCCATCCTGCGCGCAGCCGCCGCCAAGGCCGAGGCCGACAACGCCGTCACCATGACCGCCAGCGACCGCCGCGGCGCAGGCGCCGCTCCCGCGCTCGGATCAGCGGTTCCCGCCGGCGCCGCCAGCAACCTCACCAACGAGGTCCGCGAGACCGTCGAGAGCCTCTCCGACGAGCTCTCGATGTGCGCGCGCTACCACGCGACCACCTTCCGAGACCGCCGCATCGACCGCGTCGTGTTCCTCGGCGGCGAGGCGCGCGACACGGGCCTCTGCCAGTCGCTCGCCTCCGGCCTGCGCCTGCCCGCCAAGGTCGGCGACCCGATGGCGCGCTTCCTCATCAACGGCGCGGCCCCCAAGGGCCTGCCCGACGCGCAGGGCACGCATCCCGGCTGGGCCGTCGCGTGCGGACTCGCGAGCTCGCCCACCGACCTCTGATCCGCATCCGCCCCGACGCACGCACACCACACGCCACCAACACCCATCAGGACCGCAAGCAACGAGGTAACCATGCCGAGCAAGAAGAGCTTTCTTCCCGAGGACTATGTGCGCGACGCGCGCGAACGGCGCAGCGGCATCTTCGCCCTGGCGCTGTTCGTGATCGTCATGGGCGCGGTCTTCTCCGCGTTCCTGGTGACGAACCGCCAGTGGGCCGCCGTCCGCACGTCGCAGGTCTCGATCAACGACGAGACCGAGAAGGCGGCCAAGGAGATCGCCGAGATGAAGCGCCTCGAGGCGATGCGCGCGCAGATGGTCGAGAAGGCCGATCTCGCGCGCGGCCTCATCGAGCCGGTGCCGCGTTCGGTGCTGCTCGCCTGCCTCGTGAACACGATGCCGCCCGACCTCTCGCTCCTCGACTTCGAGATGAAGAGCGAGGAGATCAAGAGCACCCGCCAGACCGCCACGCAGGCGAAGGACGCCGCGAAGGCCCGCCGCATGACCAAGGCGAAGGAGCCCGAGGCTCCCGCCAAGCCCGAGCCGGTGCGCCGCCGCGTGAACATCCTCGTGACCGGCGTGGCGCCCGATGACCTCGACGTCAGCCGCTGGATGGGCGCGCTCGCCCGCCTTCCCTTCCTCTCGGGCATCCGCCTCGAGGTCAGCGAGGAGAAGGAGCTCCGCGGCCGCGCGATGCGCCAGTTCAAGATCTCCATGAAGCTCGAGCCCGACGCGGACGTCCGCGGCTGGGAGGGCCTGCAGGACCTCCGCACCCCGAGCGATCCCATCGATCGCGGCGCGATGGAGGGAGCCAAGATCATGACCGTCGCCCCTGAGGCGCCGGCCGAGCCCGAGGGCGCCGACCATGCGCCCGCGCTCGTCGACGAGGGCGGTGCGACCGGCACCGAGGGCGGCAGCAGCAACAACGACGCAAACGGCACCAAGACGGCTGCCGGCAAGGAAGACGAGGTGAAGGAATGACATCGCAAACCCGTGGCATGCGTGATCTCGCGTTCGTGGCCGTGCTCATCGCCGTCCCGATCGCCTCGTACTTCTTCGTGTTCAAGCCGCGCAACGAGGAGATCGCCAAGGCGCGCGCCGAGATCAACGCCAAGCAAGTGCGCCTGGAGAACCTCCGCCGCCTGACGAGCCGCATCGGCGACCTCGGCCGCGAGATCGTCGAGCGCGAGGAGGAGCTCGAGCGCCTCAACCAGAAGCTGCCCGACCGCGAGGGCGTCGACCGCATCCTCGAGCAGGTCACCCAGCTCGCGCAGAAGTCGAACCTCGCCGTGCGCTCGGTGAAGGGCGAGAAGGTCGCACCCGCCGGCATGGCGATGGAGCTTCCGCTCAAGACCGTCATCGAGGGCAACTTCGACGGCTTCTACCAGTTCCTGCTCGACGTCGAGGCGCTGCCGCGCATCACCCGCGTGCACCAGCTGAAGATCTCGAAGCTCGGCATGGGACCGCGCGACAACGCCGACGAGATGGTCGGCGGCTCGATGCGCGCCGAGTTCACCCTCAGCATCTACTTCAACGACGGAACGGCCAACGCGGGCACGCCCGCTGGAGGCAAGTGATGAACCTCAACCTGAACAGCGAGAATCCGAACGGCCTTCCCGGCGACGACGAACCGCGCACCATGCCGCTCTCCTTCGAGGACGGCAAGGAGGCGATCACCGTGGCCGCAGGGTCGAGCCGCAAGCGCTTCGGCTTCGGCGCCGTGCTCTTCACGGGCGTCGCCGCGATCGCGCTCGTGAGCCTCTTCTCGATGCGGGCGATCGGCCGCGCCGGCGCCGCCGAGATCCAGCAGTCCGAGGCCGGCGCGCTCGTCGACAGCTTCCTCAAGGAGCGCGAGGGCAAGGCGGAGACCGATCTCAAGACCGACCTGCTCGACGCCGACGGCTACATGAAGCTGCGCATCGCCCGCGAGGAGCTGCAGAAGAACCCGTTCATCATCGTGGGCGAGGAGCTCGTGCTGCAGACGACCGCGACGAACGCCGTCAAGGTCGACGCGAACGCGCCGCAGTTCGAGGATCCGCGCCCGTCGCGCGGCCTCACCTGGGACTCGGCATGCTCGGCGGCCGCGGCCGCGGTGCAGGTCCAGTCGGCGATGGTGAGCTCGAATCCGATGAACTCCATGGCGCACGTCAACGGCCAGGTGCTGCGCGTCGGCGAGACGCTGGCCGTGAACGGCAGCAACATCGTGTTCACGATCAAGGAAGTGACGAAGGACGGCATCGTCCTGCGCGCCTGGAACGAGGAGCTGCAGCGCGAGGCGCTCTTCCGCGTGACCATGGGCGGCGTGGGCGCTGGCACGGGCAACTGACGCAGTGGGGAGGGTTGGCATGGGCCGGTTCAACATCGACGACATCCTGAAGCAGCTCGGCGCACCGAATCCGAACGCACCCAAGGAGCGCGTGCCTGGACTCAAGTCCGTCGCGTCGGCGGCCTCTTCGGCCGCCGCATCGGAAGGCCGCACGGGTGGACAAGCCCCGTCGGCTCCGAGCGACGAGCAGGATCCCGACGTTGCCGCCGCGTTCGAGGCCGAGCTTTCGGGTGCGGCGCCCGCCGCGGCCGACGACGACGAGCGCGAGGACGCCGAGTACGGCGCAACCGCCGAATCCGCCGCGCCATCGCCTGCCCCCGCGCCCGTCGCTGCACCCGCGCCGCGACCCTCGCACCACGACGAGGACCTCGCCGAACTCTGGTCGCCCGACGAGAGCCATGTCGGCGAGACCCTCGAGGAACTGCTCGTCACGCGCGGCATCGCCGGCCCCGAGCAGATCGTCGCGGCGCAGCGCATCCAGAAGCAGGCGCCCGGCCGCCACTACATCGAGATCCTCCGCGAACAGGGCATCAACGAGCGCGCCGCGCAGGCGGTCATCGCCGAGCTCGCGCGCATGCCGTTCGCGACCATCGACGCCAAGTCGCACGACGCCTTCGACCACGGGCTCTTCCAGAAGCTCGGCGCCGACTTCTGCACCAGCAACCAGGTGCTGCCGCTGCGCAGCGAGGGCAGCCGTCCCGTCGTGGCCATCGCCAACGCCGACGACGTGTTCCTCGTCGACGAGATCAAGCGCCGCCTCGGCGTGGTCGGCATCCGCAACGTGCTCGCCGCCCCGTGCGACATCCTCGGCGCCATCCAGGCCGCGCACGAGGCGACCGCCCACGCGCAGTCCGACGCCGTCGACATGGACTCCATCCTCGCGGGCGTGGACGAGGAAGGCGAGGTCGAGGTCGACAAGGAAGACGTCAACGAGCGCGACATCGAGGCCGAGGCCGAGAGCTCGCCCGTCGTCAAGTACGTCAACCACATCATCCAGCTCGCGCTCAAGGAAGGCGCATCCGACATCCACATCGAGCCCGACGAGAAGGTGCTCAAGGTGCGCTACCGCATCGACGGCGTCCTCTTCGAGCTCCTCACGCCGCCGCGCAAGCTGCACGCTGCGCTCACCAGCCGCATCAAGATCATGGCCAACCTCGACATCGCCGAACGGCGACTGCCGCAGGACGGCCGCATCCGCGCCACGGTGCTCGGCCGCAAGCTCGACCTCCGCGTGTCGACGGTCCCCACGCCCAAGGGCGAGAAGACCGTCATGCGTATCCTCGACAGCCGGTCGATCTCGGTCGGCCTCGAAGACCTCGGCTTCAGCGAGGACGCGCTCACGATCTGGAAGAAGCAGATCGAGCAGCCGCACGGCATCATCCTCGTCACCGGTCCCACCGGCAGCGGCAAGACGACCACGCTCTACTCTTCGATCCGCCAGATGGACACCCGCAGGATGAACATCTCGACGGTCGAGGATCCGATCGAGTACAACCTGCAGGGCATCACGCAGATCCAGACGCACGAGAAGATCGGCATGACCTTCGCCAAGGCCCTCAAGGCCCTGCTGCGCCAGGACCCCGACGTCGTGATGCTCGGCGAGATCCGCGACCAGGAGACCGCATCGACCGCCATCCAGGCGGCGCTCACCGGCCACCTGGTGCTCTCGACGCTGCACACGAACGATGCGCCGAGCTCGATCACCCGCATGATCAACATCGGCGTCGAGCCGTTCCTCGTGGGCGCCGCGCTCAACGGCGTGCTCGCCCAGCGCCTCGTCCGCAAGATCTGCCCCAAGTGCGCCTTCGACCGCCCGGTCGAGGACGACATGAGCGACTTCCTGCTCACGCACGGCATCGACTCGCCCACGCTGCGCGCGGGCGCCGGCTGTCCCGCATGCCGCCAGACGGGCTACAACGGGCGTCTCGGCCTCTACGAGCTCCTCGTGCTCGACGACTTCCTGCGCGACAAGATCGCGTCGAACCCGAACGTCGTCGAGTTCCGCCGCCTGTGCGTCGAGCGCGGCATGACCACGCTGCGCGACGACGGCTTCGCCAAGGTGCGCGCCGGCAGGACGACCGTCGAGGAAGTGCTCGCAGCCACCGAAGCGACGATCTGACGCGGGCGCCTACCGCACGAACACCGCCACCGCCAGGATCACGAACACCACCGCCGCGCACGGCAGCTTGGCGAGCGTGCCGAGCAGGCGGCCGATCACGGCGCCCGTCGCGGGGCGCGCGGTGTCGCGCAGGCTACGGTTGCCGTGGCTGAGCTCGCCGAGGATCGCGCCCGCCGCCGTGCCGATGAGCGCGCCCATGATGGTGCCGGCGATCGGAAGCACCACCGTGCCTCCGATGGCGCCGAGCACACCGCCCACCACCGAGCCGATCATGCCGCGCCCGCTCGCGCCAAAGCGCTTGGCGCCTGCGGCCGAGAGCATGAACTCGAGCAACTCGCCCACGCCCGCCACGACCGCTGCAATCCCGAGCGTGAGCGGGTGAAAGGTGAGCGGGGCGCCTGCAGGCAGCCAGAGGCCATCGAGAACATCGATCAGCACCGCGGCGAAGATCATGATCCACGCGCCGGGAAGACCCACCGCGACGAGGCCGACGCACAGCGCCGCAAAGATCGCGAAGCCGAACGACACCAGGATCTCGACCGACACGCCCACCATCGACGGGTTCATGCGCGCACCCTCCTCGGGCCGTCGTTGGCAATCTCGACGGCGCAGTTGCCGACGGCGTCGCGGGTGAATCGGACGACGCGTCCGAGCGCGGTCACGGCGCCGTCGTCATCCGTCACACCGTCGCCCGCCGCAAGGGGCACGACGCGGCCGCGTCCGCCCGAGAGTTCACGCGGGGCCTGCGTCGATCCATCGAGCTCGAGGTAGGCCGCGCGGTGCGCCGGAGTCGGCACCGCTGCAAACCGCCCTGTCGCGAGACCTTCCGATCGCCACGCCTCGAGGGGCAGCCGCCAGCTGCGCGCCACCCGAAGATCGGCAGGTGCTCCGCGCGGACCCACGAAGAGGTCGAGGTGATCGCCCTCCGCCGACTGCTCGTGCCGGACCACCGCCACCCGCACCTCGCGGGGCAGGTGATCCGTCGTCGATTCGGCCTGGTCGCCTCGCGTCTCGCGCTGCATTCGCCTATCCTCGCGGGCACTTCTGGCGGCATCGTGGAGGAGGGGTTCGGAGCGTTCCCAACCGCTGTTTCGTCCTCGCACGCGTGCCGCAAGACTGTATCCTCCCGAACCATGAGCCGTTCCTGCATGAGCCGTTTCACCACCATCGCCGCCGTCGGCGCGATCGCTCCCGTCGTCTTCCTCGCCGCCTGCGCGGGCCCGCGCCCGATGACGGCCGCCAAGAAGGAGGCCGACCACCTCTACCGCTACGGCCAGTACGACAAGGCCGCCATCGGCTACGCCGAGATCCTCGACCGCGCGCCGGGCGACTGGGAGGTCGAGTACCGCTACGGCGTGTGCCTTGCCGAGATCGGCAACCTGGCCGAGGCGCGCACGCATGTCGAGACGGCGTACGCCGCCAACCCCGCCAGCCAGGAGGTGGCCGAGGCGCTGGCGCAGGTCTACTTCAAGCTCAACGAGAAGCAGAAGCTCGTGCAGCTCCTCACGCAGCGCGGCAGCGGGATGAACTCGCTCGCGAGCTACATGCTCCTCGCCGACTACGGCCTCAAGATGAACGACCCCGACACGGCGACCCTCGCCGTGAACGGCGCGATCCTGATCGCCGACGGCAACGACGCGCGGCCGTACCTCAAGGCCGTCGAGGTCGCCGAGGACGTGGGCGACTCCAAGCTCGCCACGCGCCGCCTGCGGCAGGCCTACACCATCGCGCCGAACTCGCTCGCGGTGCGTTCGAAGATCGCGGAGTACGGTCTTGCGCTCGAGCCGACCACGGGCCTTCCCCCGGGTCAGTGACCCGACGCGCGGTGCCCGCCTCCTCGCCAGTCATCGCGATCTTCGCGGCGCTCGCTGATCCGCAGCGTGCGCGCATGCTTCGGCTTCTCGAGCGCTCGGAGCTTGCCGTCGGCGAGCTCGCGTCGGCGCTGCAGTTGCCGCAGTCGACGATGAGCCGGCATCTGAAGGCCCTGCACACGGCGGGAATCGTGGGCAAGCGTGCCGAGGGAACGGCGACGCTGTACCGGCTCTCGCGCGAGGCGATCTCGCCCGAGGCGCGCAGCGCGTGGGATCTGCTGCGCGCGTCGATCGACGGTGCCGCGGCGTTTGCCGACGACGACCGGCGCATGACCGAGGTGCTTGCCGCGCGCAACCCCGATCCGAAGGGGTTCTTCG
Source organism: Phycisphaerales bacterium (assembly GCA_044341665.1). Classification (GTDB taxonomy): domain Bacteria; phylum Planctomycetota; class Phycisphaerae; order Phycisphaerales; family SM1A02; genus QWPT01. The sequence continues at coordinate 1,510 of JBIIRG010000041.1, read as the reverse complement.
GTCGCGTCGGCGGCGAGTGGAGCGGTCTCCGCCGGGGGCTCTTCGGCGAGCGTTTCGCGTCGGAGGCGCTGCTGGCGCTGCTGCCTGCGGAGTGGAGCGTGGCGGACCTCGGTTGTGGGACCGGTGAGATCGCCGCGGAGGTCGCTCCGTACGTTCGCAAGGTCGTCGCGATCGACCGCGAGCCAGCCATGATCGACGCGGCGCGGCGGCGGCTCAAGGATCACGCGAACGTCGAGGTCCGCAGGGGCGTGCTCGAGGACCTTCCCGGCGAGCCCGGTGAGTTCGACGCGTGCGTCATCTCGCTCGTGCTGCATCACGTGCGCTCGCCTGCGCGCGTCCTCGCGGCGGCACGTCGCGTGCTCGGCAAGTCGGGATGCGTGATCGTGATCGACATGGTCGCGCACGAGCGCAATGACTACCGCACCACGATGGGGCACGAGCACCTCGGCTTCTCGCGCGACGCGCTGGCGGCGCTTGCTGCCGAGGCGCGCCTCTCGCTCTCGCTCTACCGCGCGCTGCGGCCCGAGATCGATGCGAAGGGCCCCGGGCTCTTCGTGGCGCGGCTCACGCGGTAGCAAGCGCGGCGAGCGGGGCGTGCTCCGTCCGCGCGGGCAGCGCGGGGTGCGCGGCGTTCGTCCAGCCTCCCGGCTTGTGGCCGCACAGGATGAGCGTGTCGCGCAGCGACGGCGTCGGCGAGAGCGCGAGGCGGAACGGCCCGCGCGCCCACGCCGGCAGCACGCCGAGCATGTGATGCGCCCCGTGGATCGACGCATCGGCGAGCCCGAGGAACTGCGCGAGCTGCGCGAGGTCGCCCCAGGAGTACTCGCGCACATGCCCGCGCCAGACGCGGTCGGCCGCAAAGAACTGCGCGTACGGCGGGTAGTTCGTGCGCCCCCGCAGCACATCCAGGCGCTTGCGGATGCTCACCGCGTTGGGCACCGAGACGACCAGCCAGCCGTCGTCGCGCAGCACCTCGAGCGCCCCGGTCAGCAGCGCGCGCGGCGAGGCGTGGAGATGCTCGATCACGTCGCACACGAGCACTGCGTCGAAGCGCTCCTCGCGAAACGGGAGCGCCTCGCCGTCGCCCTCGACGAGCGCCACACCCGCGCGCTCTGCGAACCGCGTGATCGCACGGAGGTTGGCGCTGTTCCGATGCCACGGGTCGCCGAAGTCGTCGAGCCCCGTGCAGCGATAGCCGAGCTGGCTGAGCACGGCCAGCTTGTCGCACGGACCGCAGCCGATGTCGAGCACCTCGCCGCCCTCGGGCACGCGGTCACGGACGAGCTCCGCGATGCCGCGATGCGCATCGGTGCCGAGCGAGAGATAGCCGTCGAACGGGAAGTGCTCCGTCAGCCACGCGATCGCCTCGTCGGTGGACGGGGCCGCGGCGCGCTGGGCGATGGTGATGGTGTCGGGCATGGCCGCGACCGTAGTCGCGGCCGAGGGCGCAGTCCGACGGGAAGGATCCGCAGGCGGAGGCGCATCGCCGAAAAAGGGCGAACCCCGCGGC
>JBIIRG010000200.1:0-5650 GCA_044341665.1 Phycisphaerales bacterium | reverse complement strand
CTCGGTGCGGGGCTTCCAGCGGCGGTCGCGCTCGAAGTCCGGCCACGCCTCGCTGTGCAAGGTGCCCGACTCGTCGGACCACATGCGGGCGAAGCCCGTGGGAAACGCCCGCGCGCGCGCGTGCGGGCCAACGCCCACCTCGCACTCGCGCCTGAACCGCGCTTCGTCGAGCCGCATCCACAGTTCACCGGCCACGGCGCCGAGGATGAGCGCCGGCACGAGGATGCGCGCCATGCGCCGAACAGGTCGCGGCGAAAGCGTCCACGCCGCAAGCGGTGCGGTCTCCTCGCCGCACTCGTTGCAGGTCGCACGGCCGCCGTGCGGATAGCCGCAGTGCGGGCACTCGCCACGCTGCGCGCGCCGGTCGGCGGGCAGGTGCAGCCAGAAGATCTCGGCGAAGTCCGCGAACGGCGCCAGCCACCACAGGAAGATCGACGCCGCCGCCGTCGCCGCCACCGCGAGCGCGATCGCGCCGGGACCGGCGCCGAACCCACCGATCAACGCGCGCGACATGCAGTAGCTCGCGAACAGGAACGCCGCCGAGAGCGCAAACAGCAGCGCAAACGCCACCGCATTCGCTCCGCTCGGGGCATGCAGCTCGCGCGGAGTCGCCGCAGGCTCGCGGTCGTTTCTCGACATGCACGCACGATATGCGCGGCGCGCCCCGTACACTCCGCGCCATGGTTGCGAACGCAACTCCATCCAGTCTCGCTTCAGGCCTCGCCCCCGCCGCCGATCTCGCGGCCGATCTCGCCATCGACCTCGCCGACGTCACCAAGACGTACGCCGGCAAGGTGCAGGCGCTCCGCGGCGTGTCCATGCAGGTCCGCCGCGGCGAGATCTTCGGCCTCCTCGGGCCAAACGGCGCCGGCAAGTCGACGCTCGTCAAGATCATGACCACGATCGTGCGCGCCACCACGGCGCGGGGCACCATCCTCGGCGAGCCCGTCGGCCACCGTCCCGCGCTCGCGCGCATCGGCTACTTGCCCGAGCACCACCGCTTTCCCCAGTACCTCACGGGGCGTCAGTGCGTCGAGTTCTTCGGCGCCATGAACCTCATGCGCCGGGCCGCGCGCCGCGCCCGCACCGAGGCCATGCTCGACATCGTCGGCATGCGCGCCTGGGCCGACCGCCGCGTCGGCACCTACTCGAAGGGCATGCAGCAGCGCACGGGCCTCGCGGCCGCGCTCGTCAACGACCCGCAGCTCGTCGTGCTCGACGAGCCGACCGACGGCGTCGATCCCGTGGGCCGATCGGAGATCCGCGACGTGCTCCTGCGCATGCGCGACGAGGGGCGCACCGTGTTCCTCAACAGCCATCTCCTCGGCGAGGTCGAGCTCGTGTGCGACCGCGTGGCGATCATGCTCAAGGGGCGCATCGAGGTGCAGGGCTCGCTCGCCGAGCTCACGCAGGCGAGCCGCCGCTGGCGCGTCACCTTCGAGGGCACGGCACCCGCTGGGCTCCCTGCGTTCGGGCGCGCCGTGCCGCTTCCCGGCGGATCGCGCCACGCCATCGAGCTCGCCGAGGGCGAGGTCGAACGCGTGCAGGCGCTGATCGACGCGCTGCGCGCCGCGGGCTGCGCCGTCGTGGGCGTGCACGAGGTGCGCGAGTCGCTCGAGGAGCTCTTCCTCCGCCTTGTGCGCGATGTCGACGGTCGCGTGGCCGCCGTCGGTGCAGCGAACGTCAACGCCGCCATGCGGGAGTCCCGATGAACGCCGCGTCCTCGCCCTCGCCCTCGCCCCCGTCCCCGTCCTCGCGTCCAAGCAGGCTCACGTTCGCCGACATGTCGGTGCAGACCTGGGCCATGATCGTGGCCGCCTACCGCGAGCTCAACGCCCGCAAGCTCTTCTGGGTCGCGCTCGCGCTCAACGTGGTGGTCATCCTCGTGATCGCGGCGGTGGGAATCGACGAGGAGGGATTCTCAGTCCTCGGCTACGACCTCCAGATTCCCGGCGTCACCAGCAAGCGCTTCCCGCCCGCCGACTTCTACAAGCTCATGATCGAGAACCTCGGCGTGGGCATCTGGCTCGCGTGGCTCTCGACCATCCTCGCGCTGCTCTCGACCTCGTCGATGTTTCCAGACGTCGCGGCCGGTGGCGTCGACACCATGCTCTCGAAGCCGATCGGCCGGGCGCGGCTCTTCCTCACGACCTTCGCGTGCGGTCTGCTCTTCAGCACGCTGCAGGTGCTTGCCTTCGCGCTCATGGCGTTCCTCCTGCTCGGCATCCGCGCGGGCGCGTGGGAGCCGGGCGTGTTCGTCGCGGTGCCGCTGGTCGTGGCGCTCTTCAGCTACCTCTTCTGCCTGCAAGCCGTGGTCGGCTTCATCACGCGTTCGGCCGTGGCGTCGGTCATCGTCACGCTGCTCTTCTGGATCCTCGTGTTCGTCGTCGATCTCGGCGAGTCGATCACGCTGTTCCAGCGCACCGCGTCGCGGCTGGAGTGCGACATGGTGCAGGCCAGGCTCGACACGATGAAGGGCGACGGCGGGCGCGAGACCGCCGAGACGCTGCTGTCGGATGCGCAGACGCGCCTCGACCGATGGGCGCTCGCGAACGACATCTCGCGCGGCATCAAGACGCTCCTCCCCAAGACTTCCGAGACCGCCCAGCTCACGCGCCGCGCGCTCGCGATCTCGGCGGGGATCGGCCAGGATCCCGACGCCGAGCAGGAGATGCGTGTCGACGAGAACGGCATCCTCCAGCGGACGCGCGCCAACCGCCGCCGGGTCGAGGCCGAGGTCCGCAAGGAGCTCGACAGGCGCACCGTCAGCTGGGTCGTCGGCACCAGCCTCGCCTTCGAGGCCGTCGTGCTGTCGATCGGTCTCGTGTACTTCCGGCGTCGCGACTACTGACGCCGCGCGCGGTGCGGATCAGCTCAGCGCCCGAGCTCCGCGCCGCGGTCGCGGGCGGCCTTGAGCGTCTCGGCCATGAGTGCATCGAGTCCGCCGGCACGCGCCGCGGTGTCGTCGAGCCGCAGCATGCCGGCGGCGGTGGTGCCGCCCTTGCTCGTCACCTTCGCGCGCAGCACCTCGGGCTCCTCGCCGGTCTCGTCGAGCAGGGCGGCGGCGCCGATGAGCGTCTCGCGCGCGAGGATGCGCGCGGTCTCGGGCGGCAGCCCGATCTCCTCCGACGCAAAGATCCACGCCTCGAGGAAGCGGAACAGGAACGCCGGGCCCGAGCCGCTCACCGCGGTCACGGCGTCGAAGAGCGACTCCGGCACGCGCGCCGTGACGCCGACCGAGGCGAAGAGCTGCTCGGCGCGCACCACGTCCGGCTCGGAGAGGCCGGAGTCCGACGCGATCGCGGTGATCCCGCGGCGCACGGCCGCCGGCGTGTTCGGCATCACGCGCACGACGCGGGCGGCGCCGCCGAGCGCGCTGCAGATCGACGCGCTCCGCACGCCCGCCATCACCGAGATGAGGAGGGGGCCGGTCGCCGCGATGGCACCGAGTCCGGCGGCGACGGCGGGGAAGTTCTGCGGCTTCACCGCGAGCACGACCAGTTCGGCCTCGGCGATGTCGCGGGCGTCGACGGCACGCAGGCCCATCGCGCGCGCCTCCGCAAGCCGCACGGGGTCGGCGTCGATCGCACCGATCTCGCTCGGAGCCGCGATGCCCGACGCGATCGAGCCGCGCACGATCGCCTGTCCGAGGTTGCCGAAGCCGACGATGACGAGGCGGGGAAGCATGGCGCCACCGTACCGAGTTTCAGGACCCGCGGGCGGTGCGGCGAGGCGGCTTGACGCGCTGCAAACGCCGTCGGCGCCGCGTACTGCACGCGCGCATCGCGCCGAGGGGCGCCTGCGATACACTCTCCGCTTATGCCACGACCCGGCTACAGCCCGCTCTACCAGCTCGACTTCGAGAACCCGATCCTCGAGATCGAGCGTCAGATCGACGCCATCGAGGAGCGCCCCGACGCCGAGCGCTACGCCGACGAGCTCAAGCAGCTCAACGACACCCGCGAGAGCCTGCTCCGCAAGATCTACGCCGACCTGACGCCCTGGCAGACGGTCCGCATCGCGCGCCATCCGCTGCGCCCCCAGACCGCCGACTACATGCAGATGATCTGCCGCGACTTCTGCGAGCTGCACGGCGACCGCGCCTTCGGCGACGACCCTGCGATCGTCACGGGCTTCGCGCGCATCGGCTCGATGAAGTGCATGTTCATCGGGCACCACAAGGGCAAGACGGTCGCCGAGAAGGTCGCCGCGCACTTCGGCTGCGCGCATCCCGAGGGCTACCGCAAGGCGATGCTCAAGATGAAGCTCGCCGAGAAGCTCGGCCTGCCCATCGTCACCCTCGTCGACACGCCGGGCGCCTACCCTGGCGTCGGCAGCGAGCAGCGTGGCCAGGCGCAGGCGATCGCCGTCAACCTCATGGAGATGAGCCGGCTCCGCACGCCGATCGTCTCGGTCGTGATCGGCGAGGGCGGCTCGGGCGGCGCGCTCGGCATCGCCGTCGCAGACCGCGTGGGCATGCTGCAGCACGCCTGGTACTCGGTCATCTCGCCCGAGGGCTGCGCCGCGATCCTCTGGAAGGAAGCGAACGAGCAGACCAACAACCGCGCCGCCGAGTGCCTCGCGCTCACGGCGCGCCGCAACCTCGAGAACGGCCTGGTCGACGAGGTGATCGCCGAGCCCCTCGGCGGCGCCCACCGCGACCCCCGCAAGACCGCCGACAACCTCCAGAACTGGATCGTCGACCGCCTGCGCGAGCTCTCGCGGGTCAATCCCGAGACCCTGGTCCGCCAGCGTTTCGAGAAGTTCCGCAAGATGGGCGCGTTCCGCGACGAACTGGCGACCGCGAGCGCCTGAATCGCCCGCGACGTGGCGCGAACGTGCGGGCTTCTGCGGCCGCAAGGATCGTTTCTGCGGGGATCCTGCCGCGGGCGGCGTGTCGGGCAGCCGATTTTCGCGGGGTTTTTGACCATTCGGGCGTTGGCTGCTACGCTCCCCGCCCCCGAAGGAGCGCCCATGTGGGCCGCCCTCGCGCGGGAGAGAGAGACAATTCGTGGCGACGAAGAAAGCTCCTGCCAAAAAGGAACTCGCGAAGGAACCGACCAAGAAGTCGGCGGCCGCTGCGGCTTCGAAACCAGCTTCGAAGAACGGCGCTGCACCGAAGGCTGCTGGCGTGAAGCCTGCCAACGGCAAGTCGGCGCCCGCGAAGGGCGTGAGCGCCAAGTCGGCGGCGCCGGCGAAGGCTGCGAAGTCCGCCGACGCGAAGAGCGCTGCCTCCAAGGCGGTCGCGGCGAAGCCGGTGGCGTCGAAGTCCGCGCCTACCAAGCCCGAGACCAAGACCGAGACCAAGCTCGCTGCGCCCGCCGCAAAGAACGGTGCCAAGAACGGCGCGGTCAAAGCCGCAACCGTGGCGCCGGCTGCAGCCAACGGCGCGGCCGCGAAGAACGGCAATGGCAAGAAGGCCGACGTCAAGGTCGTCGATGGCAAGGTCGCCGATGGCAAGGTAGCCAACGCCAAGTCGGCCACCGCGTCCGCGAAGGCCGACGGCCCGAAGAAGTCGGACCCCAAGAAGCCTGAAGCGAAGAAGCCTGAAGCGAAGAAGCCTGAAGCGAAGAAGCCCGAGTCGAAGAAGCCCGAGTCGAAGGTCGTCGAGGCCAAGAAGGCTGACGCGAAGAAGCCAGACGCCGCGAGC
>JBIIRG010000199.1:0-5684 GCA_044341665.1 Phycisphaerales bacterium | reverse complement strand
CGTCGATCTTCGGGCCGCCGTACTGCTCGGTCGCCTCGTAGCGCCACTGCCGCAGCGCGTAGTGGGACGGGTCGCGCAGCCATGCATCGTCGACGCCCGACGTGAGGCGCACGGTGAGGCCATCGGGCTCGGCGGTGACGAGCGCGATCTCGAACACCTCGGCGTCGGTCGGGCGCAGGCGCTGCAGGCCAAAGCGCGTGTCGCGCCAGTTCCAGTTGCCGCCCGAGCCGATCGAGCCCGCGTAGAGGCAGCCATCGGGACCTTCGATCAGCCGCTGCACGCCGCCCTCGAGGCCGTTGCCAGCGCGGTAGGCGCAGCCCTGCAGCTCGCCGTCCACGCGCTCGAGCGACACGCGGTTGATGCCGCCGAGGGTCAGCTCGGCCAGCCACATCTGCCCCGGGAATGGACCCGACCGGATGGCCAGCGGCGTCGTGGGCGAGTTGGCGATCTCGTTCTGCGGCAGCCACACCGCAGGCGGCGAGGGCGGATTCTCGGAGTAGAGGCTCGCCGGCGCGCCTTCGGGGAAGGCGCGGCACGTGTTGCGCCCGTTGTAATGGCCGTAGAAACGCCCCTGCTGCGCGTGGTTCAGCTTGCTCGCGGGCATCCATGCGCCCTGGTTGTCGGTCACGAAGCAGTCGCCCGAGGCGGTCACCTCGACGCCGTTCGGGGTGCGGAAACCGCCTGAGATCCACTCGATCTCGCGCGTGCGGGCGTTGATGCGGTAGAGCGTGCCACGGTTGGGCGGATTCGGGCCGTTGAGCCCGGGCGTGTCGCCCTCGACCGCGTCGGCCGTGATGGTGTTGCCGAAGTAGATCGACGTCGAGAGCGTGCCGTAGATCCAGCCGTCCTTCTCCTTCAGGCCGAAGCTGAAATGGTGGTAGTTGTCGCCGACCCACGGGCGCGCCCACTCCTCGTGGATCTCGAACACGCCGTCCTTGTCGAGGTCGCGCAGGCGGTCGATGCCGGGGCGGTGCGAGACGTAGATGTCGCCCTCGAACTCCACGATGCCGCATGGGTCGTGGTAGCTGCCGGGAAGCCGCGCATGGGTGACGCTGGATGGCGAACCATCGATCACGTTCGAGAGGATGTGCAGCGTGCCGTTGGTCTCGGTGCGCAGGATCCCGTTGTTGACCGGCTCGAAGTCACTCACCACCAGGCGGCCATCGGAGAGGAACGCCATGCCGCCGATCTTGGGCGCGAAGCCCTCGGGGCGGAGCGGCTCGATGCGGAAGCGCGGGTAGGCGGCCTCGATGGGCAGGCCGTCGCCGGGGCGCTGGTGCTCGCGGCCGTCCTTGTAGACCTTGGTGCCCGGCGCGACCACGCGGGTGACGCCCGCCTCGGTGCGGAACGCCGTCGCCGGCACGAGCTCGAAGCGTCCCTTGCCGGGAAGCTTCCAGTTGAGGAGCAGCGCTGCGCCGCCCGCGTTCTCGAACATGTCGATGCGGAAACGGTGCAGGCCTCGGGTGAGGTCGATGCCGCCCTCCTTGGGGGTCGGCGGGTGCACCCCGTCGTGCACGATCACGCGCGTGCCGTCGATCTCCAGGATGCCGCCGTCGTCGCAGCGGAGCTCGAAGGTGTAGAAGCCGGGCTCGGCGATGTCGAGGTAGCCGATCGCCTCGACCGCGTACTGGTCGCGCGGTCCGCCCGCACCGACGAGGTCGGGCTCTTCCTTGAAGTCGATGCGGTCCTCGAGCCGGTCGATGTTGGGCGTGGCGTCATCGGCCACGCGCGCGACGCGGTCGAGCTCGCGGTTGATCTCGTAGACGCGCAGGGTGTAGCCCTGTTCGAGCGCCGCGCGGTCCACCGTCGGCGGCTCGGAGGCGAACGCGGACACGGCGAGAATGCACGGGATCAGCATCCGTTCATGCTACTGCACCATGCCTCGTCGGCAACCCATCCTCAGGCGAGCTTGCCGTCCTTCTGCGCCATCATGGCCAGCATGTCGACGCAGCGGCTCGCGTAGCCGAACTCGTTGTCGTACCAGCTGACGATCTTGAAGAAGCGGTCGGAGAGCTGGATGCCCGCCTTGGCGTCGAAGATGGAGCTGCGGGGGTCGCTGATGAAGTCGCTCGAGACGACCTCCTCCTCGGTGTACCCCAGGACGCCCTTGAGGGGGCCTTCGCTCGCGGCCTTCATGGCGGCGTTGATCTCGGCAAGGCTGGTGGCCTTGGTGGGGCGGAACGTGAGGTCCACGCACGACACGTTGGCGGTGGGCACGCGGAAGCTCATGCCCGTGAGCTTGCCCTTGGTCTCGGGCAGGACGAGCGCGCACGCCTTGGCGGCACCCGTCGAGCTCGGGATGATGTTCATGTAGGCGTTGCGTCCGCCGCGCCAGTCCTTCTTCGAGGGTCCGTCCTGCGTGGGCTGGGTGGCCGTGACCGCGTGCACGGTGGTCATGAGGCCCTCCTCGATGCCGCAGGTCTCGAGCAGCACCTTCACGACGGGCGCGAGGCAATTGGTGGTGCAGCTGGCGTTGCTCACGACCGCGTGCGCTGCGGGGTCGTACTTGCCGCAGTTCACGCCGCGCACGAAGGTCGGGACTTCCTTCTCGCTCTTGGTGGGAGCCGAGATGAGCACGCGCTTGGCGCCCGCGTCGAGGTGCTTGCGCGCATCCTCGACGGCGGTGAAGAGACCGGTCGACTCGAGCACGTAGTCGACGCCCTGCGCCTTCCACGGGAGCTGGGCCGGGTCCTTGATGGCGGTGCAGGCGGTCGGCTTGCCGTCGACGACGATCGACTCGCCGTCGGCGCGCACCTCGGCGCCGAAGCGGCCGTGGGTCGAGTCGTACTTGAGCAGGTAGGCAAGGTTGTCGGCCGGGACCAGGTCGTTGACGCCCACGATCTCGAAGCCACCGCGCTGGTAGGCGATGCGGTAGACGAGGCGGCCGATGCGACCGAAGCCATTGATTGCGAGACGGACTGCCATGGTGTGCTCCTGCCCTCTGGGGTGCTCCCGCCCTCGCGGCGGACCGCGTTGGCCGGCCCTCGGGAGCCGGGGCGGCCCTTCCGAGGGTCGCGCGCGCTCCGATGGGTCGCGTCTGGGGGGCGCGGAGGATAGGTGGGTCGGTGCCCCTCGGCAACCCACTACACTTGCCGTCTCTCCGCCGAGCCGCCCGATGACCACCCCCTACCCACCGCGAGGCATGGCCTCGATCCTCGGTTCCGACCGCGCCATCGTGGCGATGATCCACCTGCAGCCCCTGCCTGGGTCGCCGCGGGCTGCGCTGTCGCCGCGGGAGATTGCGCGGCACGCGGTCGAGGAGGCGCGGGTGCTGGCCGCAGCTGGCTTCGAGGCGATCCTGCTCGAGAACATGCACGACGCGCCGTACCTGATGCGCGACGTGGGTGCCGAGGCGATCGCGGCATTCACGCGGGCGGCGTGCGAGGTGCGCGCCGCGGTCGACGTTCCGCTGGGCGTGCAGGTTCTTGCGGGCGCAAACAAGGCGGCGCTGGCGGTGGCGCTGGCCGCGGAGTGCTCCTTCATTCGCGCCGAGGGCTTTGTGTTCGCGGCGGTGGCCGACGAGGGCGTGCTGGCCGAGGCCGACGCGGGACCGCTCCTGCGCTACCGACGCGCGCTTGGCGGCGTGGCCGAGCGCATTGCGATCTTCTGCGACATCAAGAAGAAGCACACCGCGAACGCCATCACCGCCGACACCTCGCTGGCGGATCACGCGCATGCCGCGCAGTTCTTTGGCGCCGACGGCGTGATCGTGACCGGCAACTCGACGGGCGTGGCGACGCCGATCTCGGATCTCTCGGCGGCGCGCAAGGCGTGCCGGCTGCCGGTCCTTGCGGGAAGCGGCGCGACGGCCGCGAGCGTGCGCGAGGTGCTTGCGGTGGCCGACGCGGTGATCGTGGGCAGCGACCTCAAGCAGGACGGGGTGTGGTGGAATGCGCTCGATCCTCGGCGGATCGAAGCGTTCGTGCGCGCGGCGCGCGGCTGAGCGGAATGGCGACGCAGCGGGAACTCCCTTGAAGATCTACCTCAACGGCTCGATCCTCGACCAGCGCGACGCGCACATCAGCGTGCTCGACCGCGGGTTCCTGTTCGGCGACGGCGTCTACGAGCTCCTGCGCTACTTCGACGGCCACGGCGTGGGCCTCGATGCGCACGCGCGCAGGCTCGCGCGCAGCCTCGACCTTGCGCGCATCCGCGGATTCGACGCGGCGGAGCTCGGCGCGATCGCCCATGCGCTGCTCGAGGCGAACGGATTGCGCGACGCGGTCGTGTACATGCAGGTGACGCGCGGCGCGGGCAGCGTGCGCGCGCACGTGCCCACCGAGCCGCTGGTGCCGACGGTGTTCGCGATGGCCACGCCGGCCGAGCCGATCACGGCGCTGGTGGCGCCGCAGGAAGTCGCGGCGATCACCGCCGAGGACATGCGCTGGCGGCTCTGCGAGATCAAGACGCTGTCGCTCATGGGCAACATCCTGCACCTTCTCGATGCCGACGCGCAGGGCGCCAACGAGGCGATCCTCGTGCGCGACGGCCTCGTGGGCGAGGGCGCGTACTCGAACGTGGCGCTCGTGCGCCAAGGCACCCTCGTGACCACGCCCATTTCCGAAGAGCCGCCCATCCTGCACGGCACCGCGCGCGCCGACCTGCTTGCAGCGGCGCGCCACGCGGGCATTCCCGCCGAGGTGCGGCGCGTGCGCGCCGACGAGCTCGCCGAGACCGACGAACTCATGATCACCTCGAGCCGCCGCTTCGTGAGCGCGGTCACCCGTCTCGACGGGCGCGTCGTGCGCGATGGCGGCGCGGGACCGGTCACGCGCCGCCTGTTCGCGCAGATGCGCGACGACATGGCCGCCGCGATGCGCGGCGCCTCCCATCGCGCCGTGCCTGCAACAGCCTGACTCCAGCCGCCGATCCGACCCCATCACGCAGAGACACCCACGCCATGCATGAACCGAACCAGCCCCCCGTCCTCGCGATCCAGGTCGGCAACACGCGCGTCAAGCTCGCCACGTTCCGCGGCGAGGATCCCGAGGAAGTCGTCTTCATCGCCAAGGACGACATGGCGGCCGCCATCGAGGCGGCGACGCGACTCTACGAGTCGATCGGCGCAGAGGCCGACTCGTCGGTGGTGGTGGCGAGCGTGAACAAGCCCGTGTCGGACGCACTGGTGAGCGCGCTGCGCGACCAGCTGTCGTGCGACATCTACCTGGTGCCCGACGACATGCCCGCACCCATCGGGACGTGCCTCGACGCAGGCGCGCGGCCCGGGATCGACCGGCTGCTCAACGCCGCCGCTGCGTACGCCAAGCTCAAGCAGGCGTGCATCGTGATCGACGCGGGCACGTGCGTCACGGTCGACTTCGTCGACGGCGAAGGCGTCTTCCACGGAGGCGCGATCGCCCCTGGCGTGCGCATGCAGCTCAAGGCGCTGCACGAGCACACCGCTGCGCTGCCCGCGGTCGACTTCAGCGTGCCCGAGGGCATCGCGTGGGGATCGAACACGCGCGACGCGATGCTGCGGGGCGTGTACCACGGGATCCGCGGCATGGCGTGGCGGCTCATCGAGAAGTACGCCGAGCAGTACGGCGGATTCCCGCTGGTCGTGGCGACCGGTGGCGACGCGGGGGCGCTCTTCTCGGATGACGAGCTCGTGAACCAGATCGTGCCCGACCTCGTGCTGCGGGGCGTGGCACTCGCGGCCAAGTCGGCGCTCGAGCCCGAGGACG
>JBIIRG010000198.1:0-5694 GCA_044341665.1 Phycisphaerales bacterium | reverse complement strand
CGATCGCATCCTCCTTGGCAATCGCGCCGACGCCGTCGAGGCGGTCGACGAAGATGCGGTTTCGGTTGCACAGCGTCTCGAGGTCGTTGATCGCCTTGGGCAGGCGGACATCGATGAAGTTGCGCACCATGCGCTTGAACACCTCGTCGTCGGGGATGTCGCGCCAGGCGCCGCCGACGCGCGTCCAGTCGGGATGGAACCGCTGGCCCGAGATGTACTCGATGATGTCGTAGATGAACTCGCGCTCGTTGAAGCCGTAGAGGAAGCCCGTGAACGCACCGAGGTCGAGCGCCGCGGCGCCCACGCACAGCAGGTGGTTCTGGATGCGCCCGAGCTCGCACATGATGGTGCGGGCGACCTTGGCGCGCGGCGTGAGCTCGATGCCGAAGAGCTTCTCGACCGCGTGGTGCCAGGCGATGTCGTTCACGATCGGCGAGATGTAGTCCATCCGGCTGATCGTGCAGACGTACTGGTTGTAGTCGTGGTGCTCGCCGAGCTTCTCGAAGCCCGAGTGCAGGTAGCCGATGTGCGGCGTGCAGCGGGCGATGCGCTCGCCGTCGAGCTCGAGCACGAGGCGGAGCGTCGTGTGCGTCGCGGGGTGCTGGGGACCGAAGTTCAGGACCCAGCGGTCGGGGGCCTGGAAGTGGTCCTTGAGGTAGTCGGTGTCCTCGACGTCGAGGCCGAAGCCCTCGCCGGGGGTGAGCGTGTACGGCATAGGGCGTGGAGTATAGGTCCTCGCCCCGCCGCGTTGGGCGGCTAGAACGCGCCAGCGCGGAGGAATGGGTTGCTGCCGCGTTCGCGGGAGATCGTGGTGGACGGGCCGTGGCCGGGGTGGATCTCGGTGGAATCGGGCAGGCGCATCAGGACCTCGTGCAGGGTGCGGTGCATGGCGTCGCGGTCGGAGGTCGGGAAGTCGATGCGGCCCATGCTGCCTGCAAACAGCGTGTCGCCGACGATCGCCACGTTGGCCTCGGGACACCAGAGGGTGATGGAGCCCGGCGAGTGGCCGGGCGTGTGGAGGATGCGGAAGTAAAAGCCGCCGAGCTCGAGCATCTCGCCGCCGCCGACGCAGGCGTCGGGGGGCGGCGCCTGGACCGCGGGCGGCAGGAACGCCGAGAGGTTGAGGTTGGGGTCCTCGTTGAACTCCTTCTCGGCGCGGTGGCAGATGGTGTTGACCGGGCCGAGGCGCAGCCGCATCTGGGCGAGGCCGGCGATGTGGTCGCAGTGGCAGTGCGTGAGGATGCAGAGCGTGGGCTTGAGGCCGCGCGACTCGACGAAGTCGAGCAGCCGCTCGGGGCGGTAGGAGCAGTCGACGATCCAGCAGGACTTGGTCGGATCGGCGTCGTCCCACAGCACGAAGCAGTTGGTCTGGAAGTCGCCGAGGACGAAGCGTTCGATCGCGAGGGCCATGCGCGGAGCGTAGCGCGCGATTCCCGCCCACGCGCCCCCCGCTTTCGCTACGCTCCCCGCCATGCGATGTACGACGATCCTGCTCGCGCCTGTCCTGCTCTTTGCAGCGGGATGCGACACGATCTCGTCGGACCTGAGCCAGTTCACGCAGAGCTTCACGCCGCCCTCGCCGGCGCAGGCCGCGCGCTGGGCCGCCGACCCGAACGACCGAGAGAACGCGCGCCGCGGCACCATCCTGCTGGCGAACGCGCCGTTCGGCGGCACCGAGGTCTACGTGAAGATGTACCGCCTGTACGCCGAGGACGCGGGCGATCCGCTGGTGCGTGCTGCGGCGCTGCAGGCGCTGGCGCGGCACGGCGATGCGGCCGATGCAGTGCTCGTGGCCAAGAGCCTCGTGAGCCCGTTTCGCCAGGTGAGGCTCGCCGCAGCCAAGGCGCTGCAGCGGCTGCACGATCCCGCCGTCGCGGACCTCCTCTGGCCGCGCCTCGTCGACGCAGAGGAAGACTCCGACGTCCGCACCGAGGTCGCGATCGCACTCGGCCAGTATCCGACGCCCGCCGTCTTCAACGCGCTGGTGGCGGCGCTCTCGCAGCGCGAGCTCGCGGTCAATACCGCGGCGCTCGACTCGCTGCGCATGATCACGGGCAAGGACTTCGGCATCGACGAGGACCTTTGGCTCGAGCACATGGTGACCGCCAAGCCCCCGCTGCTCGAGACGCCGCTGTACCTCTACCCGACCTTCGTGCGCGACCTCGATACGTGGGACTACCTGATGTTCTGGGATCCCGTGGTGTTCGAGTCGCCGGACGTGCCAATCGGCATGAAGCAACTGGGCGTGAAGCGTACGAGCGAGCTTCGCCGCGACGATGACGCCGAGCCGGCGGCCGCGGAAGCAGGCAAATGAGCATGAGCGCGGGCGCGCCGATGCGTGCGGTGGTCGCGGCCGAAGGCCGCGTGGAGGTTGTGTCGCGCGCACGCGCTGTGGCCGAGGCGGAGGGCGTCGTGCTCGTCCGCCCGACGATCGCGCTCGCCACACCGCTTGAGCGCGAGGTGGTGCGCGGGCTGGGAGCCGCGGCGGCGGGCGCCCGCGTCCTCGGCACGTCCTGCGTGGGCGTGATCGAGGATGCGTCGCGCGCGGCGGTGTTTGCGGGCGCGGGCATCGTGCGGGGCGCACGCGTGGCGGTGCAGCCGGTGTTCTCGTGCGGCCGATGCGAGCGCTGCACGGGCGGGCTCGCGATCCACTGCGGGATGCGCACGATCCTGGGCGTCGACGACGCGGCGGGCGCGCTGTCGGAGCTCATCGCGGTTCCCGCGGCATCGTGCGTGCCACTCGCACGCGAGCTCGATGACGAGCGTGCGGTCTTTGCCGTGGCGCTCGCGCGCGCCATCGAGGCCGTGCGTCGAAGCGGCGTCGACAAGAAGACCTTCGCGAGCGTGCTCGGCGACGATCTCCTCGCGGTCCTCACCACGCTGGTGGCCGTCGAGGAGAACCAGTTCGCCCGCCTCGTGGCCACGAGCGAGGCCACGCTGCGGATCGGCGAGCAGTTCGGCATCCGCCACCGTGCGCTGGCCGACACGGGGCGACGCGGCGACCAGGAGCTCGTCATCGACACGACGGGCTCGGCCGACACGATCGCGGCTGCGGCGCGCATGGCGCGGCCGCGCGGGCACGTGGTCGTCGCGGGTATCTCGGCGCGCGCGCCCGTGGCGGTCGATCTCTCGCAGATCGCGCTCAACGAGATCGAGATGCACGGCTCGGGCTTCGGTCCGCTCGGCGGCGCGATCGAGCGGCTCACGCGGCGCGCGATCGACCCGTCGCCGCTCATCTCGAGGCGCACGGGCCTCGCCGATGCCGCCAAGGCGCTCGCGATGCTGGCCGAACCCGGGGTCTTCTCGGTGCTGGTGCAGGTGACGCGGTGAGCGGCGAGCGATCCGACGACCAGCGGCCAATGCGCCGGGACCGCGTGCTCACCGAGAGCGCCGCGTCGCCCGAGGACCCGATGGGCGTGGCCAGCGCCGCCATCGAGCAGGAGGCGATTCCCGACGACGAGGGCGTGATCCGCGCTGGCCGCCTGGCCGGCAAGAGCATGTCGCAGGCCATCTGGATCCTGGCGCTTCCCGTGCTGCTTCAGCAGACGATGGCGGCGGGCGTCGGCTTCGTCGACAAGCTTCTCGCGGGCAATCTTCCCGTCGACATCGCCCGCCCGGCGATGGATGGCGTCGGCATCGGCAGCTTTGTCGGGTGGTTCATCGGCATCGCCATGACAGGCCTTGGCGTCGGCGGGCAGGCGATCATCTCCCGCGGCATGGGCTCGGGCGATGTGCGCGAGAGCCACCGTGCGCTCGGCCAGTCGTTCGGGCTCTCGCTCGCGTGGGGGCTCGTGGTCGCACTCCTCATGATCGTGCTGGCCGAGCCGCTGGCGCGCTACTCGAATCTCTCGCCGGAGGCCACCGCGCACTGCGTGACCTACGTGCAGACGCTCGCCTACGGCATTCCGTTCTGCGCGGTGATGATGGTGGGCGGCATGTGCCTGCACGGCGCGGGAGAGGCGCACAAGCCCTTCGAGATCGCGGTGTGGGTGAACGTCGTCAACTGCATCGCGTCGTGGCTGATCTCGGGCGTGGAGATCCAGGCCCTCGGCGCGACGGTCGCGAATCCGTCGCCGCTCGACCCGCATGAATGGGGCGTGTTTGGCATCGCCGCGGGCAGCGCGATCTCGTACGCGGTCGGCGCCTGGCTCACCTGGCGCGTGCTGCGCAAGGGCGTCAAGGACCTTCGGCTCGAGACCGCGTCGCTGGCGCTCGACCGCGCCATGTCGTGGCGCATCATCCGCGTGGGCGTGCCGAACTTCTTCGAAGGCCTCGCGATGTGGTTCGTGAACCTGCTCGTGCTCGGGTTCATCGGAACGGCCGCGGAGATGGGACTGGGGACCAGCACGCGCGAAGGCCTCGTGGGCGCCCACATCATCACGGTGCAGTGGGAGTCGTTCTCGTTCCTGCCTGGATTCGCCATGGGCACCGCGGCGGGCGCGCTCGCGGGGCAGTACATCGGCGCCGGGAGCCCGCGCATGGCGCGCAAGGCGATCTGGCGCTGCACGCTCATCGGCATGGCCATCATGACGACGATGGGCGTGGTGTTCATCCTGTTCGGCGAGCAGCTCACGCGCATCATCTCGAGCGACCCCGTGCACATCGAGCTCGTGCCCAAGCTGCTCATCGCGGCGGGCGCGATCCAGGCGTTCTTCGCGTTCGCAATGGTGGTGCGCAACGGCCTGCGCGGGGTGGGCGACACCAAGTGGATCCTGGCCATCACCGTGTTCGGCTGCTACGGCATCCGGCTGCCGCTGGCGTGGTTCCTCGGAATCCACCTCGAGTACGGGCTCGTCGGCATCTGGTGGGGCCTCATGCTCGAGCTCGCCGTGCGAGGCACGCTGTTCCTCGCCCGCTTCAAGTGGGGCAACTGGGAGTCGATCCGCGTGTGAGCGCGTGCCGTGCGTCTGCCCGGGCACACCGCATCAGGCGTAGAAGATGAACATGCCGATCGGGATCGCTGCAGCGATCAGGAAGCCGACGATCGCCAGGATCGCCGCCCCGACCGAATCGCCGCGCGTGTCGACCGCCGACGCGAGCGCCTGCGCGCCCGCCACCATCCAGCAGAAGTACCCGAGCGTGAATCCGCAGCACGGGACGAGCGACAGAAGGAGCGCGCCCGACGAGTAGCAGACGAGCTCGAAGGCGCGCGGGAAGCCGATCGGCTGACCACGCCGCCGGATGAACTGCGTGAGCGCAGCCGGCACAGCGGCAACGACGACCATGCCGAGCGTGCCGAGGACGACGCCGGCGATGGCCGCGCCGATCATCTCAAGGACGCTGCCTCCGAACGCGCCACCCCGCGTGACGACGGGAAGCAGTCCGAAGCCGAAGGAAAGGAGCGAGCCGAGGACCACCGCGACGACTGCGTTGATCAGGAGGAAGCGGACGGCCGCGCCCGGCCGCGGCGCCTGCGACAGCATCGCGGGCATTCCTGCAGACCCGCCGATGCCGAGCATGCAGGTCGACCACCACCGCCGCAAGGCTCCCTCGCCGCGATGCGAGAGCCACGGCACCTCGGTGCGCTGCATCGCGTCGACCTCGCGCGACAGGTCGTGCGGCCGGATGACGCATGCATCCATCGTGAGCTCGAGCCCACAGTCGCACTGGAACTGCGCTGGCTCGAGGTGGCCCGCACGGCTTGTCCCGTAGTACCCCGTGTCGCACTGCGGGCAGCAGAAGCGGACCTTGCCG
>JBIIRG010000197.1:0-5706 GCA_044341665.1 Phycisphaerales bacterium | reverse complement strand
GTGGGCGGGCATCCGCACGCTCCTCGAGCGGCTCGACAGCGAGCAGTACGACGGGTCGCGCCAGCTGCGCGTGGTCGGGCTCAAGCACGCCGACGCACGCAGCGTGGCCAAGGCGATCAACGACGCCTTCGAGGACACGCGGCCCAAGCCGCCCGTCCCGCAGCAGGGCAACCAGCAGAACCAGGTGCCCGTGGTGCAGCAGATCAAGCCCGAGGAGTACGTCAGCGCCAGCGCCGACGAGATCTCCAACAACCTGATCGTCGCGGCCAGCCCCGCCAACATGCGCAAGATCGACGCGATCATCGCGCAGCTCGACCTGCCCGACTTCGCGCAGCTGCCTGCGCCGCGCCTGATCAGCGTGCGCTACGGCAACCCCGAGCAGCTCGCGCGCTCGATCGAGCGCGTGTACGGCAACGACCGCGCGGCCAACCGCAACAACGGACTGCGCATCGTCGGCGACGCCACCAGCAACGCGCTCATCGTGCGCGCCAGCGAGGAGGACTTCGCCCGCATCGCCGCCATCGCCGAGGCGCTGCAGCAGCAGGCGAGCGAGCAGGGCCTGCAGGTGCAGCTCCTCAAGCTCAAGACCGCGCCCGCACCGCGCGTGGCCGCGGCCATCCGCGAGGCGTTCACGCAGCGTGCGCGCCAGGCCGGGCTCACGCTGTCGATCCAGATCGACACGGTCGGCAACAGCCTCATCGTCGCGTCGACCGGGCCGATCTTCGAGGAGATCAAGCAGCTCGTCGAGCAGCTCGACGCGATGGCGCCCGACTCGAGCAAGGGCATCTTCATCATCGATCTGGTGAACACCTCGCCCGAGAGCGCCAAGAAGATCATCGAGGAGATCGGCCTCGACCGCGCGCAGTCGATCGACAGCGTGGCCAAGGTGATCTCCGAGCCGCTCAAGGTGTCGGTGGCGCAGAACCGCAGCGCGCTCGTGATCGTGGCCAACCCCGCCGACCGCGAGACGATCCTCTCGCTCATCAAGTCGATCGACGCCGACCCGCCGATGGCCGACAGCGACGTGCGCATCGTGCGCATGAAGAACGCCGCGGCCGCGAGCGTGGCGGCCACGCTGCGCGCGATGGTCGACCAGGGCGCCGCCCCCGCGGGCGGTGCGGGCGCCGCGCGGCAGAGCGAGCTCTCCCGCGCGCTGCAGGAGCAGGTGCGCCGGCTGCGCATCACGCCCGACGGCGCGTCGTCGCCGATCGCGCTCGACCTGCAGAAGCCGGTCAAGATCCTGAGCGACGCGCAGAGCAACACGCTCATCCTCGCGTCGACCACCGACAACGTGCGTGCGCTCGAGGAGGCTGCGGCGCTCTTCGACACGCTGCCCATCACCGATGCCGCGGTGGTGCGCATCTTCCCGCTCGAGAACATCCAGGCGCAGCAGTTCCAGCGCATCGTGCGCGAGCTCTTCGCGCAGGGCAAGCAGCTCGGCGGCCTCACGGGCACGCAGGTGAAGGCGCAGCCCGCGGGCGCCACGGGCGAGGCGCTGGCGCAGGATGTCGCGATCTCGGTCGACGACCGCACGAACACCGTCGTGGTCGCGGGCAAGGAAGAGGCGGTCGCCTTCGTCGAGGTCCTCAAGGAGAAGCTCGACTCGGCCGTCGCGGTCGGCTGGATCGAGCCGCGCATCGTGCGGCTCCAGTACGCCGACGCGCGCGATCTCGCCGAGACGCTGCTCGCGGTGCTCGTCGAGGGCTCGACCGAGCTGCCCGAGAGCGGCCCGCTGCAGAAGCAGATCGGCCGCATCCGCATGGCGCAGGCGCCGCGCGGCGACCAGCCCGCGCGCGCGATCGAGAGCGACGTGTTCGTGCCGTTCACGCAGCTCGTGATCCGCCCCGATGCGGCCACGAACGCGCTCGTCCTCGTGGGAAGCACGCAGAACCTCGAGATCATCGAGGAGCTCGTGCGCCAGCTCGACACCGAGGCCGCGTCGCCGGGCTCGGTGGTGCGCATCTTCCCGCTCGAGAACGCGAGCGCCTCGCGCATCGGGCCGATGCTCGTGCAGCTCTTCGACCAGCAGGTGGCCGCCAAGGCCATCCGCACCGAGGACCGCGTGCGCGTGGTGCCCGACGACCGCCTGAACTCGCTCGTGATCTCGACGAGCCCGCGCTCGTTCGCGGTCGTCGAGGAGATCCTCAAGAACCTCGACCGCAAGGTGGCGCCCGAGTACCGCGAGATCCGCACCATGGATCTCAAGAACGCGAGCGCGCCGCGCATCGCCGCGATCCTGCAGCGGCTCATGGACGCGCGCGTCGAGCGCCTGCAGAAGACGCAGCCGCAGACCGCCGACCTCGAGCGCGTGATCGTGACCGCCGACGAGCGCACCAACCAGCTGCTCGTCGCCGCGAGCGCCGACGGCTTCGACGTGATCAAGTCGCTGCTCGGCGACCTCGACAGCGAGCGCCTCATGGAGGAGTCGTCGGTCGAGGTCGTGCCCGTGCAGAAGGCGAACCTCGACCGTCTCACCGCGGCCATCACGCAGATCCTCAACCGCCGCTATGCCGAGCTCTCGCCCGAGGTGGCGCGCCGCGTGAAGCCGCTCGTGATCGCCGACCCGCGCACCTCGAGCCTGCTCGTGGCGGGCGGGCCCGAGGACGGCGCGCTCGTGCGGCAGATCGTGACCAAGCTCGACGAGATCCCCGCCAACGCCGCGATCGGCGTGCAGGTGCTGCCCCTCGCGGCGGCGCGCGCCGAGACCATCGCGCCGCGTCTGCAGCAGCTCATGCGCGAGCGCGCCAACTCGCTCGGCACCTCCGAGACGCCCGCCGACGCCGTGTCGATCGTGCCCGACGTCGCGTCGAACTCGCTCATCATCGCCGCCAGCAACGAGAACTACGAGGTCGTGAAGGGCCTCGTCGATCTCCTCGCCAAGGCCGCCGAGAACCAGCTCGCCGAGAAGCCCTTCGAGGTGATCATGCTCGGCAAGAACTCGGCCGTCGACATGGTGAAGATGCTCGAGGACATGTACGTGACCGAGGAGAACCGCCGCCGCGGCGCGACCATCGTGCAGGTCAAGCCCGACGTGCGCCTCAACGCCGTCGTCGCGAGCGGTCCGGACGCCGACATCGCCGCCATCAAGCGGCTCGTGGCGCAGCTCGACACCGCCACGCCGCAGACGGTGGTCGAGATCAAGTACATCGCGCTCAAGGGCGCGAACGTGCAGGAGACGGTCGGCCTCATCCAGTCGGTGCTCTCGGGCGCGTCGCTCGCGGGCCGCGCGGGCGCGCAGGCGACGGTGCTCAAGTACCTCCGCCAGATCGACGGCAAGCCGGGCGGCGAGGGCGCCGAGATGGAGATCTCCGCGGCCACACGGCAGTCGATCTCGCTCACGCCCGACATCCGCACCAACACCATCATCGTCCGCGCGCCGCGCGAGTCGATGGCGCTCATCGAGCAGATGGTGGCGGATCTCGACAGCTCGACCAGCGGCAGCCAGAACATCCGCATCTTCAAGCTCGCCAATGCCGACGCGAGCCAGATGGCGCGCATCCTCAAGGAGCTCTTCAGCCTGCGGCAGCAGGGCAGCCTCTACGTGCTCAAGCCGCGCGAGGCGGTCGACCAGGGGCCGGCCGATCCGAGCGCGTCGGCGGCCGCCGTCGCCGCAGGCGCGGCGCAGGGCGGGACGCTGGGCTCCGACCTCACCCTCGTGCCCGACGACCGGCAGCAGCTGTCGATCACCGTCGACGACCGCACCAACTCGCTGCTCGTGTCGGGCACGCCCAACTACCTCGAGCTCGTCGAGAACGTCGTGAACGAGCTCGACAAGCAGCAGGCCAACGAGCGCGACACCTTCGCCTACAAGCTCAAGAACGCGACGGCCGAGGAGGTCGCGCGCGTCGTCAACGAGTTCGTGAGCGAGGACCAGCGCAAGATCCTCGAGACGCTGTCGGCCGACGAGCTTCCGAGCGCATCGAAGCTCCTCGAGCGCGAGGTCACGGTGGTGGGCGACCAGAAGTCGAACACCGTGCTGGTGAACGCCAGCCCGCGCTACATGGAGAAGGTGCAGGACATCATCAAGGAGCTCGACGTCGATCCGCCGCAGGTGCTCATCCAGGTGCTGCTGGCGGAAGTCTCGCTCGACCGCACCGAGTCGCTCGGGCCCGAGCTCGGCCGCGGCACGATCGGCGAGTTCGGCGTGGCGGCGGGCATGGGCAACCTCCCCGGCGTCGGCGGCCGCACGGGCAACCAGCTGCTCGGCTCGCTCTTCACCAACTCGGGCACGCCCAACGTGGCGATCGGCGCCGAGGACTTCGAGCTCCTCATCAACGCGCTCGCCTCGCAGAGCCGCGTGCAGGTGCTGTCGAACCCGTCGGTGATGGTCGAGAACAACTCCGAGGGCTTCATCCAGGTCGGCGAGACGATCCGTCTTCCGAGCGGCGTGAGCTTCTCGAGCGCGGGCCAGCAGTCGAGCGTGACGCCCGAGGACATCGGCATCATCCTCACCGTCAAGCCGTCGATCAATCCCGAGGGCTTCGTGCGCATGCAGATCGAGCCCGAGATCTCGCGCCTCTCGCTGCAGACCACGCAGATCTCCGAGAACTTCAACTCGCCTGTCGTCACGCGCCGTCGTGCGACGACCACCGTCACCGTGAAGGACGGCCAGACCGTCGTGATCGGCGGCCTCATCAGCGACCGCTTCGAGCGCGTCGACAAGAAGATCCCGCTGCTCGGCGACATCCCGCTCGTGGGCTCGCTGTTCCGGCAGTACAAGGAGAACTCGTCGAAGACGGAGCTCCTCATCGTGCTCACGCCGCATGTGGTGCGTTCGCCTGCAGAGGGCGGCGGCAACCGCGCGCAGGACCTCACGAACCAGGGCGTCGACAGCCTGTCGCTGCCGCCTGCGCTGCTCGAGCAGATCCGCAAGGGCCAGCTCGAGGGCAAGGGGCAGTTCGAGGGCGGCAAGGCGCCGGCCTCCGAGAGCGACCAGAAGGGCGAGCGATGACGCAGCGGACGCGCATGGTGCTTCGCTGCGCGTGGGCGGCGTGCGCGTTGCTGGCCGCGTGCACGACGACGGTGACCACGTCCGATGGAACGGCGCCCGTGCCGAAGCCAGTGGAGGCGGCCCCGCCCCCGAAGTCGGCCAAGCCGAACGCGCTTGCCGTGACCTTCGCGCCAAAGCCGAGCGACGCGAACGGCAACCTGCTGCCCGACACGCTGCACATCACGGCGTACCTCTTCTCTCGGCCGCATCCGTCGCCGATGTTTGCCGACGGGTCCTTCCACTTCGCCATCTACCGGCTCGGCGAGTCGGGCTCGCCCGACCGGCGCGGCGCCAGCCCACTGCGGACCTGGTCGTTCAGCCCCGAGTTCGTCGCCGCCTCGCGGTCCGCGTCGCTGGCGGGGCCGTGCCACGAGCTTGTCCTCTCGCTGCTCGATGCGGGCGGCAGCGATGTGCTGCCCGTCGAGTCGGTCGACCTCGTCGCATGGTTCGAGCCGGCCGATGGCACCGAGGACGTGTGGCTCCGCGGAGTGCGCAGCGTGCAGTTCCCGAAGCCTGGCCGTTGAGTTGAGTAGGTTGAGGTCGGTGCGAAGGGGACTCGGCTTCTCGCAGAGAGCGCGGAGAGCGCAGAGGCAGTCACATGGAAGCGATGGATGCCGGCGTCGAACGCCGTGCGTCGTCTGCGACCTCTCTCTCGCCCCTTGATTCCTGCTCCTCGCGCCCCGCCCAACACGCGCGACCTCCCCCTCCGTGTCCTC
>JBIIRG010000002.1:0-46785 GCA_044341665.1 Phycisphaerales bacterium | reverse complement strand
CGACTTCAGCCGCGTACTGCTCGATCGCGCCGCGCGCCTGGCGCTTGGTGCCGACGAAGCACACGTCGCGGCCGTCGCCCACGCACTTCTCGAGGAAGCGCTTCGCGAGCAGCAGGCCCTTGATCGACTCGCGCACGTCGAGGATGTGGATCTGGTTGCGGACGCCGTGGATGTACGGCGCCATCTTCGGGTTCCAGTTGCTGCGACGCTGACCGAAGTGGATGCCTGCCTCAATGAGTTCCTGAACGAGAGAAGCCATGTTGAATGCTCTCCAGCGACACCGACGCGGCGGGTGTGGCGGCCCGCCCGTTGTAGGGCGCTTTGGGTGACGGCGAACCGTCCGACAAACAGACCGCGCGGCCACGGATGCGCGGGAACAGCCCGGCCGCGAACGCCGCGGTCGGGAGAATCGAAGAGTCTAACCAATCTCGGCTTGCGTTGCACGTGCCTGAATCCGCGGTTCCAAAGCGGATCCCGAAGCCATCAGGCGCCAGCCGTCCGATATTGTCCCGATCCATGCTCGCCAAAGTCTTCAAGGCCTACGACGTCCGCGCCACCTACCCGAAGCCGCTCAACGAGCGCATCGCCTGGCAGGTCGGCTACGCCACCGCGCAGTACCTCCTCCGGCAGGCCGAGGCAGAGGGTGCCATCGACCCGATGTCCCGCACCATCTGCGTCGGCCGCGACATGCGCACGAGCTCCCCGTCGCTTTCCGAGCAGCTCCGCAAGGGCATGCGCGACGCGGGCGCCGGGGTGATCGACCTCGGCCTCGTCGACACGCCCTTCGTCTACTTCGCGATCAACCATCTCGGCTGTGCGGGCGGCGTGCAGGTCACCGCCTCGCACAATCCGTCGAACTACAACGGCTTCAAGATCTCCAAGCGCCATGCCAAGCCCGTCGGCCAGACCACCGGCCTTGCGGAGATCCAGCACCTCGCCGCGCTCGTCGAGAGCGACAAGGTCGATCCCGCCATCGTGCGTGGTTCCGAGGAGACGCGCGACCTGTGGGACGCCTACCGCGCGCACCTCCGGTCCTTCATCGATCCGCGCGTACTCTCGGGCGAGCGCACGCTGCGCATCGCGGTCGACGCGTCGAACGGCATGGCAGGCACGATGCTGCCGAAGGTCTTCGAGGGCATCAAGGGCCTCGTCATCGAGAAGCTCTACTTCGACAACAGCTCCGGCGAGTTCGTGCACGAGCCGAACCCGCTCGTCGAGTCGAACCTCCGCGACCTGCAGGCCGTGATGGCGAAGGGCGGCTTCGACGCGGGCTTCTGCTTCGACGGCGACGCCGACCGCTGCATCGTGCTCGACGAGAAGGGCGCGCCGATCGGCTGCGACCTGCTGCTTGCGTGGATGTGCCAGGACGCGCTCGCGAAGAAGCCCGGCGCCGCGGTGATCTACGACCTGCGCAGCTCACGCAGCGTTTCCGAGATCATCCGCGAGAACGGCGGCGTGCCCGTCGAGAGCCGCGTCGGCCACGTCTTCATGAAGGCGAAGCTCGCCGAGTCGCGCGGCGCAATCGGCGGCGAGCTCAGCGGCCACTTCTACTTCGCCGACATGTGGAACACCGACTCGGGCGCGCGGACGTTCGCCGCCGTCGTGACGGCGCTCGCGGGCGCGAGGAAGCCGCTTTCCCAGCTCATCGCGCCGTGCGTGCGCTACGCGCAGTCGGGCGAGATCAACTTCGAGAACGAGGACAAGCTCGGCGCGCTCGCTGCGCTCAAGGCCGCGTATCCGAAGGCCAAGACCTACGAGCTCGACGGCCTCTCCATCGATGCCGGCGACTGGTGGGCGAACATCCGCCTGTCCAACACCGAGCCCTTGCTCCGCCTCAACCTCGAGGCCCGCGACAGGAAGACGGTCGACGCGAAGGTGGCCGAGGTGTCGAGATACCTCGGGCATCGCGTGGCGCATTAGATTGAGCGGTCGCCGCTTGCGGCGGCTCGCGATGTTTGAGCGGTCGCCGCTTGCGGCGGCTCCCTTTGGTGGAAATCCGGGCGAGTGAATCGCCCGGATTTCGGGGCGATTTCTGCGGAAGCGGTCGCCGCTGCGGCGGCGCGCGATGTTTGAGCGGTCGCCGCTGCGGCGGCTCGCGGTACTTGAGCGGTCGCCGCTGCGGCGGCTCCCTCTGGTGGAATGCCAGGCGAGTGAATCGCCTGGCATTCTGGTGGCGTGTTGGTAGTCGCGAGAGCTGCGGGAGTTCGTGCGCCGGGCGCCGGCCGGACGACGTCACTCGCCGGGAATCACGATGGACGCGATCGAGCCTTCCCACGGGCTCGACGCGCTCGCGTGCAGCTTCTTGCCGATGCGGCCGCTGCGCACGCCGTGGTAGCCGCTCTCGAGCGCGAGCCGCATCGCATGCGCCATGCGCACCGGGTCCTGCGCGTGCGCGATGCCTGTGTTGAGCAGCACGCCGTCGGCGCCGAGTTCCATCGCCAGCGTCACGTCGCTCGGGGTGCCGACGCCTGCGTCGACGATCACGGGATACGACGGATCGCCGCCCGCGGCCTTGTCCTTGAGCAGCTCGAGGATGAGCGCGATGTTCGCGGGATTCGCCACGCCGCGGCCCGAGCCGATCGGGCTGCCCGCGGGCATCACGCTCGCGGCACCGGCGTCGCGCAGGCGCACCGCCATGATCGGATCGTCGCTCGAGTAGCACAGCACCGTGAAGCCGTCCTTGACGAGCTCGCGGCAGGCCTCGAGCGTGCCGACCGGATCGGGCAGCAGCGTCTTCCGGTCGCCGAGCACCTCGAGCTTGACCCAGCCCTTGCCGAGGTTGTCGACCGAGTCGAGGATCTCGCGCCCGAGCCGCGCCACGCGCACGGCGTCGTCGGCGCTGAAGCAGCCCGCCGTGTTCGGCAGGATCGTGTAGCGCGCAAGGTCGAGGAAATCGAGCAGCGACCGGCCCTGCGCATCGACCAGGCGCTCGCGCCGCACCGCGACAGTGACCGCATCGCAGCCGCTCGCATCGAGCGCGCGCTGCATCGTCTCGTAGTCGCGGTACTTGCCCGTGCCCGTGACCAGCCGGCTCTTGAGCTCGAACGCGCCCACGCGCAGCGGCGGCACAGCGAACGCACCCGCGTGCGGCGAACAGGCCTCCATCGACTTGCCTTCGGCCATCGTCATTGCATCACCTCATCCGCCGCCCACGAGCGTCACGATCTCGACGCAGTCGCCCTCGGACACCATGCGCGCACCGTGTTCCCGCCGCGCCACCACGGCGCGGTTGAGCTCGACCGCGTACGCCCGCGCGTGCGGCAGCGTGCGCGCGACCAGCTCGGCCAGCGTCGTTCCCGCAGGAACCGCCGTCCGCGCGCCGTTCAGTTCGATCGTGATCTCGGCTGCAGTCGTCACAGTCCCCGATCCTACGCGCTCGCGACGCGGCGTACACTCCGCCCGCCATGCGATTCCCGCGCCGCCTGCTCGCCACCCTCGCAACCGCCGCCGCAGCGGTGCTCTGCGGCTGCGCCGACCCGACGTACGACACGTCGACCCCCGAGAAGCTCCTCGATGCGGTGCAGAAGGCCGTCCAGGACGGCCGGCCCGAGGACCTGCCCCAGTTCATCGAGATCCAGGCGCGCGACATCGCCTTCGACGACGGCGTGACCGAAGCGAGTGCCATCGGCGACGTCAAGGGCAAGCTCTCCGACATGCTCGGCCAGCTCGGCCGCGTGTCGCGCAAGCTCAAGGAGCGCTACGCCAAGGACCTGTCGGCGAAGAAGACCGAGGTGGACCGCATCTCCGACCGCTTCGGCTTCGGTCCGATCGTCGAGCGCGCCGTGACCGATCCCTTCGCCTTCCTCGACGAGTCCCGCGCCAAGCTCACGGCCGAGGACCTCGGCGACGGCACCGCGGCGCTCAACTACAACGGAAACCCGGTCGCGGGTGGCTTCGTGGCGCTCATCGAGGCCGACGGCGGATGGCGCGTGACGGTGCCGCTCGAGCTCGTCCAGTCCAACGAGTACTGGCCGCAGACCCGCCACGAGTGGGCCGTGCTCGCGAGCCTGCTGCTTGGCGTCGAGAACTCCCTCACGATGTTCGAGAAGGAACTCGACCAGGGCAAGTTCAAGACGCTCGACCAGGCGAGCGAGCGCGTCGGGCGCCTGCTCGGCGAGAGCGTGATCGTGCAGAGCGTGATCTACGCGTCGATGAAGGGCAAGAAGTAGGGGCCCGCGCCCCGCGCGGATCACGGGAAGAAGATCTGCGCCAGCGCGAGGAGCGGCACGAGGATGCCGACCGACCATGCCATGTAGCCGAAGAAGCTCGGCATCTCGACGCCCTCGCTTTCGGCGATCGCCTTCACCATGAAGTTCGGGCCGTTGCCGATGTACGTGTTCGCGCCCATGAAGACGGCGCCGAGCGACACCGCCGTCAGCAGGTCGCCCCGGATCTGGCTCCCTCCGGAAAGCGCGATGTACGCCTCGTCGGGCATGAAGGGAAGCGTCTTCGCGATCTCGAAGAACACGACGTAGGTCGGCGCGTTGTCGAGGAAGCTCGAGAGCGCGCCCGTCACCCAATAGAAGGCGAACGGCGACGAGATGCCGAGGTCCGCGCCCTTCGCGGTGAGCACCGCGAGCGGCGTCTGCATGGCGATGAAGATGCCGATGAAGATCGCCGCGACCTCGATGATGGCCGCGAAGTCGAAGCGGTTCGCGAGGCGGACGCTCTTGGGCGTGAGCAGCCAGCTTGCAGCTGCGAGCGCGAAGAGCAGCCCCTCGCGCGCGAATACGGGTGCCGTCACGCCAAGTCCCGGGATCGGACTCCCCGGAACCACCACCGCCACGGCCGCAATCGCCAGCGCGAGCAGCGGGATGTTCACCGCGCCCTCGACGCGGAAGCGCTTGTGCTCGTCCGCCCGCTGCACCTCGCCGCGTTCCTTCCTGTGGAGCACCGTGTCGATGGCGGCGTAGGCGATGAGCAGCAGCCCGTTCACCACCAGCCACTCCTTCCAGAGCGAGAGCGTCCAGCCGAACGGCACCCCGCGCAGGTAGCCCATGAAGAGCGGGGGGTCGCCGATCGGCAGCAGGCAGCCGCCGCAGTTGCACACGATGAAGATGAAGAACACGACCGAGTGCGCGCGGTACTTGCGGCGGCGGATCGACTCGAGCAGCGGGCGGATGAGCACCATCGCGGCGCCCGTCGTCCCGACGAAGCTCGCGATCAGCGCGCCGCATGCGAGCAGCGCGAGGTTCTCGCGCGGGTGGCCGTCGAACGGCGTCTCGATGCGCAGCCCGCCCGCGATCACGTAGAGCGCGAAGAGCAGGCTCATGAACGGCACATACTCGGCGGGAATCGCGTGGTGCAGGGCGTTGCCCACCCCGATCGGCCCGGCGTCGACGCCGATGTAGAGGAGCGCGAGCCCCGCGGCCAGCAGCGACACGACGTAGCGGTTGAGGTTCGAGTGCCACCAATGCGCGATCGCGGGAACGAGCGGGAACACCGCGATCGCGCCGAGCAGCGCCGCGAACGGCAGGACGCCGATCCACCAGTTGGCGGAGACTGCCTTGGCGCCCTCCACCTCGCCGTGGGGCGCCATGAAGAGCGCGACGAGCATCACGCAGGTCGCCAGCACCGCAAAGGCGCGGGACAGCTTGGTGCCCCATCCCACGCGTGTCTCGCGGCCGTGCCCATGTCCGTGTTCGGCGTGTCCCTGCATGGGTCGGAAGGTAGCAACTTCCTGTTCAGGATCGGTACACTCGCCTGCCATGGCTGCCTTGATCGCGCCGTTGTTGCTCGCCAGTGCCGCCGTCGCGCAGTCGTCGACGCTGTTGGCTCCCGCGATCGACGAGTGCCCGCGCGGCGGCGTCTACCTCGTGACCGTGCCGAATGTGCTCGGCGCCTGCGCGGTCACATTCGATGGCAGCTCGATCCTCGTCTGCGCGCCCGAGCAGGTCGCCGATGGCGTCGAGCGGCAGGTCGTGCGCGCGGTCGCGGTTGCTGGCAAGCCGGTTCCCGAGGCCGTGGCGCTTCCGAGCGGCGCATCCATGGCGGTCGACGTCGATGTCGCCGCGGACGGCACCGTTGCGATCGCTGATGCCGCCGGCGCGATCCGCTTGATCGCCGCCGACGGCACGATGTCGGAGCCTGTCGGTGCCGGCGTACTCGACCGCCCGACGGGAGTCGCCTGGTTGGGCAGCCGACTCGCCGTCAGCGACGCGGGGCTCGGCGCCGTCGTGATCCTCGACCCTGCGCGCGGCGAGGTCGGCCGGATCGGCGGCGGGCGGCTGCGGGAGCCCGCCGGGCTCGACGTTGCGTCCGATGGAACGCTCTTCGTGGCCGATCGGCTGGCCCACTGCATCTGGCGCATCGAGCAGGCGGCCGCAGGTCGCAGCGATGCGCCATGCGTCGCGATCGGCGAGCGCGGATCGAATCCCGGCCAGTTTCTCGCGCCAGCCGACGTCGCGGTGCGGGAGGTGGGCGGAAACCTCTGCATCGTCGTGGCCGACGAACTCAACCATCGCGTCCAGGTCCTCGACCGCGATGGACGGTTCGTGGGATTCTTCGGCATGCACGCGCTCATTCCCCGCCAAGGGGAGGGGCGGATCCACTACCCGCGCAGCGTGGCGGTGGACGCCGCGGGCGGCACGCTTGCGGTGGCGGAGGCGTTCGAGGACCGGGTCCAGCTCTTCCGCCTCAAGGGCGACCCAGACGAGGTCGATCCCTCTGCGAACCGAGGCGCGGAGTTCATCACCAGTCACTTCGGGAGCGAGGTGGCGTGCGCGGCGGATCTGCTGGCGCTGGTCGACACCGAATCCCAGGCCGTGGCGCTCCTGGATGCGCGCACCACGCCTCCGATCCACATGTCCATCATCGGTGGTCTTGGCGCGATGCCGATGCGCTTTGGCGAGGTGTCGGCGCTGGGCATCGATCCGACGAACGCCCGGGTCTGGGTCGCCGACCGCATGCGCGAGCGGATCGACGTGTTCCAGGTGGCCTGGGACCGTGACAAGCCGTCGGTCGTCGATCTCTTCATGCCGAGCCTGGCGCGCTCCGTCGATCTCGTCGCGTTCATGCGCAGGCTTGCACCGACCGCGAGCGCACCCGCACTTCGCGCACCGCGGATCGTCGACATCGAGTTCAACCCCGCTGCGGGCGAGGTACTCGGCGAGGTGCTGCTCCTTGACCAAGCGAATCGCGCCATCATCCGCACGGATCGACGCATGTCGGGCGGCACGGTCGAACGTCTGCCGTCCGAGGCGCGCGAGCCGGTCGAGCTCGCCGTTGCGACCGATGGCCGAGTCGCGGTCACCGACCCAGTCCGGCGAAAGGTCTACTTGCGGGGCGCCGATGGCGCGTGGTCCACGATCGATCGGTTGGCGGATGTTGCCTTCGGGCGCCCGGCCGGTGTCGGCTTCCTGCCGGACGGCGGTCTCGTCGTGAGCGACGGAGCGCAGGACCGCTGCATCGTCGAGCCGCGCGGCGGGCAGGTGCGCACCGTCGGTGAGCGTGGCATTCTCGACGAGCAGTTCTTCGATCCGCAGGCCATCGCCGCGTCGCCACTTGGCGTCATCGTGGTCGACAAGGGCAACCACCGGTTCCAGCGCTTTGCGGCGCTCGGGTCCGATCCGTTCGCGTGGAACCTGACGGGCAGCATGGGCCGCTACTACGACCGCAAGCGGCGCGGCTCACCTGGCGCAGCGCCCGCGAGCACGCCCGAGTCGCGGGGAAGCGGAGGCGCGTCGTGAACGAAGCCCGGTCTCGCATGCGCATCGCACCGCGCGCGACGGGAGCCGTGCTCGCGCGATTCCTGTTCGCATCGCTGTGCGTTCCCTGCCTGATGGTCATGGGATGCAGCGAGCAGCCCTCCGACGGAGCCGGACGAGCCCGCTCGGGTGGCGACACTCCCGTGGCGGCCTCGACAGACGAATCGCGGGAGTCGACCGGCGCACGCACGGGGAACGCCATGGATGCGTCCCCGCCCGCGTCGGGCACCGAGCCAACGCCGCGGGGCGGTGCGCGCATTGGACTCGCTGCGTCGCTCCAGGAGCAGCGGAGTGCAGACGGCACCTACCTGGCACGCTGGACTCCGGCCGACGGCGTGCTCCCGGATGCGGAGCCGTTCGCCATGCACTTCTCGGTGCGCCGCGCCGACGGCAAGCCGATCGCCAAGTCGGCGAAGTTTCTCGTCGACGCCGAGATGCCGCACCACGGCCACGGCATGAACGTCGTGCCCACCGTCCGCCTCGCGTCGGCATCGGGGCAGCACGCAGAAGCCGGGCCAGCCGAGTCGCTGCTCGTGGCCGATGGCATGCTGCTTCACATGCCAGGCCGTTGGGTGCTTGCCCTTGATGTCGAGGAAGACGGCGTGCTCGAGCGGACCCAGTGGCTCGTGGATGTCGAGTAGCGTGGCCGTGGGCCGCGGCGAGCCTGCAGCATCGTGGAGCGACAGGCGCGGATCGTGAGAAAGACCATGCGAGCAGCACGCATCGACATTTCCGCAGGGTTCATCGCGGCATCACTCGTCGTGCCGTTTGGTTGGGCGACGCAGGTGCCGCCTGCCAGTCCGACGCCGGGCACGACACCGAGCGCCGAGACCCCTGCGCGCGAGGCGATCGTTCGCGACGCGCTGCCGCCCACGATCGCAGCACTCGACGATGACGCGATCCGGCGGATCGCGCGCATGGCGCAGCGCGTACCGGCTCCGCCCGACCCGACCAACCGCTTTGCCGACAGCGATGCCGCTGCGGAGTTCGGCCGCGCGCTCTTCTTCGAGCCGCGGCTCTCGCCCAAGTCCGTCTCCTGCGCGCATTGCCATGATCCCAAGCAGTGGTTCACCGACGGCAAGGCGCTGGCCGCAGGAATCGGCACCACCCGCCGCAACGCGCCCACCGTCGTCGACGCCGCGCGAAGGCGATGGATCGGCTGGGACGGCAAGTTCGACTCGCTCTGGTCGCAGGCGCTTGCGCCCATCGAGCATCCCGATGAGATGGGCGGCGACCGACGCGGGATGCTGCGCCTCATCCGCGATGACACCGCGCTGCGCTCGGGGTTCGAGCGGGCCTTCGGCGCGTTTCCCGAGTCGCTGGTGTCGCGTCCGAGCGGTGATCCGCTCGCGCCGCCGCCCGATCATGTCGGCGGCTCGACTCCGGAGATCGACCGCGCGACGGTGCTCGCGCTGAAGGCGATGGGCGCCTACCAGCGTCGGCTGCAGTCTGGGCCGACGCGGGTCGACGAGTTCTCCGATGCGGTTCGCACCGCGGGCCGTCAGGGCTCCTTCGCGGCGCTTTCGATCGAGGAACTGCGCGGACTCGCGATCTTCGTCGGCAGCGGGGGCTGCTTCCAGTGCCACCGCGGCGCGAACTTCACCGACGAGGAGTTCCATTCGATCGGGCTGCCTGGAGCCAACGGACGGGTGCCGGACGACCCCGCCCGCCTGGCCGCGGTCGACTTCCTCAAGTCCAATCCGTTCAACGCAGCGGGTGTCTTCAGCGACGCCGCCGAGTCGACCAAGGCGAGCCTCGTGCAGGGCTTGCGGAGGTCCGGCGAACTGTTCGGCCAGTTCCGCACACCGCCGCTGCGCGGCGTGGCACTCACAGCTCCCTACATGCACGACGGCCGCATGAGCACGCTTGAGGATGTGGTCCGCTTCTACGACACGCTCGAAGGCGCGAGCCCGGTCGGGCACCACGGCGAGATGGTCCTCCAGCCGCTTGGGTTGGCTGAGCAGGGCCGAGCCGACCTCGTCGCGTTCCTCCGGGCGCTGACACCCAAATCCACCGACCTCGGCGATTGGGCGAATCCACCCGCACAGCCCGCGCGTACCAACCACGACTAGCCGGTAACTGCTCCGTGTTGTGGTTGCATTCGGACGGTTGTTCCGAATCGGTTCCGATCGAGGGCCGATTTCGGTTTATGTTTTGGAGTCTGCCCCTGTTTCCGAGTCGCTCGGCGCCCGATCTGTCGCACGCCGCAGCGCGATTCACCTGACGGATGCCCCAAGATGCTGAAGCCCCGATTCCTTTCCGCGATCTCGTCTCGAGCCAGCACCCCGAAGTCGTGGAACGCCACCGTGTCACCGCGGCGGACGGGCGCGATGCTGGCCCTTCTCGCCGTGCTCGGCGCGGCGCAGTTCGTCGCCGCGCCGTCGGCGCTCGCGCATGATGACGATGGAAAGATCCGAGACCGCCAGAAGCCCTACCGCGGACCAGGCTGGCGTGAGATCGACGGCAAGCCCATCGAGGGTTCCGTGGCGGGTGCGTTCGACGCGAACGGCGTCATTCTCCGCAGCTGGCTCCCGCTGGGGAGCCTCTCCGCCGGCGCCACCAGCGGCAACTCCTGCTGGGGTCACATCGCGCCGAACGGCAGCGAGTACGCCATCATCGGACTCTCCGATGGCACGGCCTTCGTCGACATCACCAACCCCGGCGCGGCCACGCTCAAGGCGTTCGTCGCCGGACCGAGCAGCCTCTGGCGTGACGTTCGCGTCTACAACGGCTTCTGCTACGCGGGCAGCGAGGCAGGCAGCGGCATCCAGGTGATCAATATCTCGCGGCTGCACATCGACGGCACCGTGTCGCTCGTGGGCAGCGTGACCGCCCCGACCACCACGACCGCCGCGTCGCACACGCTCGCGCTCGACGAGGTCAGCGGCTTCCTCTACCGCGCCGGTGGCGGCGCGAACGGCCTGCGCATCTACGACCTCAACGCCAACCCGGGCGCGCCGACGTACGTCGGAGCGTGGAGTCCGGTCTACGTGCACGAGGCGCAGGTCAAGACCTTCACCAGCGGGCCGTACGCAGGTCGCCAGATCGCGTTCTGCTGCGGCGGGCTCAACTCGGGCAACGTCAACACCGGCCTGTACATCGTCGACGTCACCAACAAGCTCAATCCGATCCAGCTCGCGTACATCACCTACCCGAACGCGCGCTACTGCCACCAAGGCTGGCTCGATGAGCAGGGGCAGTACTTCTACATCAACGACGAACTCGACGAAGGTGCCACGGTCACCACGACCACGACGATCGTGATCGACGTGACGAGCCTCACGTCGCCGGTGCTCGCGGGTACCTTCACCAACGGCAACCCGGCCGTTGGCCACAACCTGTTCGTGAAGGGCACCAAGCTCTACGAGGCGAACTACCGATCCGGCCTTCGCGTGTTCGATCTCGCGGCGAACCGCACGAATCCGCCCGAGGTCGCGTTCTTCGACACCTACCCCGGCTCCGACACCGCCAACTTCAACGGCCTCTGGAACATCTGGCCGTACTTCCCGAGCGGCACGGTCATCGGCAGCGACATCGAGCGCGGCCTGTTCGTCTGGACGGTTGCGCAGCCGGTGGCGACCTACGCGGTCGCCAACCCGCCCGCGACCATCCTGCCCCAGGGTGGAACCGCGTTCGATGTCACGATCACGCCCGCTGCGGGGCAGACGCTCAATCCGGCGACGGCGACGATGACCGTCACCTGGCCGCCGGCGGGCAGCGCCACCACCAACATGTCGTTGGTGTCGGGCAACACCTACAGGGCCACGTTCCCCGCGGTGCCGTGCCTCGCGACGGCGACGTATCGCTTCGAGATCCGCAACAGCGCTGGCGATCCCGCCTTCGATACGGCGACCCGCACCGCGCTTTCCGTGGTCTCGCAGCAGACCATCAGCAGCACGACCTTCGAGGCCGCCGATGGCTGGGTTGGCGGCGTTGCAGGCGATACTGCGACGGCGGGCGCGTGGGTGCGCGTCGATCCGGTCGGCACCATCGCCCAGCCTGAGAACGATCACTCGGAGCCCGGCACCCAGTGCTGGGTCACGGGCAACGGCGCTGTGGGTGGAGCCGATGGCGCCGCCGACGTCGACGGTGGCTTCACGACACTCCTGTCTCCCGCGTTCAACCTCGCGAGCGCCGAGGACCCGCAGATCGAGTACTGGTACTGGTACTCCAACAGCCTCGGCGGCGCTCCGAACGCCGACTCGATGCCCATCCAGATCTCGAACGACAACGGCGCGACCTGGGTGAACGTGGCCGATGTCTCGGCCAGCGTGACGTCGTGGACGCGGCACCAGTGGCGCGTGCGCGACTTCGTCACCCCGACCTCGAACGTGCGCATGCGCTTCGTCGCCCGCGATCTCGCGACCGGCTCGCTCGTCGAGGCCGCCGTCGACGACTTCCGCATCATCGACATCGACTGCACGGCCAACACGATCCCCGGCGACCTGAACGGCGACGGCGTCGTGAACGGCGGCGACCTCGCCACGCTCCTCAACGGATGGGGCGGCCCCGGCGTGACCGACATCGATGCAAGCGGCAGCACCGACGCGGCCGACCTCGCGATCCTTCTCAACAACTGGAGCTGAACGACGGTTGCTTTTCGCGACTGCGGTCGCGAGAATCCACGGCGCGATGGAAACGTCCGCGACCGATCGTTCCTCACCTCACACACCCCAAGGCGGCGCACGCACGTGCGCCGCCTTGTTCTTGTGCGCGTCCACCTGCGCCGTGCTGCTCGCCGCCGCGCCGCAGGACCAGCCCGCCGCCGGCTTCAAGCAGGAGGTCGAGGGCTGCACCTTCGTCGTCGACCTGGTGCCCTTCAAGGGTCCGAAGGGCGAGCCGCTCTTCGTCTCGACCACCGAGATCCCGTGGGAGCTCTTCGACGTCTTCGTCTACGGAAGCGACAAGGCCGACGGCAAGAGCAACGAGAAGTCGGACGCCGTCACCAAGCCCACCAAGCCGTACATCGGCATGGACCGCGAGTTCGGGCATGTCGGCTTTCCCGTCATCTCGCCCTCGTTCCTGTCGTGCAAGCAGTTCTGCGAGTGGTTGAGTGCCAAGACAGGCCGCACCTACCGCCTGCCCACCGCCGACGAGTGGAAGGCCATGTGCGAGCAGTCGGGCATCGATCCCAAGAACTGCGGCGACTACGCCTGGGTCAAGGAGAATGCGGGCGAGAAGACCCACAAGCTCGCGAGCAAGAAGGCCGATCGCCTCGGGCTGTTCGACCTCTTCGGCAACGCCTGCGAGTGGGTCGAGGACGGCTCCAAGCTGGGCTCGGTGGCGGGGGGCTCGTACCTCGACTCGATGGCCGACCTCGGATGCGGCGTGTTCCAGCCGTGCAAGCCCGTCGAGTGGAACGAGATCGACCCGCAGTTCCCCAAGAGCAAGTGGTGGTACTCGAGCGGAGGCTTCGTCG
Organism: Phycisphaerales bacterium; assembly: GCA_044341665.1. GTDB lineage: Bacteria > Planctomycetota > Phycisphaerae > Phycisphaerales > SM1A02 > QWPT01. The sequence goes on along the minus strand of JBIIRG010000002.1, from coordinate 33,660 downwards.
GCTTCCGCGTCGTGTGCGAGACGAAGTGATTGACCTGCGCGCGCCGCGCCCAGCACAGGAGTTTCCGATGAACCTCGACCGTCGCACCTTCGTCGCCGCCGCCGCGGCATCGCCCGTCCTCTTCGGCGCGGGCAGCGCCGCCGCCCATCTCGCCCGCGAGCGCACGCTCAGGATCGCCGTCATCGGCTGCGGTGGCCGCGGCACGGGTGCGATGTTCAACGCCATCAGCGCCGGCAAGCAGTCGGGCTGCACCATCGAGGTCGTGGCCCTCGCCGACCTCTTCGAGGAGCGCGCCGTGCGCGCCAGCAACGCCCTCGCCGAGAACGGCATGAAGGCCCTCTCGCCCGACCGGATCTTCACCGGCTTCGACGCCTACAAGAAGGCCTGCGCCACGGACTGCGACATCGCGATCCTGGCCACGCCGCCCGGCTTCCGCCCGATCCACTTCAAGGAGGCGACGGCCAAGGGCAAGCATGTCTTCTGCGAGAAGCCCGTTGCGGTCGACGGACCTGGCGTGCGCAGCTTCGTCGAGAGCGCGGCCAGCAGCCGGGCGCAGAAGCTCAAGGTCGTCGCCGGCACGCAGCGCCGCCACGAGCAGTGCTACCTCGAGTGCATCGAGCGCATCAAGAAGGGCGACATCGGCGACGTCGTCGCGGGCCGCGTGTACTGGAACATGGGCAGCCTGTGGAACGTCGCGCCCGACGCCAAGAAGTCGGACGTCGAGAACCAGGTGCGCAACTGGCTCTACCACTCGTGGCTCTCGGGCGACCACATCGTCGAGCAGCACGTGCACCAGCTCGACGTGATGCAGTGGGTCATGGGCGGCCACCCCGAGCTCGTGCGCGGCGTCGGCGGGCGTCAGGTCCGCACCGACGGACACCTCTACGGCCACATCTTCGACCACTTCGGCCTCGAGTTCCAGTATCCCGGCGACCGCTTCGTCTTCTCGATGTGCCGCCAGCAGGACGGCACCGACGGCAAGGTTGAGGAGATGTTCCACGGCACCAACGGACTGGCGCGCATGCACTCGGGCTTCTCCGAGATCCGCGGTGCCAACGCCTGGCGCTTCAGCGGCAAGCAGCCCGATCCCTACACGCAGGAGCATGTGAACCTGCAGAAGGCGATCCTGAACGACACTCCGCTCAACGAGGCCGAGCAGGTCGCGCACAGCACCCTCTGCGCCATCATGGGCCGTATGGCTGCCTACTCGGGCAAGGACGTCACCTGGGATCAGGCGATGAACTCGACCGAGGTGCTGATGCCCGAGGCCGTCGAGTTCGGTGCGCGCCCCGTGGCGCCCGTGGCGACGCCTGGCAAGACGAAGGTGTGATCGGTCGGGCTCACCGATCGGTCTCCGAGTTCGAACCCTGATTCCGAACCCCCTCCGAAGCTCGAGCACGATCCGCGTGGTCGGCTGGAGTGGTTCGTTCAAGCCTTCCAACCACCTCGGGTGCCCGTCAGTCGCCCCCGAAGGGGAGACTGCGGAACGGGTTGCGCGAGGCGTCGGCTTGCCGTTCTCGCTCATCCGCGCGCTGCTCAGGGCAACCACACGACGCTGTCCGCCCGCTCGATCCTTGCGCGATGCGCTGGAAACGCTCTCAGGATCCGCTCCGCGTCCTCCTCGCGCTCGCACAGCGCCAGCGCCGTGCCAAGTGCATCGACCGACGCATCGAGCGGCCCGACCACCGTGACCTGCGCGAGCGCTGTCGCCCCCAGTCCGGTGCGCGGGTCGACGATGTGCGCGTAGCGCACGCCATCGACCTCCACCCACTGCATCGATCCGCCCGACGTGCTCACGGCCTGGTTCGCAGCGACGATCGTCTCGTCGGCTGCATGCTCGCCGGCGATGGTGATCGACCAGCCTCGCGCACCCCGCGGCGCATCGCCTGCGGCAATGTCGCCCGCGACCGCGACGAGCGCGCGGGGGCATCCATGTTCGCGCAGCACCGCCAGCGCACGCACCGCGCCGTAGCCCTTGCCGATGCCGCCGAAATCGATCGCGATGTCGGGGCGGGTGCGCACGATCTCGTCGCTGTCCACCGCGATCATCGTGTGCCCGACGCGCATCCGCTCGGCCTCGAGGGCGGCGGCCGGCGGCAGTCCGCCCGCGCGGCGAACCGTGCGCCAGAGCGCGACGAGCGGCGCCACCGTCGGGTCGAAACGCCCGTCGCTTGCGCGCGCCACGTCGAGTGCCCGCGCGAGCACCGCGCGAAGCTCGTCGCTCGCCGCCGTGCGCAGCGCGCCGCTGCGGTTGAACTTCGAGAGCTCCGAGCCCGCCTTCCAATCGGACAGCATCGAGTCGAGCCGGTCGAGCTCCTCCTGCGCTGCGCGGGCGGCCCTCCGCGCGCGGTCCGCGTCGTCCTCGTCCACGGTGATCTCGACCACGACGCCCATCGCCATACCCGTGAAGCGATGGTCCGATCGCCGCTCGGCGGGCGCGCATGAAACAGCGCTCGCCGCACCGAAGAGCAGTGCGGCGAGCGCGAGGATTCGCATGGATGCGCGCCGAAGCACGGGCGTGCGCGGTCAGCTCTTTCCAGCAGGGGCCTTGCCTGCGGACTTCTCCATCCACCACGGCTTGCCGATGTGGCAGCCGCGCTGGGGGTTCTTCACCAGGTAGTCCTGGTGGTACTCCTCGGCGCTGAAGAAGGGCTTCGCGGGCTCGATCTCGGTCACGATCTTCCGGCCCTTGGAGAGGCCTTCCGAGCCGAGTTCCGCGATGTACGCCTTGGCCTCGGCCGCCTGCGCATCGCTCACCGTGTAGATGCCCGAGCGATACTGCGTGCCGTAGTCGGGCCCCTGGCGATTGAGCTGCGTCGGATCGTGCATCTCGAAGAAGCCGCGCATGAGCTCCTTGAAGCTGATCCGCGTGGGGTCGTAGACGACCTTGACCGCCTCGGCGTGACCCTTCCACGGCGTGCCGTCGGCGTTCGGCGCGCGAAGCCGCGCGGGCAGCTCATCCTGCTCGCACACGTCGCGGTAGGTGGGCTTGTCCTTCGAGCCCTGCATGTATCCGCTCTCGGCGCTGATCACGCCGGGCGCGAGCTGGAAGTAGTGCTCGACTCCCCAGAAGCAGCCGGCTGCGAAGTACGCGGTCTCGGTCTTGATCGGCTGCGACTCGGCGGGCATCGCCTGCCCCTTCTCGTAGAAGGTGAGCGACACGCCGTTCAGGCAGAAGCGCAGGCCGGTCGGGCGCGGACCGTCGTCGAACACGTGGCCAAGGTGCGACTCGCAGCGCGCGCAGTTGATCTCGGTGCGCATCATTCCGTGCGAGCGATCGACCTTCTCGGCCACATGGCCCGCTGCAAACGGCATGAAGAAGCTCGGCCAACCCGTGCCCGAGTTGAACTTGTGGTCGCTCGAGAAGAGCGGCAGCCCGCAGACCACGCAGCAGTACGTGCCTTCCTTCTTGTTGTCGAGGAGGCCGCCGCAGAACGGACGCTCGGTGCCCGACTCCTGCGTGATGCGGTAGGTCTCGGGATCGAGCTTCTTGGCGAGCTCCTTGACCTTGTCGCGCGGCAGGGGCGTGATGTCGTAGCCGGCGGGAGAGTAGATCTTCGACGTCGTGGTCACGGGCGTGTTGTCCTTGGGGGCTTGCTGCTTCTCTTGCGCCTTCTCTTGCGCCTTCTCTTGCGTCTTCTCGCGCCGGCCGTCGCGCGTCGCTTCGTCGGCAGCTCCTTCCGACGCGGGCACGGTGCGTGCGACCGGCGTGGTCCGCACCGCGTCGCTCCCGGCCTCGGGAAGAGCAGACGTCGTTCGCGCAACGCCGACGACGACCACCGGCAGGAGCATCAGGGCACCGAGCATGAAGGCAATGGCAGTTCGCATGGGGAGGCTCCTACGCACATTCGTTCGCGGGGTTCGCGCTTCGCGCGCGTTCGGTGTTGGATGCAATGGGCCCGGTGGGAATCGAACCCACACGCCTCGCGGCCGCAGATTTTAAGTCCGCTGCGTCTGCCAGTTTCGCCACGGGCCCGGCTGCACCCGCATCCTACGGGCTCAGGCTGTGCCGTCGTGGCCGTTTCCTGCGCTCGTCGGGCTTGGCGACGCGACCGAGATGCCCACGAGCCGCGCCACGACGGCCGCGAGGTAGATCTGCCCGACCAGCGCCTCGATGGTGGCGAAGGCGCGCGCCTCGGTCGACTTCGGCACGATGTCGCCGTATCCCACCGTGGTGAGCGTGAGCAGCGAGAAGTAGCGCAGCTGCACCTCGGGGGAGCCTTGGGAATGGTCGAGCTCGAACGCGCTCGGCGACGCCTGGTAGAGCAGCAGGAACGCGAAGCCCCAGAACACCCCGATCAGGACGTACACCGTGATCGCCGACAGGATCACGTCGTGCGTGACCTGCGGCGCGCGCACCACGTGCGCGAAGAGGAACACGAGCAGCAGCCCCACGAGCGCCGCCGACAGGGCGCTCGAGCTGCCCGCCAGCCAGCGCAACGCCTCGACGTCGCCCGCGATGCGCGACGCCACCGTGAGGGCGACCACGATGAGCGCGCCGACCAGCAGGGCGCGCGAGGCGACCAGCGCCCGCAGCGCCGCGACGACGAGCATGACGAAGAGCGTGTCGACGACGTAGAGGTAGGGCGTCCCGTCGAGCGCAGGACGGAGCGCGAACAGCCCGAGCAGCGTCCACAGGAATGCGCGCAGCGGATGCCGCAGTCCCCACAGCACGTGCTCCGCGAGCCTGGTCGGCGTCGGGGGTGCGACGCGCATCTCAGTGCTTCGTCTCGTGTGCTTTTTCGAGGTGGCCACCGAAGGCAAAGCGCTGCGCGCTCATGACCTTGTTCATGAACTCGGCGTTGCCGCGCGACTGGAATCGCCCGAAGAGCGCCGCCGCCAGCACGGGCGCAGGCACGCCTTCGTCGTTCGCAGCGGCAAGCGTCCAGCGGCCTTCGCCCGAGTCGCTCACGCGGCCGCCGAACTGCTCGAGCCTGGGGTCGCGCGCCATCGCCTGCGCCGTGAGGTCGAGCAGCCACGAGCCGACCACGCTGCCGCGCCGCCACAGCTCGGTGATTGCGGCGAGGTCGAAGTCGTACTGGTAGTGCTCGGGATGGCGGAGGGGCGTCGTCTCGGCGTCCTTCTCGTAGGCGTGCTTGCCGATGTCGGCGTGCTTGAGGATGTTGAGGCCCTCGGCGTACGCGGCCATGAGCCCGTACTCGATGCCGTTGTGGACCATCTTCACGAAGTGGCCGGCACCCGAAGGGCCGCAGTGGAGGTAGCCGTGCTCGGCGGTCCCGAGTCCTGCCGCATCGGGGTTGCGCGCGATCTCGCCGAGGCCCGGCGCAAGCGTGCGGAACACGCCGTCGAGCCGCGCCACGGCCGCCTTGTCGCCGCCGATCATCTGGCAGTACCCGCGCTCGAGGCCCCAGACGCCGCCCGACACGCCGACATCGACGTAGTGGATGCCCTTGGCGGCGAGATCCTTGGCGCGGCGGATGTCGTCGATGTAGTGGCTGTTGCCGCCATCGATGATGCAGTCGTCCTTGCCGAGGTGCGCCGCGACCTCGGCGATGGTGCCGTCGACGAACGCCACCGGCAGCATAAGCCACACGTGGCGCGGCCCCGCGAGCTTGCCGCAGAGGTCCGCGACGCTTGCCGCGGGCACAGCACCCTCGGCGGCGAGGTCCGCCACGGCCTTCGCGTTCACGTCGAACACCACGACGGAGTGCCCGCCCTTGACCAGACGGCGAACCATGTTTGCGCCCATGCGCCCGAGGCCAATCATTCCAATCTGCATGTTCGGACTGTACTGCCACTTGCCCCGCGCGGGGGCGGTCGGCGCTCAGGCGATCACACCAGCCAGCCAGCCGGCGAAGTCATCCTTCGGCAGCCGCGCGCCGGGCGACATGCTGCGGCCATCGCGCAGGAAGAGCGTGCCGTCGACATCGGGCGCATCCATCGTCTCGAGCGGGTTCGCCACGATGCCCGCGAGGTCCTTGCGGACGAGCTTGTCCTGCGCGCTCTGCACCAGCCGCTCGGCGGGCTCGAGCGCGAAGCCGAACACGCGCGCGCCCGGCTTGCGCGCCGCCCGCGTGGTCGCGAGCAGGTCGGGCACGCCCTCGAGCTCGATGGTCATGCCGTCGGCCGACCGGCGCAGCTTGCCCTCGCTCACGGTCCGTGGGCGGTAGTCGGCCACCGCGGCGGCCATGACCACGAGGTCGGTCTGGGGGAGCTCGGTCAGGAGCACCGCCTCGAGCTCCCGCGAAGTGCGGAACCGGATGAGCCGCACGTGCGGATCGTCGGCGAGCGACTTCGGCACATCCGACCGAATCGGCCCGATCGCGAGCGTGACCGCCCAGCCGCGCGCGCGCAGCGCCTCGGCGATCGCCAGGCCCATCTTGCCCGACGAGCGGTTGCCGAGAAAGCGCACCGCGTCGATGGGCTCCTCGGTGGGGCCGGCCGTCACCAGCGCGACCCCGTGCGGGAGCTGTCGCGGTGCCCCCGCGCCGAGGGTGGCTGAAGGCTGCGTCTTGGCGTCGGATGGGTGCATGGATCGGTGCAGATGGGACGGAATTCGACGCGAGATGCCCCCCGCGGCAGGTTGCGGCGGGAGAGGCGAAAGGCGATACTACAAGACTCCGCGCAGTGCGGCCCCGTTCGGTTTGGTGTGAGGTATTCGGAGACCCGAAATTGGCAAAGAAAGTCGACAAGAAGATCGAGGAGATCCTCCTCGAGAGCGGCGTGATCAACGCCCAGCAGGTCGCCGCCGCGGTCGCTGAGGCCGAGAGCACCGGCAAGCGCGTCGGCGAGGCGCTGATCGAGCAGGGGGCCTGCAAGGACACCGACGTCGCCAAGGCGATGGCCACCCAGTACGGGATCGAGTTCCTCGACCTCTCCAAGCCCGAGTCGCTCGCCCGCACCGACCGCAACCTCCTCAAGCCGGAGGTCCAGCAGAAGTACAGCGTCATCCCCATGCGCAAGGAGCGCGGCACGCTCCTCGTGTGCCTGCACGACCCCTCCGACATCGAGACGCTCGACATGCTCGGCATGATGAGCGGCATGCGCGTGGCCGCAGGCGGCGTCGCCTCGCGCAACCAGGTCATGACGGTGCTGCAGGGCGCCCAGGAGGGGCCCGACCTCACGAAGCAGCAGAACAAGCTCTTCTCCGACTCGCTCGACCAGTCGCGCGACAAGTCCCGCGACCAGTCGCGCGACCGTTCCGCCGACCGCTCGGCCGACCGATCCGCGGACCGCTCCGTCGACAAGGATGCGGGCGACTCGCAGATGGTCACCCTCGTCGACCGCATGATCGACCAGGCCGTGATCGGGCGCGCCTCCGACATCCACATCGAGCCGCGCAAGAACGACGTCGTCATCCGCTACCGCATCGACGGCGTGTGCCTCGTGCGCGACACGCTGCCCAAGAAGATGCAGGCGCAGATGCTCGCGCGCATCAAGCTCATGGCGGGCGTGAACATCGCCGAGCGCCGCATCCCGCAGGACGGCCGCATCAAGAAGATCATCGAGGAGAAGGTGATCGACTTCCGCGTGTCGACCTGCCCCGCCGTGCACGGCGAGTCGGTCGTGCTCCGCGTCCTTCGCCCCGACAGCGCCCGCATCGGCCTCCAGGGCCTGGGCTTCGAGCAGGACAACCTCGACGCCTTCAACCGCATCATCCGCCGTCCGAACGGCATCTTCCTCGTCACCGGCCCGACCGGCTCGGGCAAGACGACCACGCTGTACTCGGCGCTCAACGACCTGAACACGCCCGACCGCAAGATCATCACCGCCGAGGATCCCGTCGAGTACGCGTTCAAGGGCATCAACCAGGTGCAGGTGCGCGAGCACATCGGCCTCACGTTCGCGGCGGTCCTCCGCTCGATGCTGCGCCAGGCGCCCAACATCATCCTCGTCGGCGAGATCCGCGACCGCGAGGTCGCCGACATCGCCATCCAGGCGGCGCTCACGGGCCACATGGTGTTCTCGACGCTGCACACCAACGACGCGCCGAGCGCGATCACGCGTCTCGTCGACATGGGCGTCAAGCCGTTCCTCGTGGCGAGCTCGATCCAGGCGGTCATGGGCCAGCGCCTCGCGCGCATCCTCTGCAAGAAGTGCAAGGCGCCCGATCCGAGCCCGGACCGCAAGGTCCTCAAGCTCGTCGGCATCAGCGACGAGGAGGCCGCCGCGGGAAGCATCATGAAGCCCGTCGGCTGCGCCGAGTGCGACGGCACGGGCTACCGCGGTCGCCGCGCCATCTTCGAGCTCATGACCATGAACTCCGAGATCCGCGACCTCGCGTTCAACCGCGCGAGCGTGTCCAAGATCCGCGCCGCCGCCGTGCGGGGCGGCATGCGCAGCCTCGTGGGCGACGGAAAGATCAAGATCCTGCGCGGCATCACCACCCCGACCGAGATCGCCAACTTCGCCCAGGTCGAGGGCTTCGACCCGAGCGAGGCCACCAGCGTCTAAACCACTCCCCGCGCCCTGCGCGCGGTCAGCCAGACGGAACAGCGAGAACGAACCATGTCCACGATGCAGATTGACCGCTTCCTCGACACGATCGTGAAGAACGGCGCGTCCGACCTCCACATCTCGGTGGGTCGCGAGCCGACGATCCGACTTCACGGCAGCCTGAAGAAGCTCGCCACCAAGGTGGTCGACTCCGACGACGCCACCGCGCTCATGAAGTCGATCACCCCCGAGAAGAACCAGCAGGAGCTGGCCGAGATGGGCGGCACCGACTTCGGCTTCGCCTTCGGCGACGCTGCGCGCTTCCGCGCCTCGATCTTCCGCCAGCGCGGCGACATCTCGATGGTGCTCCGACTCATCCCGAACACGCTGCTCACCTTCGAGCAGATCGGCCTTCCCAAGATCGTGCAGGAACTCTGCCGCCGCCCGCGCGGCATGTTCCTCGTGACTGGTCCGACTGGCTCGGGCAAGTCCACGACGCTCGCGTCGATGGTCAACTGGATCAACGAGCTGTACGACCGCCACATCGTCACGGTCGAGGACCCGATCGAGTACTACCACTACCACAAGAAGTCGGTGGTCAACCAGCGCGAGGTCGGCAAGGACGTCCCGAGCTTCGCCGAGGCGCTCCGCCGCGTGCTCCGCTCCGACCCCGACGTGATCCTCGTCGGCGAAATGCGAGACCTCGAGACCATCGAGTCGGCGATCCGCGCCGCCGAAACCGGCCACCTCGTGTTCGGCACCCTCCACACCTCGGGCGCCGCCAGCACCATCAACCGCATCATCGACGCGTTCCCCGTCACCCAGCAGGAGCAGGTGCGCGTCCAGCTCTCGACCTCGCTCATCGCGGTCCTCTCGCAGCAGCTCTGCGCCCGGGTCGATAAGCCGGGCCGCGTGGCGGCGTACGAGTTCCTCGTGGTCACCCCCGCGATCTCGAACCTGATCCGCGAGAACAAGACCTTCCGCATCGACTCGGCCATCCAGACCGGCCGCAAGTTCGGCATGCAGCTGCTCGACGACCACCTGTGGCGGCTCTACTCCGAGGGCAAGATCTCGCCCGAGGAGTGCATCGACAAGTGCAAGAACCCGGGCGACCTGAAGGACAAGATCCACCGCGCTGGCGGCACCATCGGCCGCACCGAGCTCGATGAGGATCACGAGTAAACCCAAGCCGAGGCGGACGGTCGCCTGGCCCCGAAACCGCGTTTCGGGGCCGCGGGCCGTACGCATGAATCCAAGTGTCCTGACCGAAACCCCCTCGGAGCCACGCCCGCGGGAGGCAAAATGTGCCGTATAGCGTTGCAGGGACCGCGATTGCGGACCTGTCGCAGGCACCTCCAGACCCCGCGCGGCAGCAGTGAGTACCACGATGTCGATCGTTCGCGATGAGGAACTCCTGAAGAACGTCAAGGGCAGCCGCATTGGTCGCGTGCTGCGGAAGCTTGGCTACGTCACCCGCGAGCAGGTGCACGAGGCGCTGCAGCTGCAGGAGGGCGCCGAGAAGGGCCTCCGCGTGGGCGAGATCCTCATCAAGATGGGGCTGCTCGACCAGGCCAAGCTCGAGTCGGCGCTCGCGGCGCAGCGCGGCCTCCACTTCGTGAACCTCGACGAGTTCGAGCTGCAGGACGACGTCCTCGCCAAGCTCAAGCCCGAGACGGCCACCGCCTACGGCGTCGTGCCCCTCGAGTTCGACCCGTCGTCGAACCGCATCACGATCGCCATCAAGAACGCCGACAACTTCCAGGCCGTCGACGACCTCAAGCAGCTCCTCGGCTTCCGCGTGAGCGCCGTGGTGGCGAGCCCCGCCAAGATCGACGCGATCCTGGCCGCGCGCTACGCGGGCAAGCGCACCGGCCTCGACCTCTCCAAGGTCGCCACCAGCTCGGCCGTCGCCTCGCTCGAGTCGCGGTCCGACGGCATCGACCTCGCGACCATCGCCCAGGCCGCCAACGACAACGCCGTCGTCGAGCTCGTGCAGTCGATCCTCATGATCGCCATCCGCGACAAGGCCTCCGACGTCCACTTCGAGCCGTTCGAGGACGAGTTCAAGCTCCGCTACCGCATCGACGGCGTGCTGTACGAGATGCAGGCGATCCCCATGGGCCTCGCCACCGCGCTCGTGTCGCGCGTCAAGGTCATGTCCAAGCTCGACATCGCCGAGCGCCGCCTTCCGCAGGACGGCCGCATCGAGCTCCACCTCGGCGAGGCGCCGGTCGACCTCCGCGTGGCAGTGCTCCCCACCATGTTCGGCGAGTCGGTCGTGCTCCGCGTGCTCGACCGCTCCAACGTGCAGCTCTCGCTCGACAAGGTCGGGCTTCGCGAGGACGACCTCAACAAGTTCCGCGTGATGATCAACAAGCCCAACGGCATCGTGGTCGTGACCGGCCCGACCGGCTCGGGCAAGACGACCACGCTCTACGCGGCGCTCAACGAGCTCAACACGATCGACGTCAAGATCCTCACCGCCGAGGACCCCGTCGAGTACGACGTGCAGGGACTCGTGCAGTGTCAGGTCAACACCGACCAGGAGCTCACCTTCGCGAAGCTCCTCCGCAGCTTCCTCCGCCAGGACCCCGACATCATCCTCGTCGGCGAGATCCGCGACCTTGAGACCGCGCAGATCGCCATCCAGGCGTCGCTCACCGGCCACCTCGTGCTCACCACGCTGCACACCAACGACGCGCCGAGCACGGTGCTGCGTCTGGTCGACCTCGGCGTCGAGACCTTCCTTCTCACCGCCACCATCGAGGCGATCGTGGCGCAGCGCCTCGTGCGCCGCGTCTGCCCGAAGTGCAAGGAGTTCTTCACCCCGAGCGAGGAGCAGCTCATGGAGCTCGCGCTGCGCCCGGCCGACGTCGAGGGGCGTCGCTTCGCGCGCGGTCGCGGCTGCGACAACTGCCTCAAGTCGGGCTACAAGGGCCGCATGGCGCTGTTCGAGATCATGGTCATGGACGACGACCTGCGCGAGCTCGTGATCAAGCAGGCCTCCACGCGCGTGCTGCGCACCGAGGCCCGCAAGCGCGGCATGCGCACCCTGCGCGAGACGGGCCTGCTGGCGATCTACGACGGCCAGACGACGATCGACGAGGTCGTGCGCGAGACGATGACGGAAGACTGAACCACACCGGCCGCTGCGGGCGCCATGCCCGCGGCCCCGTCGGACACCACGCAATCCCCGCACCCTCCGACAGCGAGCGGCGCGACGACAGAACGAACCGGAGCGAGCCATGCCTACCTTCGCATACGACGCAGTGAACAACGCAGGCAAGAAGCAGAGCGGCACCATCGAGGCCGCGAGCGCCGACGAGGCGCTCAAGAAGATCCGCTCGCAGGGCCTGTTCCCGAGCGGCGTGAAGGAGCAGAAGATCGCCGGCGGCACCGGCGTCAAGGGCGCCAAGGTCCGCGACGCGGGCAAGAAGAAGAAGGGGAAGGGCATCAACCTCTCCTTCGGCGGCGTGAGCACCAAGAAGCTCACCCTCTTCACCCGCCAGCTGTCGACGCTGCAGGACGCAGGCCTGCCGCTGCTCCGCTCGCTGCAGATCCTCGAGAGCCAGCAGAAGCCGAGCAGCCTCAAGACCGTGCTCCAGGGCGTGTGCGAGGAGGTCGAGTCGGGCACCAGCCTGTCCGAGTCGATGGCCAAGTTCCCCAAGGCGTTCGACCGCCTCTACACCAAGATGGTGGCCGCAGGCGAGGTCGGCGGCGTGCTCGACGTCATCCTCCAGCGCCTCGCCGAGTTCATGGAGAAGGGCCAGCGCCTCAAGCGGCGCATCATCGGCGCCCTCATCTACCCGGCGGTGGTCATCTTCGTCGCCGTGCTCATCGTCACGGGCATCATGTACTTCGTCATCCCGAAGTTCCAGGAGATCTTCGAGGACTTCGACATCAAGCTGCCCGACCTCACGATCTTCCTCATCAATACCTCGAAGTGGATCGCAGGCACATCGAGCAAGGACCAGGTGGTGCCGGGCGCCATCTGGGTCGTCGCGTCGCCCATCCTCGTGTTCCTCTTCTTCAAGCTCGTGAGAAAGACGGGGCCAGGCAGGGCGGTCACCGACATCATCCTGCTCAAGGTGCCCGTGCTGGGCGGCTTGATACGAAAGACAGCCATCGCGCGCTTCACGCGCACCCTCGGCACCCTGATCAGCGCGGGCGTGCCCATCCTCGAGGCGATCACCATCACGCGCGACACGTCGGGCAACTACGTGTTCGAGAAGGCGCTCACCAAGGTGCACGACTCGATCCGCGAGGGCGATACCTTCTCGGCGCCGCTGCGCGAGGCGAAGGTGTGCGATGCGATCGTGGTCAACATGATCGACGTCGGCGAGGAGACCGGCGACCTCGACGTGATGCTCATGAAGATCGCCGACAACTACGACGAGGAGGTCGACGTGGCGGTGGCCAGCCTCCTGTCGCTGCTCGAGCCGTTCATGGTCGTCGTCCTCGGCGGCATCGTGCTCGTGATCGTGCTCGCGCTCTTCCTTCCGCTCGTGTCCATGATCGAGTCGGTGTCGGGCACCACCAAGAAGTGACCGTCCGGTCGATCGGAGTCCGCATGCACCGAATCCAATCCCGAGCCACGCCGCAATCCACGGCGGCACACCGCGCGCGCGCCGCCTTCACGCTCACCGAGCTGCTGGTGGTGATCGCCATCATCGTGCTCCTCATCGGAGTCATCACGGTGGTGTTCGGCTCCACCGCCAAGCGGGCGCAGGTGGTCAAGACGCAGTTCATGATGAACTCGATCTCGTCGGGCCTGGCGCAGTTCAACGCCGACTTCGGCTACTTCCCGCCGGTGCTCGCGCGCAAGGACACGGGCGCTCCCACCACGGGCTTTGCCCGCGACGTGGTGCGCTACACCGACGCCTCGGGCGCCAACGACGTGGCACGGCAGCAGGAGTGGTACAGCTACACCACGCTGGCCGACTTCCTGATCGGCTACGGGCACCGCGGCGAGGACGGCTACGGCATCGTGCGCGGCGGACCGGCGGGAGCCGGCAACAAGGAGGCGCCGCCGTTCGGCATCCGCTCGCCGGGTCCGGACGGCTGCTGGGGTGCGGTCGACGCGCCGCAGCCGGCGCTCGCGGGCAACCCCGCCTTCCGCGGCTACTACCGCGCGCGCAATCCGGCGCGTCTGGCGCAGCCGCCTGCGGTCTCCAACAACCAGTGGAACACCGCCACCGTCGAGGGCAAGGTCTACGGGCCGTACATCGACTCGATCGATGAGCGCATGATCGGTGGCCTGACCGGCTTCGACGCCTCGGGCCGTCCGTCGATCGTGACCAACGACCAGGGCGTGCCCAACTTCGACGACCTCCCCAAGTGCATCCTCGACTACTGGGGCGAGCCGATCGCCTACTACCGCGCGCCCTACGGCGGCGACGACCTCAAGTCGAACGTGCCGTCGCAGGCGGGGGGCTTCCTCAACCTCGGCGACGTGTTCGTGCTGCGCGACTACGACATCCTCGAGGGCGACCGCTCCGAGGGCGCGGCCGACGCGCGCGGCGACACCAATTCGAACGGCAACCTCAAGAGCGCCTCGTTCGCGCTGCTGTCGCGCGGACCCGACCGGTCGTACGACCGCACCGCGCGCCGCGACGTGGGCGAGTTCAACAAGGACAACGTGGTGGAGGCATCGCGATGAACGCGACGGACATTCGACTTCTCGCCCGCGCTCGATCCCGCCGTGGCTTCACGCTCATCGAGCTGCTGGCCGTGATCGCGATCATCGTCATCCTGGCCAGCCTCGTGCTCGCCGTGAGCTCGAGCGTCGCGCGCGCGAGCGAAGAGCGCTCGACGCGCGCCACCCTCGAGGTCCTGAACATGGCCGCCGAGGAGTTCGAGCGCACGCTCGACCGCCGCGTGTCGTACCGCTCGGGTGCGGTCACGGGCGGCATCACGCAGGATGCGATCCCGAGCGCCGCGAACCCGATCAAGTACGACGTCGACTCGGCACCCGCTGCACCGCCCGCCGCATCGGGCGTGGCGGCGTGGACCAACCTCGCGATTCCCTATTCGAACGCCACCGGCGGCCTGCCCGCCTTCTCCACCCAGCCGTTCCGCCGTACGGCGGAACTCCTCTGGGCGATCACCGAGGCGCCGTCCTCGGCGGCGATCATGCAGAAGCTCCCTGAGGCGTGGTTCCGCGGCGTGCGCCCGAGCGCGGGCTCGCTGCCCACCGCGCTGCGCCACTGCGTCGATGCGTGGGATACGCCGATCATCGCCGTCTTCCCGGGCCGCGACGCGACCTCGGCCGAGCTCGCCGCGAACAACGCCAACATCATCGATCCCGACGGCACCGTGAAGTGCGACAGCGAGTGGGGCGTGCCGACCACGCAGGGCGGCATGCGCGTCTCGTGCAAGGACCGTCGCATCCTCTTCATGTCGGCGGGCAACGACTCGCGGTTCACTGTCCAATCGGGCTCGACGTACACGCCGAGCAACGACAACCTCTACAGCTACGAACCGTGAGTGTGAACGGGAGACCAGCCATGCTCGATGCCATGAGCCATAGCCCCACGAATCCAGCGCGCCGCAGGCGCGCGGCCTTCACCATCATCGAACTGGTGGTGGTGATGGGCGTGATCGGCATCCTTGCGCTGCTCACGACGATCGGCGCGCGGCGCCTGACCTCGGGCTCGCGCCTTGCCGCGGCGACCAACGCCGTGACCAGCGCGCTCGGCAACGCCCGCGCCGCAGCGATCAAGGACAGCGAGGTGACGGGCGTGGTGTTCCGCCCCGTGTGGAACTCGTCGCGTCCGAACATCCCGCAGCGCGTCGAGGTCATCACCATCCGCTCGACGGGCGAGCGCGCGGCGTTCGGCGCCACGAACATCGGCCTTCGCATGGCGGAGCGGTTCCGTCCCGTGCGGGACATCCCCGCCACCGTGCTCCCCGAGGGCATCAAGGTCGCGGGTCCGATGTACGACCCACCGGGAAACTTCGGCTCCATTCCTTCGGAGCTCGTGTACGCGACGCAGATCGAGCTGCCGCTCGCGGCCGCATGCACCGAGACCATCGAGTTCAACCGCGTGGTCGCGGTGCTGTTCGGGCCGAACGGCGAGTTCCTGACGCGCGCGCCGAGCTCGTCGATCGACGAGCAGAAGTGCTACGTCGACTGGAACGACAACGGCGGCCTCGCCAATCCGCCCGCCGATCCGCAGGATGTCCAGCTCGGCGCCTGCGCGTCGGGCCTGTTCGAGCAGTTCTGGCTGCAGGACCACCCCGACGACGAGACCAACCTCATGTTCGTGCCCTTCCTGTCGGTGTACGACGACAAGGCCGCGCGCGAGCTCAAGGGCACCAACTGGGGCGTCGACGCGAACGTGCTCGGCGAGCTCACCGGGCCCAGCGGCTACATCGCGCAGTTCGGCGACCGGATCACCTTCAACCGCTTCAGCGGACTTCCCGAAAGGAAGGTGCGTTGATGCGCGCCAACCGTCGCAACGCAGGCTTCTCGCTCGTCGAGATGCTGCTCGCCGTGTTCATCCTCGGGATCGGCGTGATCTCGATCTCGGCGCTCTTTCCCGCGGGCATCGCGCTGCAGCGCCAGGCCACCGACGACACCGTCGGGCCGATCGTCGCCAAGAACGCGCTGGCCACCATCCGCACCAAGCTGTCGCAGGACGACTTCGGCAGCTTCCAGGATTTCGGGCTCGCGCCGCAGTACCTGAACCCGGGCATCGCCGGCGCGTTCCAGACGAGCGGTGGCGCGGTTCCTCCGCAGGTCAGCGGCGACTGGTGCTGGATGCGCCCTGGCTTCAACTTCAACCCCGCCGACGCCGGCACCATCGACGTGTTCAGCGCGGGCTACACCCGCCAGCAGTACGGGCTTCAGCCGTTCCCGCCGACCAACCAGAAGGCGACGGAAATCGTCGACGGCATCCAGTTCACCTCGAACGCATCCCTGTACGGGATTCCCTACAACAGGTTGAAGTACCCGCTGTTCACCGACCCCGTGTCGGCTGCGGGCCTCGACGCGCTCTCGCAGCGCCTGCTCGAGCCTGCCGTGACCTTCACGCAGGCCGAGCGCTCGTATCCGCAGGCCGCTGCGAACTACGGCGCGAGCGTCATCACGACGACCACGCCGCTGTACTACTGGGACTGCATGTTCCGCCGCAACGGCGGACGCATCCAGGTGGCGGTGTTCGTCTACCGCGTGAGCGCGCCTGGTGGCGATCCGCGCGCCTACAGCGTGCAGCGCATCGACACGGCGCTCGTCGGCACCGCGCCTGCGGGCACCATGGACACGACGGTCAACACCCCGCCGATCCCGATGGTGTACTACGCACCGAACCCCGGGCAGAACATCTCGTGGCCCAACCGACTGGCCACGCAGGGCGCGGGCATCACCCCTGCGAACGGCTACACGGCGATCGCCTACGGCGACGAGATTCCCAACACGCATCGCGGCACGCCGTTCGGCGCAGGCCGCACGTGGGACGACTGGATGGCGCCCGCGCAGATCTGGATCGACAACCAAGGCAACCAGCATGAGGTGCTGCGAGGCCGTCTGGTGGCGGGATCGGCGACCTCGACCTTCCCCAACCAGGGCCCCGTCAAGCTGCAGCGGCGCATCCCGGTCAATCCGCGCGCGCCGATCTACGGCACGGCGCCCACCGTCGGCAACGACACCAGCGCGGGCTCGTTCCACGCCAACATCCAGGCAATCTGGTTCGTGCCCAACACCGACCGCGCGGGCAACGTCATCACGCCGATCTACGTCACGGTGGAGGAACTCTGATGCCGCGCCCGAAGCACCCGACCCGTGCCCTCCGCGCCTTCACCATCGTCGAGCTGCTGGTTGCCGTGGCCGTGCTGGTGGTGGTCGTCGTCGCGACCGCGCGCATCTTCAGCGCGGCCAGCAAGGTCTCGTCGATCGCCGAGGCGAACGCCGACCTCATCCAGACCGCGAACGCGATCGAGCAGCAGATCCGCGCCGACTTCGCCAACCTTCCCAAGAACGGGTTCATGGTCATCCAGCAGGTCGAGGTGAACGCCTTCGGCCAGTCGCAGAGCCCCGTGGTCGATCCCTCGCTGGGTGCGACCGAGATTCGCGCCGACCAGGTGGCGTTCTTCACACGCGGTGTGCGAACCACGACGCAGTACACGGGTTCGCAGGAGTCGAGCTCGGTCGGAAACGTCGCCTCGACGTGGACGGCCGAGAGCGCCGTGGCGCGCGTCTACTACGGACATGGCGTGGTCGCGCCCACGCTGCCCGTGAACACCGGGCCGTTCAGCTACGAGAACTCGAACGCGACCCCCGTGCCGTGGAAGAGCGGTCGCGTGGAGCTCGAGCGGTGGCCCGACGGCGCCGCGCAGGGCGTGGGCAACCTGCCCCCCGTGATCGCAAGCAACTGGCCGCTGGTTCGCCTGGCCACGCTCATGGGCACCGACGGTCTCCCGACCACGCTCGACGGCGCGGGCGAGGCGACCACCACCACCGCGCCGCGCTACGGCAGCGGGCAGACGAACGCGTCGGTGTCGCTGTTCACCAACCGCAACATCCGGCTTGGACCGCTGGCCACCAAGTACCCGAACACCTACGCGCCCCTGTGGACCACGGGCCGCGTCGACGTCATCAAGTGGCAGCCCGATGACCTGTTCAGCCAGATGGCGTACCAGCCCGACGCGCAGCAGTCGGTGCAGGGCATTCCGTTCGTGTTCGACAACCTGGCCAACCCGTGGTCGGGCCCATCGTCGCGCCTGCGCATGATCCAGACGGTCGCGAACTGGGCCGCGCCCGCCACGGCCGCGAGCCCGTCGAACGGCGCGAACGCGCTCTACCTCTCGTACCCGCGCGTCGAGAAGGTTGCGCCGAGCTCCTCCAAGGCCGACCAGATGCTCAGCGCGCCGATCCTGGCTGCGAACTGCTCGAGCTTCAAGGTCGAGTGGACCTGGGGCAATGGCGTCGGTCAGTCATTCGGCGGCTTCGCCTCGGGTGGCACGCCCACCGGCGGCGAGCCCGTGGGCATGGTCGTGCTGTCGGGTGCAGCGCAGCCGTGGTTCGGTCTCGACGCGCTTGCGGCGAGCGGACCCGCTGCGAGCTCCGTCCGCCCTGTGTCGAACAGCCCGAACTTCACCTTGAACGGCCAGGTAGGCGACTGGGGCACCATCGGTGTGCCGCTCGTCGTCGCCAACTTGTCGAATGCCGACATCGTGTGCTCGGTCGAGGGACCGATCAACCGCGCGGGCGATGCGAACGTGGTCAATCGCCCCGTCTGGCGCTGCAGCAGCGAGCAGGACGCGAAGCGCGTCTACCAGGCTGTCTTCGGCTTCAACAAGGACAACGCGGGCGAGATCAACCCGCTCGCACGCAACCGCGGACCGTACACGCCGCTTCCCACCGCCATCCGCATCACGCTTCGCCTGCACGACCCGCTGGGTCGCATCCAGGGCGGCCGTGACTTCCAGTTCATCGTCGACCTGCCCAAGCGCTGAGCGCGCGGGAGCAGGGCGCACGCTGTGTGTTGACTGAGGATCCTTCCATGCATTCGACCTCGATCCATTCGAACCATCGTCGCGCGCGCCGCGGCAACACGATCGTCCTCGTGACGGCGATCCTGGTGCTGCTCGTGATCATCGCGACGGCGTTCGTGAGCCGCACGCGCGCGGTGCGCCAGACCTCGGCCGCCCAGCAGTCGTCGGCCGGCCGCGATGGCCGCGCCGAGAGCGTGGCCGTGAACGTGGCGCAGGAGATCGCGGGGGCGTTGTTCGCGAAGCCTGTCTCCGTGACGAACACGGGCGCGATCGTCGATCCGTTCGCGCGCGTCGACAACTCGGTCAACCCGCCCGTCCGCGTGGCGAGCGCGTCGTGGCCGCGCGATGCGGCTCCGCTGGACGCGTCGCGCTATTCGATCGACCGACCCGCGTTCGACAACACGGGTGTCGCGACGGGTGCGCCGCTCTTTGGCTACAACTTCGCCCCCTACGAGGTCAAGGCGTGGACCAACTGGCCCGACTTCTTCGGCGCGACGAGTCCGTGGCCGTTCGGGCCCGGATCGCCCAATGGCCAGCTTTCCGATGCGACCGGCCGCACGATCGGCGATGAGAATCCGTACGGAAGCCCCGGCATGGGCGACTCGCGCTGGCTGCGCTCGACCGAGCCTGAGCGCGTGGGCGTCGACCAGAGCGGCGACGGCGTGCCCGACCTGTTCACCTTCTCGCATTGGTCGCACCTCTCGTGGCTGCCGAGCGCCAACAACGGCTGGCGCGTGGTGCCCGACATCAGCAACATCGGGCTCAACACCGTCGCGAATCTCGATGAGAACGCGGCCGCTCCCTACGCCGTGGCCATGCCGTACGAGCAGTGGCTGCCCGGCGTGTTCCCTGCGCCCATCGCCAACGCCGCGCAGTTCCAGCAGCGCGTGAACAACTGGTTCTTCAACTACCCGAACAGCTACGCCGATCCCTCGGCGGCGCTGCCGAACTTCTTCCGCCTGAAGGATCTCGGCAAGCCCACCGACGAGTTCCGCGACGGCACGCTGCGCAACGTCGTGTCGCGCACCTTCACCGACACCGACGGCGACGGCTTCACCGACAGCTACTGGTTCGTCGCGCCCGTGGGCACCGAGCGGTCGATCCGCACCATCGTGGGCGTGTCGGTCGTCGACAACTCGGCGCTGCTCAACGCCAACGTCGCCACGAAGTTCTCCTTCGACTCGACGCTGGGCGCGACGCCGTCCGATCTCGGTCTCGTGACGAGCGCAGGCGAGTATCCGCCCGTCAACAACAACGGCGCGACGGTTGGTTTCTTCGACGGTCCCGTCAACCAGCCCTCGACGAACGTCACGGGCATTCCCGCCTCGAACGCCAACAACTCGCCGCTGCCGACCTACTGGTCCGGCACGCCGCAGATCGGCTTTCCGGGCGGCATCCCGCGCTTCGACCGCGGCCGTTACGGCGACGCGCCTCCGTTCACAGAGCCCGTGTCGTTCCTGCACGCGATCGGCATGCGCACGCCCACGGGCGGCAGCGATCCCGGCGCGCCCGCGCTTGGCCTCTCGCTCATCGACCCGACCCTGCCCACCGACATCCCGCAGGGCACGTTCGAGAGCGCCTCGGAGCGCCTCGCGTGGTTCAAGATCGTGGGCGGCGATCCCGAGCAGCCGCGCTTCGGACTGACGCCGTTCGACGCAGCCGACGAGTTCGAGCTGCGCGCCTACCACGGCAACAACATGCCGGGCGTTCTCTCGCGCTTCGAGCAGGCGGTCAGCCTCTTCAGCCCCGCGCGCGACGGCGACACCGCCAACGACTTCCAGTTCCTGCGCTCGAGCCCGCAGCGCGAGGAGGCCGACGAGTACCTCGACCAGCTCGACGCGCGCCAGCTGCTCGTCGACAACCGCCGCAAGCTCACCCTCTTCAACGGCGCGCGCAACGAGCTCATGCCACCCGCGCTGTGGGTGACGCCGTACTACAGCCCCGCGATCAACTATCTGAACGCGGGCGGAGACGTGCCGCCGACGACGGACCCCAACTACAACGCCTTCCAGCAGGCGAACCTGAACGAGTGGTCGCGCCAGCGATTCAAGGTCGATCTGCGTCGTCCGACGTACGTTGACGCGAACGGTGCGCCCGCGCTCCAGCGCTTGCCCTTCGCCTCCTTCGAGTGGCGCCGCGACCTGGTCCGCCTGCTCGAGAAGACGCTTACTGCGACCACCACCAACGCCCTGGGCCAGACCGTGTACAGCTCGTACTACGGCGACACGCAGGCCGACTATCGCCGCACGCGCAGCATGATCGCGAGCTATGTCGCCAACCTCGACACGGCCAGCGACGAGCCCGTGACCATCGGAACGTCGGGCGTCGCGGTCGATCGTCCGCTCTATCCGAGCGCGCCGTCGGCCGACCCGAACGGGTACTTCCCGCCCACCACCGATGCGGTGCAGGACCCGAACATCCAGGACCGCTTCTACCTCGGCATGGAGAAGCAGCCGTTCATCATGGAGGTCTTCTTCGGCCTCGTGTATCCGCGCTCGACCTTTACCGAGAACGATTGGCCGGGCGAGGATCCGCCGGCGGGCGAGGAAGAGCTTCCGCCCGATGTCGACGACGGCGGCGAGAACTTCGTCGACTCGTCGAGCAAGCCGACCGCGATCATCGCGGTGCAGATCGCGAACCCGTACGACACGCCCATCTCGCTCGGCGACTTCCGGCTCGAGTTCTACGGCAAGACGTTCAACTTCACGGCGGGCAGCATTGCGGCCGGCTACGGCGTCAATCCCGTGCTTCCGCCCGCGACGCTCGGCAAGCCGAGCACCGCGATCGTGTATGCGGTCGAGGCGAACGCAGTCGGCGCGTATCCCGCCGGCGCCTTCCGCGCGGCCGTCCTCGACTTCTTCGACCTCGAGAAGGGCGAGATGCAGGGCACCGTCCTGCAGCCGACCGACATCGATGGCGACGGCGTGATCGAGTACGCGTCGCTCTACGACTCGCAGGGTGCGACCAACGATCCCGACGTCGACACGCAGGACCGCACGCTGGTGTTCGACGCCACGACGAGCTGGGTGGTGACCGACGTGAACGCGCCGGGCGAGCCGAGCGCCGCCAACGCGCGCTACACCGACGCCAACCAGCAGCCCGTGCAGATCATCCGCAACATCACGCCGCCGGCCGGCGTCGGTGGCGGGCCCGTCCAGGTGGTCGTCGACCGCTTCGACAACGAGTTCACGGGGCCCGAGGTCAACTTCAACGAGGCGGTCAACCGCCTGTTCACCGACCCCGCGTACATCCCGCCGGAGAAGAAGTACTTCTGGGATCCCAATCCCGTCCGCCGCTACATCTCGGGCATCCGCATCCGCGACAACGACTTCTACATGACGTGGTGCCGCGCCAGCCGCATCTGGGCGTGGGACGTCGACACGTGGAACGACTCCGCGGTCACGATCGCGCAGAAGCGCATCTCGGCCACAGAGCGCTCGCCGCGCTACGTGTTCAGCATGGCCACCGAGCCCGCGCGCGCCGAGCGCCAGTGGGACGGCGTGTCGAACATCGGCGCGCCCCAGGCCAACGGCTACAAGGGCGACTGCTGGAAGATCGGCACCGATCCCGATGGCGACCAGTCGGGCCAGAACCGCTGGGTGAACTACACGTTCATGGACATGTTCGGCCGCAACCTCCGCGGCAAGCCCGTGTTCTTCACCAACCAGGTGGCGATCGCGCCGGGCGGCACCGAGGTCATCTCGTCGCTCGGAACGAGTCCCATGCCGTTCCTTCCCAAGCTCGGGCTCACCAGCGTTCCGGGTCAGGTGTATGCGCAGGATTGCCACGGCATCGCCGAGATCGGCGGCTCGCAGTTCGAGTGGATGATCGGCAACAAGGGCGCGCGCCAGTCCGACTGGGTGCGCTTCGAGGGCGTGGTCGCGGCGCAGATCCCGTTCCAGATGACGCAGAAGGACACCGACTTCGAGCAGATCGGCGAGATCCTCGATGTCTTCCTCTGGGGTCACGTGTTCGAGGGCTGGGGCGGCAACCCGACCACGGTGCGCACCTTCTCCGAGATCATGCTCGACGACGACGTCGACAGCGAGTTCTATCCCGGTACGGGCATCTACACGAACCGCCTGTGGATCCGCCCGCCTGGCGAGCTCGCGAACGACGATCCGGGCACGCCCGTGATCGGCGCGCGCTTCGACCCGAACTCGACCACCAATCCGCCGACGCCGCAGGGCGGCTACCAGCCGTGGCGCCCGCCGCTGCCGATGGGCGTGGCGCTGCTCGACGGCCTCACGATCGACGGACCTGGGCGCAACGCGTTCGATCGCAACGTCAACGGCAATGCGACCGATCCGTTCGACAACGCGCGCGCCGAGGAACGTCGCTACAGCCTCGCGGGTGGCTACACGGGCCGCGCGACGCGCGGACTCGTGAACATCAACACTGCGCTCCCCGAGGTCATCCAGGCCATGCCGCTCATGACGCGGCTGGCCAAGACCTCGCAGGGCAGCGCGCCGTACTCGCACCTGGTCGATGCAATTCGCTCGTACCGCGACCGCGGCCTGTTCGGCGCGCCGACGCCGTTCAACGTCGGGCTGCTTCCGACCTATGCCGACCGCGGCCTCACGCAGGGGCAGATCAACAGCAGCGGACTCGGCTCGACGCTGCCCGCATCGCTGCCGCGGCTGTTCCCGTCGATGCGCGGTGAGCGCGGCTTTGCCTCGATCGGCGAGCTGCTGCTCCTGAACCGCCTGCCCGATAGCACGGTGCCCGCCGGCCTTCGCGCCAGCTACACCACGCGTTGGCTCGGCTACGACCCGTACGCCGACTACGCGGTCGGCGGCTTCGGCGACTACGACATCGGATACT
Organism: Phycisphaerales bacterium; assembly: GCA_044341665.1. Classification (GTDB taxonomy): domain Bacteria; phylum Planctomycetota; class Phycisphaerae; order Phycisphaerales; family SM1A02; genus QWPT01. Next base: position 9,945 of record JBIIRG010000002.1, on the reverse strand, counting down.
CGTGGGCAACCGACCGCACGAACCCGCGGCCGCGGCAGCTGCCCGCCGACATCCTCGGCGCGATCACGCCGGATCCCGATCCCGTCATCCCGTTCAAGGAGCACGACGAGCCCCTCGGCGACGCCGAGGACTTTAACCTCGTGCTCAAGGGCATCGGCAATCTCGTGACGACGCGCAGCGACGTGTTCACGGTCTACCTCCGCGTGCGCCAGGTCCGGCAGGACGACTCGACCGGCCGATGGGACGGCACGAAGAAGGACCTGATCCTCGACGACTCGCGGTACGTGATGTGCATCGACCGCAGCAACTGCAACAGCCCCGACGACCAGCCGCGGATCGTGTACTTCCAGAAGTGCCCGTGATGATGTGAGCCGGATCGGCGTCGCGGCGGTGGGGTCCTCGAAACCATCGAGGATCCACGTCGACCACTCCGATCGAAGGCTGATGCCGTGTGTTCCGCAGACTTCGTCTGGCGGGCACCCATGCTTCATTGAAGGCATGGGTTTCATCGAAGGCATGGGGTTCGTTGAAGGCATGGGTCACGGAAGACGCGCGTCGATCGCTCCGATGCGACATCGGCCCTCCGTGTCCTCCGTGCTCTCTGTGAGAAATCCGACCCCACCCACGCGGGCCACCATGGATCTCGCCACCATGGATCTCCACGGGGATGACTTCCTCGAGCCTTCGCTGCACCACGAGTGCCCGCCAGTCGACTCGGACGGGGAGACTACGGAACGGGTTGCTCTGGGAGTCGGCTTGCCGGCGTGGGATCCTCGAGAGGATCGAGGATCCACGCCGATCACTGCCACGCGTTGGCGAGGCTTGCGCTGGGCGCGGGGATCGCCGCGCGCGGAATCGTCTCAATCTCGACGAGCGGGGGCTCGGGGCGGGCATCGGCGCGCTCTGCGGTGCGTTCGTCGGCCTGCGGCTCGAGTGCGGCGCGTTCCGACGCGGCCTTGTTGAGCCGGCCGTCGGCGCCGACCTCGTCGAACTTGACGGCGACGCGGCGGCTGACGCCACGCTCGGGCATGGTGACGCCGTAGAGCTGGTGGCACGCCTGCATCGTGCGCTTGTGGTGCGTGATGACGATGAAGTGCGACACGTCGAGGAACGGCTCGAGCGCATGGCAGAAGCGCTCGACGTTCGCCTCGTCGAGCGCGGCGTCGACCTCGTCGAGGATGCAGAAGGGCGATGGCTTCGACTGGAAGATCGCCATGAGCAGCGCGACGGCGGTCATGGTCTTCTCGCCGCCCGAGAGCTGGCTGATGACGCGCGGCTCCTTGCCGGGCGGCTTGGCGCGGATCTCGACGCCTGACTCGAGCCAGTCGGTCTCGCCGTTCTCGAGCGGGAGCAGGTAGATGTCGGCGCTGCCGCCACCGAACAGGCGGCGGAACATGCCGGTTTGTCCCGCGAAGGTCTCGCGGACGCGCTCGAAGGTCTCCTGGAAGCGGGTGCGGCTCGCGTCGTCGAGCTCCTTGACCAGCGCCTCGAGGCTGGTCTTGGCGCTGTCGATGTCGGCGAGCTGCCGGACGAGCTCGTCGTTGCGGAGCTCGAGCTGCGAGAGCTCGTCGATCGCGTCGAGGTTGACGTTGCCGAGTTTGCGGATGACATCCTTGAGTTCGTCGACCTCGCGCTGGGCGGGTTCGCGCTCGATCGCCACGAAGCCCTCGGCGGCACGCTCCTCGAGGTAGGCGGCGTATGCGCCGCGCAGGTCGAGTTCCGCCTCGTTGAGGGTCTGCTCCTCGAGGCTCTCGCGACGCACCTCGAGCTCGCGTCGCGAGAGCTCGACCGCGTGGGCGTTGCGCTCGACGCGGGTCGCGTCGCCGCGCGCGCCGTCGACCTGGCGGCTGGCTTCCTCGACGGCGGCCTGCGCCTCGCGCAGCCGCTCTGCGACCACGGTGAACTCGCCCGCGAGCGCCGCGAGTCCGGCGGTCGCCTCGGCGAGCTCGCCGTTGCTCTCCTCGAGCATCGCCTCGGCGCGCTCGATGGCGGCCACGCGGCGCACGGTGCTCTCGCGAAGGGCGGAGTCCTGGCGGGCGAGCTCGGCGGTGCGGGTCTCGATGTGGCGCACCTCGCGCTTGGCGGCCTCGAGTGCCGCGATCGCCTGCGCCGCGCGCACGCGGGCGGCGGCGAGGGCATCGCCTGCCTCTTGTGCGATGGACTTGGCGGCGTCGAGCGCAGCCCGAGCCTCGTCGCGCTTGGCGGCGGCGCCGACGGCGTCCTGCGTGGTCGACTCGAGGCGCGACTGTGCGCCGCGAGCCTCTTCGTCGCTTGCGCGCAGGCGCTCGACGAGGTGTCCGCGCTCGGCCGACGCCGAGTCGCGCTGGCGCTCGATCTGGCGCATGAGCTGCTCGGTGCGCTCGGTCTGGTGGGTGGCGTCGAGGGCGCTGCGGCGGGCGTCGGCGAGGGCCTGGTTCGCGGCGCGCGCCGCTTCCTGTGCAGCCTTCGACTCGACGTCGAGCTGGAGCGATTCCTCCTCGAGCTCGGCCACGTGGGTGGTGAGCTGTGCCGCACGTGCGACGAGCTCGGCCAACTCGGCGCGACGGGCGAGGAAGCCGCCTGCGGCTGCGTCGGCACGGGCCGAGGCGTTCGCGATCACGCGGCCGCGCTCGTCGACGAGCGCGCCGGTGCGGGTGGCGATGCGGCAGCCCGCGAGCGGACCGCGGGCGAGCTCGACGGCGCGGTCGAGGGTGTCGACCACGAAGGTCGTGGCGAGGAGCCGCTCGGCGAGCGCGCGGACGCGTGCGTCGACGCGCACGAGCTCGAGCAGGGGCGTGGCGCCGGCGACCGGGGCGGCGACGATCGTTGCCGCAGGGCGCGCGGTGGCGAGGGGTGCGTCGCTCGCGAAGGCGACACGCGAGCGCAGCGACAGCGCCGCCTCGGCGTGCGCCGCGAGCTGCGCGCTGTCCTGGACGATCACGAGCTCGAGCAGATCGCCGAGCGCGGCCTCGACCGCATCGGCGTTGGCGCGGTCGGTGTCGACGAGGTCCGCGAGGACGCCGACCACGGCGGGAAAGCGCGTACGGTCGTTGAGCACGGCACGCACGCCCGAGCCGAGGCCCTCGTGGGCGCGGCCCATCTCGTCGAGCACGCGGCGACGGCTCTCGACGGCGGTCTTCTCGTCGCGCACGCGGGCGAGGGTGCGGGCGAGCTGCGACTGCGACTCGGTGAGGGAGCTCGCGGCGCGGGTGCGCTCGTCGAGCTGGCGCTGGATGCGCACGATCTCGTCCTGGGCGACGAGACCGCGCACGACGTGCTGCAGGCGCGTGGCGCGCAGCGCGTCGAGTTCGCGTGCGAAGGGCTCGATGCGCGCCTCGAGGCGCCGCAGCTCGTCGGCAAGCGACCGCGACCGCGACTCGATCGCGGCAAGCCGCTGCGCCTGCGCGCCGCGCTCGCGCTCGAGCCGCGCGGCCTGCTCGCCGACCACGTCGGCGGCGCGCTGCGCGTCGAACGCCGCCTGCTGCGCCTTCTGCCGGCGCTCGCTCTCGCGGATCGTGGTCTGCTCGACGTCGGTTGCTTCGGCGCTGGCACGCTCGAGGCCCTCCCGCGCGCCGCCGAGTTCCTCGGCAAGCGCAGCGGTCTCCTGGCCGAGCGCCGCCAGCTGCGTGCGCTCCTGCTCGAGCGCCTCGCGCCCCTCGGCAAGCGACCGCTGCGCGAACTCCGCGCGCTGCCGCGCCTGGGCCTCGCTCGAGGAGAGCTCCAGGCGGCGCTGCTCGAGGCGGTGCTGCTCGACGCCGACCTCCTGGCGCACCGCCTCCGCCTCCTGCTTGGCATCCTCGGCCTTCGACAGTTCCGCCGCCAACGCGGCCTTCTCCTGCTCGAGCACGGCGAGCTCGCTCGTGAGGCCGTGCAGCCGCTCCTGCAGCTCGTGGAACACGTCGAGCGACAGCGCGCGGCGCAGCTCGCGCCTGCGCGTGTCGAGCTCCTGGAAGCGGCGCGCCTTGTCGGCCTGGCCGCGCACGATGCGCAGGCGGCGCTCGGTGTTGGCGAGCTGCTCGCGCGTGGTGACGAGGTTCTTCTCCGCGGACTCGAGCTTGCGCGCCGCCTCGACCTTGCGCACGCGGAAGCGCGCGACGCCCGCGGCTTCCTCGAGGATCGAACGGCGCTCGACGGGGTTCGCGAGCAGCATCGCGTCGACCTTGCCCTGCTCGATGATCGAGTAGGCGTCGTTGCCGATGCCAGTGTCGAGGAAGAGGTCGCGGATGTCCTTGAGCCGCACCTTGCGGCCGTTGATGAGGTAGTCGCTCTTCGCGTCGCTGGTGAGGCGGCGGGTGACCTCGACGGTGTCGGCGTCGATCGGCAGGCGGCGGTTGCGCACGGCGCGGCGGTCGACCACGCGCTCGATCGGCTCGCCGGTCTCGGGGTCGGTCTCGGGATCAAGGCTCGGCGTCTCGTCCTCGCCGCGGTCGAGTTCCTGCGCCAGCACGGGGTTCTCGAAGCAGAGCGTGACGCTTGCCATGCCCGCGGGCTTGCGCGCGGCCGAACCGGCGAAGATCACGTCGAGCATCGCGCCGCCGCGGAGGCTCTTGGCGCTGCGCTCGCCGAGCACCCACTTGATCGCGTCGACGACGTTCGACTTGCCGCAGCCGTTTGGGCCGACGATGCCCGTGATGGGCGCGTCGAAGCGGAACTCGGTGTGATCCGCAAAGCTCTTGAACCCACTGAGCACAAGCTTGGCAAGACGCATCGTTCTACGACCTCCGTGTCCAATCAGATGCTCGGCATGACGCCGCGCACCGCGCAAACCCGCGCGCGCCGAACCGACGACGCAGCGCTCCGAACCGGCCGGCTCGCGACGTGGTCCCCTCCTGGGAAGCAGCGCCAGACTCAGCGGGGCACAGTATCGCGTCCCCGACGCGGAACTTCAACCGACGGCGGCGGCTCCACGCCCGAGAGATCGCTGGCGGGAACGCCTGGCTCGGCCTCGGCCTCCATGGGCTCGAACTCGGGCCGCACCACGTCGTCCTCGTCGGCCTGCAGGCGGAGGATCGCCGCCATCACGCGGTCCTGCTCGGCCTTGAAGTCGGCCTTGATGTGGCCGTTGCGCCAGAGCCCGTGGATCGCGCCGATGGTCTCGCCGTACGAGAGCCCGAGCCCCGGCAGCGGCTTCTCGATCGTCATGGTGTGCCCGAGGAACGCCGTCAGCTCGGACAGGTGCGGATCAACCACCTGGATCTCGGCGCGGACATCGGCGTTGGGACGGTAGAACACCTGCACCTCGGCGTCGCCGGCCTCCGACTTGAGCATCAGGCGGTTCTCCCACGCCGTGAACATGAGCGGCGTCTCGAGCTTGGTCTCATCGCCGAAGATGGCGATGGTCGGCCGGCCGCTCTGCGCCACGTAGATCATCCGCTGGGTGCTCGGGACGAGGGCGACGTCGAACTTGCCGTCGATGTCCATCATCCGCACCGAGCGATCGTTGCGCTTGGCCAGCGTCTCGTAGGTCGCGAGGCGAACGTCCGGGTCGGCGTCGTTGAGCAGGGGCCGGAGGCTGATGTCGATGTCGGGGTTGAAGCCGAACTTCCCGAGCAGGCCGATGGCGCGCACGCGGTTGTTGATGCTGCCCGACTTGGCCATCTCCACGAGCGGGGTCGACGCGAGCGCGTCGTCGAGCGCGGCGCCCGCCTCGAGCGCGGCCATGCGCGGCTCCTCCTCGGAGTAGTTGTAGAGGTCCTGGATCACGGGCAGCGCACGCTTGCCGAGCGAGCGGAAGCGCCACATCGCCGCCGTGGCGCTTCCCGGGTTCGCCACCAGCGCCTTGCGGATCGACAGTGCGGTGACCTCGGTGGAGGAGATGTCGAGGGGCACGTGCCGCACCAGCTCGATGAACTCCTCGGTCTTGCCGTGGTAGGAGGGGGGCACCGTGAGCTCGATCGAGTCGGCGTTCTCGCCGCGGGCGGTCTCGGCCTTCTGCTTCGGCTCGCGGGGGAACGTCGAGTTGATCGCCGACTGGATCGTGCGCGAGCGGGTGTGGCTCGACGTCGCAAGCTTGAGCTTGAGCGGGATGTCCTTCGAGACGGTTCCGCCGTCGAGCACGCGGCCGACGAGGCGGTTGACGGCGTCGCGGTTGGTCGCGCCCGGCTCGACGAAGGGGTTGATGAAGATGTTGCCCTTGCCCGAGGCAAGGATCTGCGCCTGCCGCGAGCCGATCAGGAGCGGGCCAGGACGAAGGTCGGTCGTGTAGAGGCGGCCGCCCTCGAGGCTCGTGACGTCGGTTCCCGGGAGCGCCGAGACGCGCAGGTCGAAGGATGTCTCCTTGGTCGCGCCGGGCGGGATGACGCCCTCGACGATGACGACGGCCGTGTCAGGGCTGTTGAGCATGCCCTCGGGGGTGACCTCGAGGCCGCTGGCCGGGTTGCCGATGCCGCGGCGGGCGAGCTCCTGCACCATCATCGCCCGCACTTCGGCGGGCATCAGGCGACCGCCGGTGCCCTTGAGCCCGACGACGAGGCCGTACCCGCGCACGACGACCGGCTTGAGGCCCGCGACGACCGTCTCGCTGGCAACCGTGCCGCGCATGATCGGATCGACATCGAGCGTGAAGTTGGCGGCGTTGGCACGGTCCTGCTTGGGGCGGTCCGGGACGCGCTCGACGATCTCGCCGCATGCCGCCACGGTCACGCCGCACAGCAGGGCGAGCAGCGATCGGACGACGATGTCGAACGACGTCCGCGTGGCGGATGTCGGGGTGGAGGACATCCGGTCGGCGAAAGACGGGAGGATGGCGGCGTGGGCACGCATGTCGGCGGTCGGGAAGGGGCGCATGGCGGCATGGCCATACGCAGGATGAGCGCTGCAGGACTCGAACCTGCGACACCCGCCGTGTAATGGCGGTGCTCTAACCAACTGAGCTAAGCGCCCGGGGCTCTCCGGAGCGGACTGCAACGGGGACGTCGAGTGTACCCGCTTTGGGCGCGCCACCGAAGCCGCATGTCCGCCGATCGGCCGCGCGAACTCGGTCGGCGATTCGGCTATTGTCGGACTTCCGTGTCACCGTTCCGCGACCTCCTCAGCAAGCTCGAGACGGTGCTCCCCGCCGACCGCCGGGAACTCCGCGCCCGCATCGGTGGGCTCGAGAAGCGGGCGCGCGACGGCAAGGAGCCCGATCCGCGGGCGCTCAGGGTGGTTTTCGAGGCGATCGAGCGCTCGACGGCCGAGCTCGCGCGGCGGCGGGGGCTGCTGCCCGCGGTCACCTACCCGCCCGAATTGCCGGTGACGGGCGCGCTCGACCAGCTCCGCGAGGCGATCAGCGCCAACCAGGTGGTCGTGGTCGCAGGCGAGACGGGATCGGGCAAGAGCACGCAGCTGCCCAAGCTCTGCCTCGAGCTCGGTCGCGGCGTGGCTGGCCGCATCGCCCACACCCAGCCGCGGCGCATCGCGGCGCGCAGCGTCGCGCGGCGCGTGGCCGACGAGCTCGGCGTGCGCCTCGGCGGCATCGTGGGCGTCAAGGTGCGCTTCGGCGACGAGTCGGGGCGCGACACGCTCGTCAAGGTGCTCACCGACGGCATGCTGCTTGCCGAGACGCGCGGCGACTCGAGGCTGGACGAGTACGACACGGTCATCGTCGACGAGGCGCATGAGCGCAGCCTCAACATCGACTTCCTGCTCGGCTACCTGCGCCGGCTCCTGCCCAGGCGACCCGACCTCAAGGTCATCCTCACGAGCGCCACCATCGACGTCGAGCGGCTCTCGACGCACTTCGGCGGCTGTCCCGTGATCGAGATCCCCGGCCGCGCCTATCCGATCGACATCCGCTACCGCCCGCCCGAGGTCGGGGGCCTCGACGAGGAGGACCCGCGGATGCTCGAGCACCTCGGGAAGGCGATCGATGAGATCGACGAGGCCTTCGCCTCGCGCGGCCGCGACGCCGCGCGCCCCGACGTGCTCGTGTTCCTCTCGGGCGAGCGCGAGATCCGCGAGGCGGAGCAGTTCCTGAGCGGGCGCTTCAAGGCGCGCACGGCCGACGACACGGGAGCCGCGGGCGGCGCCGACGCCGCGACGCGCACCGAGATCCTGCCGCTCTTCGCGCGCCAGTCGATCGAGGAGCAGGAGCGCATCTTTGCGCCGGGAAGGCCGCGCCGCATCGTGCTCGCCACGAACGTGGCCGAGACGTCGCTCACGGTGCCGCGCATCCACGCCGTGGTCGACCTCGGCTACGCGCGCCTGCTTCGCTACAGCGCCAAGAGCCGCGTGCAGCGGCTGCCCATCGAGGCGATCTCGCAGGCAAGCGCACGGCAGCGCGCGGGCCGCGCCGGGCGCCTGTGCGCGGGCATCGCGATGCGGCTCTACGACGAGGCCGACTTCACGCTGCGGCCGCCGTTCACGCCGCCCGAGATCCTGCGCACCAACCTCGCCAGCGTCATCCTGCAGATGGAGGCGCTGTCGCTCGGGCGTGCCGAGGACTTTCCGTTCGTCGATCCGCCGTCGGCGCGCATGCTCGCCGACGGCCGCGCCACGCTCGTCGAGCTCGGCGCGTCGACCGCCGAGGGACGGCTCACCAAGACGGGCCGCGCGATGAGCCTGCTGCCGCTCGATCCGCGGCTCTCGCGCATGCTGCTTGCGTCGATCGACGAGCGCTGCACCAACGACATGCTGGTGGTGGCGGCCGCGCTCGCCGTGCAGGATCCGCGCCTCCGCCCGCAGGAGAAGCGCGATGCCGCCGATCTCGCGCACGCGCGCTTTCGCGACGGCCTGAGCGACTTCGCCTCGTTCCTGCGCATCTGGAGCGCCTGGCGCGGAGAGACGCGCGACGAGCAGGGGCGCGAGATGGGCTCCGGCGCCAAGCGCCGCTGGTGCGAGCGGCACTTTCTTTCGTACCAGCGCATGCGCGAGTGGTCCGACACGGTGCAGCAGCTCAAGGAGCTCTTTGCCGAGCATTTCCAGATCAAGGTCGGCGAGCCGTCGCGCGAGCTCGACCAGGGCGCGTTCCATCGCGCGGTGCTCGCGGGTTTCGCGTCGCACATCGGCGCGCGCAACGACAAGGGCGAGTACCGCGGGCCAAGCGGCGCGCTGTTCGCGCTGCATCCGTCGAGCGCGCTCGCGCGCCGCGGGCCGAACTGGATCGTGGCCGCCGAGATCGTCGAGACCACCAAGCGCTTTGCGCGCATCTGCGCCCGCGTGCAGCCGGAGTGGATCGTGCGCGTGTCGCCGCACCTCTGCACGCGCAGCCAGTACGAGCCGCACTTCGTCGAGGAGACCGGGCAGGTCGCCGCGTGGGAGCGCACGAGCTTCGGCGAGCTTGTCGTCGTGCCCAAGAAGCGCGTTCCGTGGGGGCCGATCGATCCGGTCGGCGCGCGGCATGTCTTCATCCAGGAGGGCCTGGTCGGGTACCGCATGCGCACCGAGGGCGCGTTCCTTGCCGAGAACCGCGCGCTGCGCGAGGCGATCGAGCAGGAGGAGGCGCGCGGCCGAAGGCGCGGACTGCTGCTTGAGGAGGAGGCCGCCTTCGCGTTCTACGACGCGCGCCTGCCTGCCGAGGTGCACTCGACCCCCTCGTTCGAGCGCTGGCGGCGCACGGCCGAGTCGCGCGACCCCGCCGTCCTCGTCATGCGCGACGACGACCTGCTGCGCGACGATGCCCAGCGCGTCGACGACGGTGCGTTTCCCCGTGCGCTCGAGGTCGAGTCGCTCGCGCTGCCGCTCGACTACCGCCACGATCCCGAGGATGCGGGCGACGGCGTCACGGCGCGCGTCCCTGTCGAGGCGCTTGCGGTGCTCGATCCGAGTCCCTTCGAGTGGATGGTCCCCGGACTCCTGGGCGAGAAGATCGAGGCGCTCGTGCGGTCGCTGCCCAAGCATCTGCGCGTGCGGCTCTTCCCGATCGAGGAAGTCGTGCAGGGCGCCGTCGAGGCGATCGAGTTCGGCAAGGGCTCGCTCAAGGCGAGGCTCGCGCGCCACCTTTCGCCGATCGCGCAGGCGGAGATCGCGCCCGCCGACTTCCGCGAG
>JBIIRG010000196.1:0-5733 GCA_044341665.1 Phycisphaerales bacterium | reverse complement strand
GGTCGACTTCAACGAGGCGCTCTCGTCGCACCGCAGCGAGGCGGGCGTGGCCGAGTGCCTGCGCGCCTACGAGGTGCTCGAGGACTTCGCGCGCGGCACGCGCTGCCGGCTCGCCGATCTCGAGGTGCAGCTCGCGCAGGTCGACCCCTCGCAGGGCGAGCCGAAGGAGAAGTGCATCCGCGTGACCACCATCCACCGGGTGAAGGGCCTCGAGTGGGACTACGTGTTCATGCCCGAGTGCGACGAGGGCTGGATGCCGCTCCCGGGCGACGAGGAGTCGGGCTGCTTCGACAAGGGCTCGAAGGACGCAACGCTCGGGCGAAGCCCCGCGGTCGAGAGCGAGCGGCGGCTCTTCTACGTGGGCATCACGCGCGCGCGCACCGCATGCTTCGTGAGCTGCGGCAACGAGGAGGAGCGCTCGCGGTTCCTGCGGGATGCGATCAGCGTGCCTGAGAAGCCGGCGGTGAGACTGCTGCGCGCCGTCAAGCGTGGATGACTCGCGCCAACGGAGCCTGGCCGCGCGCGGTCCGCGTTCGCTCGCACCTCAGCTCACACCGGCCACCGCGCCGCGTCGGCGTCGAGATACCAGCGGAACTCGCCGCCGATCGGCGCGATGCCCTTGATCGGGATCTCGCGCGGCGTGTCGATGCCGTTCACGATGCGGTGGATCATCGCGGCCTTCTTGGGCCCCGTCACCAGCGCGCCGATGAAGCGCGCCGCGTTGATGAGCTGGTAGGTCATGGTCACGCGGTCGGGCGGCGTGACGGCGGGGCCGCGGTTGAAGCACACGAGCCGGTCGCGCGCGTGCAGCGCCTCGGAGTGCGGGAACAGGCTCGCGGTGTGGCCGTCGTCGCCCATCCCGAGCAGCACGAAGTCGAGGCGGTCGTGGCCCTTCTCGCGCCAGCCCAGCACCTCGCGCAGCTCCTTCTCGTAGCGTTCGTCGGCGTCGGCGTCGTAGGCGTGGATCGGGTGCACCTGCGAGCGCGGGATGTCGGAGTGCCCGCAGATGAGCTCGCTGATCTGGCCGAAGTTCGACTTCTCGTGGTCGAAGGGCACGCAGCGCTCGTCGACGATCCAGAGGTGCGTGCGGCGCCACGGCATCTCGCGGTACGCGGGGTCGATCATCATGCGCTCGTAGAGCGGCATCGGCGTCGAGCCGCCCGAAAGCGCGAGGTGGAAGTCGCCGAACGCGCGCACGCAGGCCTTGGCCTGGCTCATGATGTCGAGCCCGATGGCGTCGATGGCGCGGTCGGCGTCCTCGCTCAGCACCACTTGCCCGGGCAGGCGCGGCGCCTGGGGCATGTCGTCGATGATCTCGTACGTGTCGCCGTCGGACATGCGCGCAGCGTAGCGCAAGAGCGCGCCGCTACTCCCCAGCGGTCTCGTCGGGCATCACTTTCTGCTCGAGTTCGGCCGTGCGCCGCACCTGCCGCCGCAGCTTGGGCAGCAGCTGGCGCACCTCGGCGGGCGTGTCGCGCGGCGCCCCGCCTTCCATCTGCTCGAGCAGCGGCACGACCAGCTCGCACAGGGCGCTCGCGGTGCACATGTCGGTCATCATCTGCATGAACTGCTGGTTGTCGAAGCGGGCGATGTCGTCGAGCGCGGTCTGGTCGACGCTCGCCTCGACGCGGTCGAGGCGGCCGCGCAGGGTCTCCTCGATCACCCTCAGCCGGTTGGTCACATGGCGGCTCCTGCCCTCGTCGTCGAGCGCTTCGAGCAGCGGCTTGGTCTGCGCGAGCTCCCACTGCAGGAGCTTCGTCGCGCGCCGCTCGATGATGCGCTCCATGCGCTCGATCGCCTCGGGGTCGGGCTCCTGCCGCATCGAGATGCGGATGAGGTGCGCCGTGCACACGCCGCTCCACTCCATGCCCGCGATGAAGGCGCGGTTCACCGAGTCGAGGTCGTCGTAGGGCAGCCACTCGCGGTTGGCGTCGTAGTAGTCGAACTGCACGCGCGCGATCTCCTCGGGCGTGCCCGTGCGCTCGATCAGCGTGCGCCCGCCGTCGATGAAGGCGCGCAGCCGCGCGTCGACCGACTTCGCGTCGCGCATCGTCTCGTTCACCAGCCCGCGGAGGACGACCGCGCCGTCGCCGCCGCCGCGGAACTTGGCGAGGCTCTTGCGCACCGCGGCCGTCTCGAGCGCCGTGGCGAAGGTCGCGCCGCCGCCGTCGCCCGAGAGGAGCGTGACCACGCCGATCACCTCGCCCGACGCGGTGACCACCGGCGAACCCGAGCTTCCCGGCGACGCAGCGATGTCGAGGAGATACGACACGCCCGGCAGGCTCACGTCGCGCACGTGCCCGCCGACCATGCCCTTCGCGAACATGAGCGCGAGGCCGTCGGGAAAGCCGAGCATCCACACGTCCTCGCCCGGACCCACGAGCCGGTCGGCGCCCGCGAGCCGCAGCGGCTCGGCGGCGGCCGCCGTCTCGAGCCGAAGGAACGCGAGGTCGGCCTCGAAGTCGAGCTGCTCCACGCGCGCCATCACCGCGGGGCCAAGCCGCCGCTCGTCGCGCTCGCCGCGGATCATCGGGTAGAGCTTGACACGCGCGCCCTTGCCCACGCCCACCACGGCGTGGCTGTTGGTCACGCAGAGGTCGTTGTCCTCGCAGAGGAACGCGGTCGCGACCGCGGCCGCGTCGCTTTCCTCGTTGACGCTGAGCGCGTAGACCTGCTGCGAGAGCCGCTCGAAGAGGCGCACGTCGCGCTCGTCCCCGCGGGCGACCGCCGCAGCGACGCACGCAGCGGCAAGCGCCAGCACATACACCAGTCGGCGTTCCATGCGATCCTCCGTGACCCGCCGCGCGCCGCGCGGCGCATGCGTCTTGCTCCTCAGGGCTCGTTGCGCCACGCGCGACCATCGCGCGCCAGCAGCTCGTCGGCCGATGCGGGGCCCCACGAGCCGCACGCGTAGTTGCCCTGGATTCCTGCGCGCGCCGCGGCCGAACGCTCGTCGAGGAACGGCATGACCGCGTTCCACGCGCCCTCGACCTCGATGCGGTGCTTGAAGAGCGTCTGGTCGCCGCGCATCGCGTCGACGATGAGCGGGCCGTACGCCTCGACGGGCTCTGCCTTGAAGTGGTCGGCGTAGTCGAGCTGCATGTTCACGTTCGCACCGCGCAGGCCGAAGCCGGGCACCTTCACCTCGAAGCGCAGGTTGAAGCGCTCCTTGGGCGCGATCTCGATCACCAGCCGGTTGGGCGCCTGCCCGCCGAAGCCGGGGACCTTGCGGAACAGGTTCGCCGCCGGCGGCTTGAACTGCACCACGATCTCGGTGCGCTTGGCCGCGAGCTTCTTGCCCGAGCGGATGTAGAACGGCGTGCCCGCCCACCGCCAGTTGTCGAAGTGGAACTTGAGCGCCGCGTAGGTCTCGGTGGTCGACGTCGGCGACACGCCCGCGAGCTCGTGGTACGCGCCCTCCCTGCCATCGCCCGCGAACTGGCCGAGCGCGCAGTACTGCGCCACCTGCTCGCGCGACGGAACCGCGATCGAGTCGATGATCTTGATCTTCTCGGCGCGCACGTTCTCAGGCGTGTACAGGCTCGGCGGCTCCATCGCCACGAAGGCGAGCACCTGGAAGAGGTGCGACTGGATCATGTCGCGGATCGCACCCGTCTGGTCGTAGAACGCCGTGCGCTGCCCGACCGACACCGTCTCGGTCGCGGTGATCTGCACGTGGTCGATGTACTGCCAGTTCCACACGGGCTCGAAGATCGAGTTCGCAAAGCGCAGCACGAGCATCGACTGCACGAGCTCCTTGCCGAGGTAGTGGTCGATGCGGTAGATCGACTCCTCCTCGAAGGCGCGGCCGAGCGTGCGGTTCAGGCTCGCGGCGCTCACCGCGTCGTGCCCGAACGGCTTCTCGACGATGATGCGCTGCCAGCTGCGCGCGTTCGGGTCGATCGAGCACCAGCGCTTGCCCTCGGTCACGAGGCCCGACGCATCGATCTGCTCGACGATCGGCTCGTAGAGGCTCTCCGCGACCGACATGAAGAAGAGCAGGTTCCCGCGCGTGCCCTTCTGCTCCGCCATCTCGGCGAGGCGCGCCTCGAGGGGCGGATAGCACTCCGCCTTGACCGCATCGCCCGCAAAGTAGTGGATGCGCCGCGCGAACTCGGTCCACTTCGCCGCATCGAAGCCCTTCGCCTGCTGCTGCACCCAGGGCATGAGCTCGTCGCGCCACTGGTCGTCGGACTTCTGCGTGCGCGACACGCCCAGGATCGCGGTCGCCGGGTGCAGCTGCCCCATCGCGTGCATCTCGTACATCGCCGGAATGAGCTTGCGCGACGTCAGGTCGCCCGAGGCGCCAAAGATCACGAGGATGCACGGGTCGTTCTGCGACATGCAGGGGAAGGTAGCGGCTTCCGTCGCGGTCGCGGGGGAGGCGACTACCCGAAGCGGGGATGGCATCGCTTGACCACCGCGCGCTTGCGGTCGTCGACGTGCGTGTAGATCACCGTGGTCTCGACGCTCGAGTGGCCGAGCAGTTCCTGCACGGTGCGGAGATCGCACCCGCCGCGCAGAAGATCGGTGGCAAAGCTGTGCCGCAGCCAGTGGGGGCTGACGTCGGGCAGTCCGACGAGCTTCGCGTACTTCTTCACGATCTGCCAGAGCGCGACATGCTCGAGCGGCCTGCCCCGCACCGACACGAACAGCCGGTAGTCGGCGCGCCGCTCGTCCCCTGCCACGATCTCCGCGCGCTGCCCCTTGATCCAGCGCTCGACCGCCAGCACGGCGGGCTGTCCGGCCGGGACGATCCGCTCCTTGTTGCCCTTGCCGTCGACGACCTTGAAGGTGCGCTCCCCTGCATTCCACGTGTTCAGCCGGAGCGTGCAGAGCTCGGTCGCGCGCAGTCCCGTCGCATAGAGCACTTCGAGAATGGCGCGGTCGCGCTGCCAGAGCGGTCCGTGCTCCTCGCTCGGCGACTCGATGAGCCGCACGACCTGGTCCGGACTCAGGAAGTCCGGCAGCTTGAACGGGAGCTTCGGGCGATCGACGACCTTCGCGGGGTTGTGATCCAGGCGATCCCGATCGGCGAGCATCCTGAAGAAGCTCTGCATGCAGGCGATCTTGCGGTGGACGGAAGTCTCGGAGAGGTTCCGCGACTTCTGCGAGTGGAGGTAGCGGATGTGCGCCTGAAGGTGCTCGGGCGTGACCTCGGCAGGCGTGCGCACGCCCTCTCGCTCGAGGAAGGCCACGAGGTCGTCGAGGTCCCGCTCGTAGGCGGCAAGCGTGTGCGGCGAGTGCCCAAGCTCGGTGCGGTGGAAGAAGAGGAAGTCGCGCCGTGCCTTGGAGAAGCCTTCGGACTCGGCCGCGGTGTTCTTTGGCGCGATCGGAACGCGCGACCTGCGGACCTCCTCGGCGAGCTGCGAGCTGGTCGGCTTGGTGTCCGGCTTGAGCGACACGCGCGGCGTTCGGCGCGGCCGTCGGGCGGAGGAGAGCACGGGCGCGCCGTCGGTCGGTTGGTTGCCAGGGGTCATGCGATCGCCGTTGCCGTCCTTCGTCATTCGCCTGCGTCCTCGCTTTCCGAGCCTGTCATCGGCACGAACCGCAGCCAGACCGAGGCAATCCCAACGGCACGCCCGTTGCTTCATGAAGGTCGCTCGCGTTGGGCAGGAGGCCCGACGCAGGTTGGTCAGGCAAGGAGTGCCTTTGATGCAAGTCGTTCCAAATACGATGGTTGCGACGCTTCGGCTCGTGCAGTCCGACGCGCGGGCTGCCTCGTGCGCCGCG
>JBIIRG010000195.1:0-5742 GCA_044341665.1 Phycisphaerales bacterium | reverse complement strand
GGTGCCGTTCCCGTTGTTGCGGTAGAAGCGGTTGCGCATCTGGTTCTGCAGCGAGCCGGTGCGCATGGCGATCGCGAGGTCGAGGTCGCCGTCGCCGTCGTAGTCGCCGAACGCGGATCCCGCGCCTGGGCCGCTGATACCCGTGAGGTGCGCGCTTGCCGTGGCGTTCGCGAACAGGAGCCCGCCCTCGTTGCGCAGGAGAATGGCCGACTGCAGCCAGCGCGTGATGAAGAGGTCGAGGTCGCCGTCGCCGTCGTAGTCGCCTGCGACCACGCCCGACGCCTTGGCGACGATGGGGAGGCCCGACTGCGCGGTGCGGTTCTCGAAGTGGCCGGAACCATCGTTCCGAAAGAGCGCGATCTGCCCGCCCGCGGCGCCGGTTGCGATCACGTCGTCGTCGCCGTCGTTGTCGAGGTCGACAAGCGCCACGCCGCAGCCGTACTGGCCCGAGCCGCCGAAGATGCCGTCGGTGACGGTGTAGACGATCCCGCGCGCCACGGCTTGCTCGGCATAGACGGGCACATCGCCCTGGGCCATGAGAGGAAGCGGCTTCGCAAGAAGCGCCACCGAGCCAAGGAACATGCACGCGGGAATGTTCGCGTTTCGTCCAAGCGCGAGCATCGTCGTCGTCGTCCGACTCAGGAGACTATGCGATGGCGCGCGGGATACAACGATCTCGTCGGAACTTCGGCTATTGCGCCGCGGCCCACGCTGGCGGCGCGCACTCGACCGTGCGGCCGTCGAGCTCAAGCCGCCAGGCGTGCAGGCAGAGCGCGTCGGCGGGTGGGCCGCCGTAAAGCTCGTCACCCACAAGGGGATAGCCCTCGTACGCCATGCCCGCGCGGATCTGGTGGCGGCGCCCCGGGCCGAGGAGCTCGACCTCGACGAGCGTCGTCGCCTCGCCCGCAGAGCGCACGCGCCAGCGGCAGCGGCCGATCGTCTCGGGCTCGCCGCGCGTATGGACGGTGACCTTGGCGCTTCCCTTGTGCCGGCTGGCAAAGCTGAGCGTGAACGCGCCCGCCATGACCCGCTCGGGAAACCGCCCCGCGACCCGCGCGAGGTAGGTCTTGCGGATGTCGCCGCCACGGCCGCTGAAGGCGTCGCGCAGCCGCGCGCGGGTGCCCTCCGACTTCGCCACGAGCAGGCAGCCGCTGGTGTCGAAGTCAAGGCGGTGGACGAGGCCGCATTCGTCGAGTTCGTCGAGCTCGGGGCGCGACTCGCGCAGCCATGCCTCGATGCTCGCGCCCTCGCGCCCCGGCTGCGACACGGTGTGCATGCCGGCGGGCTTCGCGACCACGAACCAGGAGGGTTCCTCGTGCAGGATCGAAATCGCGGTCGCTGGGTCTTGCGTGGCCATGGAAGGAGTGCGACTGTATCCGAATGGGTGCCCTGCTGATCCCGCTCCTCGTGATGCTCGGACTTTCGGCTCCGGCGCGTGCGGAGAAGCCGTCTACTCCAAAGGCGCTTCTCTGGCAGGAGCCCTTCGTCGTCGATGTCACGATCCTCTCGATCGAGGTCAAGCCTGGCCCGCATGCGGGCTCGAGCGTGTGGCATCGCGTGCGCATCGACCGCGTGGAGCGCGGTGAGGGAATCGCCGTCGGCACCGAGACGGCGGTCGTTTCGCGCACCTACGTCGTCGCGCCGGGCTCCGCGGGAACGATCGGGCACCGCGGCAGTTGGAAGGGGCCGAACGGGTTGCCGATCAAGGGCGACCGCGCACGGATCTTCGCGTCGGGGACGTCCTCGATGCTTCAGGCGCACTTCGTGAATGGCTGGCAGCCGATCGAGCCCGCGATCGCCTTCGTCGCCGCCGATGACGAGTACCGCAGCGAGATCACGATGCCGTTTCTCGCGGGGCTCGTCGCGAAGCCGCTCGGCGTGACGAAGAGCCTGCATCTCGCCACCGACACGGCGCCGAGCGGTGGTCCGAACCCGACACCGAAGGTCGACGCCAAGACCAACCTCACCGGGTCGTACACGCTGTGGAACACCGACGTCCTCGTCGCCTACATGCGCTTCGAGCGACTCGATGACGGCACGCGCCGTGAGTTCCTCGAGCCGCTTGACCGCGGCACACCGCTGGTCGCCTTCCGCACCACGACGCACGCATTCGCGTATCCCGAAGGGCACCCCGCTGCATCGCTCAACAACGGCTTCGGCGAGAAGTACCTCGGGACTTCGTGGCGGTTCCACCACGGCCACTCGTCGACGACGCGCATCCTTCCGCCGGACGCCGAGTGCGCGAAGCATCCGATCCTGGCCGGCGTGACCATCCCGCCCGAGGGAATCGTGGTCCCGAGCTGGCTCTACCACGTCGAGCCGCTGCAAGCGGACTGCACGGTCCTCCTGTGGGGCGAAGCGATCGACAGCGAGCGCAAGGACGCGCCGCAGAGGCAGCCGATCCTGTGGGTGCGCGAACGCCCCGTCAATCCACGCGGGTCGCGGGATCCGAAGGAGCCTCCGCCGCCAGCGCCGCGACCGCAGCGCATCGCCTACACCTCGCTCGGCCACCCCGGCGATTTCGCCCATGCAGACGTGCGCCTGATCGCCGCGCAGATGATCGCGTGGGCCGCGCACCGGAGCGACATGCTCGACGACGCCGAGCGTGCGGCGATCCGCGCCGCGGCGTTCGCCGCGCCGCCGAGTCGCTGACCGCCCCCCCGATGCGGTGAGCGCCCCGCCAAACCGCTGACCGCCCCGCCATGCGGTGAGCGCCCCGCCGCGCGCGCCACGATGCGCGCGACATCCAGCCCCGCCGCGCCCCGACCGCCCCGCTACGCTGCGCGGATGCTCGCCTTCGCGCTCGCCTCGCTCGTCTCGACCATCCCGCTCGCCGCCGACAGTACGACGCTCGGCTACTACCGCATGCCCGCGCTGCACGGCGACACGGTGGTGTTCGTGTCGGAGGGCGACCTCTGGCGCGTGCCCGCGGCCGGCGGACTCGCGACGCGCCTGACCACGCATCCCGGCGAGGAGCTGCAGCCGTCGATCTCACCCGACGGCACCACGCTCGCCTTCACCGCGAGCTACGAGGGTCCGCGCGAGGTCTACACCATGCCGATCGCGGGCGGCCTGCCCACGCGCCGCACCTGGGATGCGGGCCGGGTGGGCATGACGGGCTGGACGCCCGCGGGCACGCTCCTCTACGCGACCGACACGGGATCGGACCTGCCCGCCGTCCGCTGCTGGCGCCACACGATCGACGCCGACCCGACGCGCGATGCGCGCAGCGTGATCCCGCTCGCGCAGTGCTCGGAGGTCGCGTTCCTCGATGAGGCGCGGATGGTGTTCACGCGGCTCCAGTTCCAGGGCAGCCACACCGACCGCTACACGGGCGGCACGGTGCAGCAGCTGTGGGGCTTCACGCTGCCGGTCCCCGACGCCGAGACGCGCGAGGCGACGCCGCTCACCGCCGGGTACGAGGGCACCAGCCGCCGTCCGCTCGCGTGGCGCGGGCGCGTGGTCTTCACGAGCGACCGCAGCGGGCGCATGAACCTCTGGTCGATGCAGCCGGACGGGAGCGACCTCCGCCAGCACACCAAGCACGCCGAGTTCGACATCGGCAGCGCCTCGATCGACGGCGACCGGGTGGTCTACCAGCTCGGGCCGGACCTCCGCATGCACGACCTCGCGTCGGGCGGCGACGCGCCGCTCGCGATCCAGCTGGCGAGCGACTTCGACCAGACGCGCGAGCGCTGGGTCAAGGATCCCGCCGCCGCGGTGAGCGCCGCGCACCTCTCGCCGGAGGGCGACCGGGTGGTGTTCACCATCCGCGGGCGCGCGTTCGTGGTGCCCGTCAAGGAGGGCCGCACCGTCGACGCCGACCGACGCGGCGGCATCCGCTACCGCGAGGCGGCGTTCATGCCGGACGGCGCGTCGCTGGTCGCGGTCTCCGACGAGTCGGGCGAGCTCGAGCTCGCGACCCTGCCCGCGAACGGCGTCGGGGCCGCCAAGCGCCTCACGACCGGCGGCGACACCGTGCGCTGGCTCGCCGTGCCCTCGCCCGACGGCACGCGCATCGCGCACACCGACAAGCGCCTGCGCGTGTGGGTCACCGAGACCGCGACCGGCGCGACCACGCTGGTCGAGCAGAACGCGATCGAGCAGCCGACCGACCTCGCCTGGTCGCCGGACGGCAAGTGGCTCGCGTACGTCTCGCCCGCCGCGAACATGAACCTCGTGATCAGGCTCTGGCCGGTCGCCGGTGGCGCGCCCATCGCGGCGACGACCGAGCGCTACGACAGCTTCGATCCGCAGTGGTCTCGCGACGGGAAGTTCCTGTACTTCCTGTCGAACCGCACCTTCGAGTCGGCGGTCGGGAGCCCGTGGGGTCCGCGCGCGCCCGAGCCGTTCTTCGCAGAGCCGGGCCGCGTCTTCGCGCTCGCGCTGAAGGCCGACGCGCGTTCGCCGTTCGAGCCGGACGACGAGGTGTTCGCCGCCGCGGAGAAGGCGCAGAAGGCGCAGAAGGCGGAGGCGGCCGCGAAAGCGCCCAACGACGAGAAGAAGGAGCCCGCGAAGCCCGACGCCCCCGCCGTCACCGTCGCGATCGATCTCGACGGTCTCGCCGCGCGCATCGAGCAGCTGCCCATCAAGCCCACGAATCTCGCCGACGGCACGCTGATCGCGACCGCCGACGCGCTCTTCTGGATGAGCTACGCGCCCGTCGGCGCGGGCGACGAGTGGCAGCGCACCGGCACGCTCATGGCGCTCGCGATCGGCAACGAGAAGCCCGAGCCGAAGGAGGTCGCCAGCGGCGTGCGCAGCGTCGAGGTCTCGGCGGATCGCAAGAAGCTGCTCGTCCGCAAGGGACCGTCGTGGTTCGTGATCGACGCGAAGCCCGCGAAGGCCGAGCTCGACAAGCCCGTCGACCTGAGCGCGATCGCGCTGTCGATCACGCCGCGCGCCGAGTGGAGCGAGATGATGGTCGACGCGTGGCGCCTGCTGCGCGACTACTTCTACGACCGCGGCATGCACGGCGCCGACTGGCCCGCGGTGCGCGCGAAGTACACCCCGTGGGTCGACCGCGTGCGCAGCCGCGAGGAGCTGTCGGATGTCTTCCAGGAGATGACGGGCGAGCTCTCGGCGCTGCACCACTTCGTGCGCGGCGGCGACCTGCGCGAGGGCAACGACCGCGTGACGGTCGCGACGCTCGGCGCGGACCTCGAGCGCGACGCCGCGCGCGGCGGATGGCGCGTGACGGCGATTCCCGCGGGCGACCCGGACGAGCCCACCCTCCGTTCGCCGCTCGCGGCGCCCACGGCGCGGATCGCGGTGGGCGACGTGATCCGCGCGATCGACGGCACGCCGACGCTGTCGGCGCCGCATCCCTCGGCCCTCCTCCGCAACAAGGCGGGGCGGCAGACGCTGCTCACCGTGCTGCCCGCGGGCGCGGCCGACGCGGCGACGCGCGACGCGATCGTGCGGCCGATCACCGCGCAGGCCGACGCGTCGCTCCGCTACCGCGCATGGGAGGTCGAGCGCCGGCAGCGCGTCGAGAAGGCCGGCGGCGGCGAGATCGGCTACGTCCACCTGCGCGAGATGGGCACCGAGGACATCGGCGACTTCGCCCGCGACTTCTATCCCGTGTTCAACCGCAAGGGACTCATCATCGACGTGCGCCACAACCGCGGCGGCAACATCGACAGCTGGGTCCTGAGCCGCCTGATGCGCAAGGCCTGGATGTACTGGAACCAGCACGAGGGCCGCAGCCCGAACTGGAACATGCAGTACGCCTTCCGCGGC
>JBIIRG010000040.1:0-17219 GCA_044341665.1 Phycisphaerales bacterium | reverse complement strand
GGGTGGCGTATCCGAAGCACTGTCGGGCGCCGTTTCTGGCGCGCCGCTCGTGATCCTGCTGGCCTTCGCGGGACTGCTCGTGGTGCTGGTGCCGGCGATCTTCATGGCGAGCCGGTACCGCCGCTGTCCCTCGAACCGCATCCTGGTGATCTTCGGACGCGTGGGTAGCGGGCGGGCCAGCCGCTGCCTCCACGGCGGCGGCGCGCTGGTGTGGCCGCTCATCCAGGACTGGGCTTTCCTGTCGCTCGAGCCCATGGTGATCGACATCCCGCTGACGGGTGCGCTCAGCCTGAACAACATCCGCGTCAACGTGCCGTCGACCTTCACCGTCGGCGTGTCGACCGACCCCGTGCTCATGAACAACGCGGCCGAGCGCCTGCTCAACCTCAACAGCACCCAGGTGCGGGACCAGGCGCAGGACATCATCCTGGGCCAGCTTCGCCTGGTGATCGCCACGCTCACCATCGAGGAGATCAACAAGGACCGCGAGAAGTTCATGACGCTCGTGAACGCGAACGTCGAGCAGGAGATCAACAAGATCGGCCTCGAGCTGATCAATGTGAACGTGCGCGACATCACCGACGAGGTGGGCTACATCGAGGCCATCGGCAAGCGCGCTGCCGCCGAGGCGATCAACCGCGCCAAGGTGGAGGTGGCGCAGCAGGAGCGCGACGGCGCGACGGGCGAGGCGCTGGCGGTGCGCGAGCGCGAGGTGAGCGTGTCGAAGGAGCTCGCCGAGGCCGAGCAGGGCAAGAAGGCCGCCATGAGCCAGCAGCGCGCGGCGGTGGCGGCGCTCGAGGCACAGGCGGTGTCCGCCGAGGTGGCGGCGCAGCGCGACCGCGAGGTGTCGATCGCGCAGCGGTCGGCGGAGACGATCGCCGCCAAGAAGTCGGCGGAGCAGGAGCAGCGCATCCGCGTGGCGGAAGCCGAGGCGGCGGCGGTGACCGGAGAGAACCTGTCGCGGGCCAAGATGGCCGAGGCGGAGGCGCAGCTCGGCGAGGTGCAGGCCGACAGCCGGCGCCGACGCGAGGTCGCGGCGGCCAAGGCGGCCGAGGCGATCCTGGTGGCCGAGCGTGAGCAGGAGCTTGCTCGCATGGCCAAGGAACTCGTTGCGCCGCAGGAGATCGAGCGCAAGCGCATCGAGATCGCGGCGGCCGCCGAGGCGGAGAAGCGGCGCATCGAGGCCAAGGGTGAGGCCGACGCGGTGATGCTCAAGTACCAGGCCGAGGCGGAGGGCGTGCGCAGCGTGCTCGAGGCCAAGGCCGACGGCTATCGCCGTCTGATCGAGAGCTGCGGCAGCAACCCGCAGGTCGGTCCGACGCTGCTCCTCATCGAGCAGCTCCCGCAGCTGGTGGCCGAGCAGGTCAAGGCGATCTCGTCGCTCAAGATCGACAAGATCACCGTGTGGGACACGGGCACCACCCGCGATGGACGCAACACCACGAGCGACTTCCTCGCGGGCATGGTGGGAAGCCTCCCCCGGCTGCACGAGCTGGCGCGGCAGGCGGGCATCCAGCTGCCGTCGGCGCTGGGCAAGGTCGACGAGGCGCGGCAGGGAATCTTCGATGCCGACAAGACGGACGGCGCGGACGAGGCCTCGGAAACCGAGTCGCCGCGTCGTGCGCGCTGAGGTCCCCGCCAACTCGCCGCCGCCTGGCTATTTGGCCGGTTTCGTCGCCGCGGCCACATCGACCAGCATGCCCGGCTGCACGAAGGCGGGCGGATTCTCGAGCGCATAGATCACCTGCATGACGCGGGTGTCGATGCGCTCGCTGTTCTCGCCCGTGAGGGTGCGCTTGGGGGCGATGTCGGGCACGATGCGCACGAAGCGCAGCGGCACCTGCAGCTTGCTGCCGCCGCGGATCGACGCGACGGCCTCGCCCGAGGTGTCGAAGCGCCAGCTGTCGAGTTCGTCGATGTCGGTGCGGACATGCAGCGTGGTGAGGTCGCCGAGGCGCAGCAGGGCGGAGGCGTTCGGTCCCGCGGCCTTGTACTCGCCGGGACGCGCGTCGAGCTTGAGCACCGTGCCGTCGATCGGCGCGCGCACGATGAGGAGGTCGCGCGCCGTGGTCGACTGCGCGAGCTCCGCCTCGGTGCCGGCGAGTTCGGACTCGGCGGTGCGCACATCGCTGCGGGCGACCGCGAGGTCCTCGGGGTAGGTGCCGATCTCCACGCGCGCCAGCTTGGCGCGGGCGTCGGCGAGGTTCGCGTCGGCGAGCGCCACGCTGAACTCGAGGGTGGGCTGCTCGTTGGCGGTGGTGCCGCGGTCGGTGACCTTGAGCAGGCGGTCGAGCCTGCCGCGGGCATCGCTCAGCGCGGCGGCGCGGGCGTCGACGAATGCCTTGGCCTCGGCGAGGTCCTCGGCGCGCGGACGCGCCACGAGCTGCGCCACGCGCGCCTCGGCCGCCGCGACGCGCGACCGCGCCGTGTCGACCTTGGCGCGGGCGGAGGCGAGTCGCGCCTCGGCATCGCGCGCGTCGATCTCGATGAGCGGCTGCCCCTTGGACACGCGGTCGCCTTCCTTCGCGAGGACCTGCGCGACGATGCCACCCACCTGGGTGCCCACGAGGATCGTCTCGCTCGAGGGCTCGACGATACCCACGCCCGCCACGCGGTTGGGGAAGGGGATCGGCGCGGGCGCGGCGGGTGCCGGGCCCGTCCGGGGCGGCGCGTTGAACCTGGCGACGGCGAGTCCCGTGAGCGCGAAGCCGCCGAGGGCGAGGACCGGGAGGGCGATCAGTCGGATCTTCATAGTGGCTTGCGTCCTTCGCGGATCTCGGTGCTCTTGATGAGGCCGTCGTCCATGTGCGCGATGCGGTCGGCGAGGTGGAAGATGCGGTCGTCGTGCGTGACCACGATGACTGCGCGGTCGTGCTGGCGCGAGCGGTCGCGGATGAGCGTCATCACGCGGCGGCCGAGCTCGGCGTCGAGCGCGCTCGTCGGTTCGTCGCACACGAGGAGGCGCGGCTCGTGGATGAGCGCGCGCGCGATGGCCACGCGCTGCTGCTGGCCGCCCGAGAGCTTGAGCGGCGCGCTGGTGCCGCGGCCCTCGAGGCCGAGCGTGGCGAGGAGCTCGTTGGCGCGCTTGACCGCTGCGGCGACCGACTCGCCCTTGAGGACGAGCGGCACCGACACGTTCTCGGCGACGGTGAGCTGCGGCACGAGGTTGAACTGCTGGAAGATGAAGCCGACGTTGTCGCGGCGCCACGCGCTCAGCTTGTCGCGGCGCAGTGCGTTCAGGTCCTGGCCGAAGACCTCGAGCTCGCCCTTGTCGCGCGAGAGGAGCCCCGCGAGGATCGAGATGAGCGTGGTCTTGCCGCAGCCCGACGGGCCGACGAGCATCGTCATCTCACCCGCGGGCACGTCGAGGTCGACGCCGCGCAGCGCGCGCACGGCGCTCTCGCCCTTGCCGAAGGTCTTCTCGACGTTCCGCAGGCGGATCGCGAGGTTGGTGGCGGCTGCGGCGGTCACCGTCATGCCCCCTTGAAGACGTCGGCGGGGTCGAGCCGCACGACCTTCCACATGCTGATGACGCTCGCGAGGACGCAGATGACAAGCACCGCGCCCGCTGCGATGAGCGGGATCTGCCAGAGCATCTTGAACGCGAGCTTGCCGCCCGCGGCGTTGAGGCCGAAGGCACTGACCGCGCCGAGCCCGAGCCCGAGCCCGATCACGCCCGCGACGAGGGCCTGCAGCGCGACCATGCCGAGCAGGAGCCCGCTCGATGCGCCCATCGCCTTGAAGGCGCCGAAGTAGCGCAGGTTGTCGAGCGTGAAGTTGTAGAACATCTGCCCCGCGATCGCGACGCCCACGAAGAACCCGAGCGCGATCGCGATGCCGAAGTTGATCGGGATGCCCGTCTCGCCCATCCAGTAGCCGAGCGTGCGCATGGAGTAGTCCCACGGCTGCTGCGCCTCGAGGCCGGTCTCGTCGCGGATGCGCTGGGCGAGCTGCTCGGGCGCCACGCCCTCGTTGGCGCCCACGAGCACGCTGCTCATCACGCGGCGCGACGGCGGTGCGTACGTGATCGCGCGGGAGTACACGGTGTAGACGGTCGGCGCGGCGACGAAGGTCTCGGCGCAGCGCACGAGTCCCACGACGCGGGCGCGCCGCTCGTTGAGCTCGATGATGTCGCCGATCTCGACGGCGCGCGTCGGACCCTTGCGATCGAACACCTGCCCGGGCGCCGGCACCGCACCCGGCGCGAGGTCGGCGGGAAAGCGCAGCTGCTGCTGGCTCGAGCCGACCTCGACCATGACCGCGTCGGGCATGCGCAGGTCGGCGATCGAGCCCGCGACGACCTCGGCGGGCGCGCCCGCGAGCGTGTCGTCGTCGATACCGACCACGTCGCACACCCTGCGCGATCCGTCGGGAAGCGTCGCCACCAGGAGGCCCTTGTAGAGCGGCGCGGCCCACGCAACGCCCGTCACGCCGCGCACGCGGTCGAGCGCGGTCGAGCGCAGGGGCTTCGGCTCGTCGACATACGACTGCGTCGGGTCGAACACCCAGAGGTCGACGTGCCCGACTTCGCCGATGAAGGCGAAGGTGCGGCTCATCAGGCCCACGAAGATCGACGCCTGCTGCGCGATCAGCAGCGACGCGAAGCCGAGTCCGAGCAGGATCCCGTAGAACTTCGCGTTGTCGCCGAAGAGCATCTTGATCGCGAAGCGGAACATGGGCTAGGACTTCGCCTTTCGCGACGCAGCGGCCTCGCGCCGCGACGCGCGCCACGCCACGAACGCCTCCCAGGCGATCGGCAGCACGCTGAGCACGATGATCGCGAGGATCACCTTCGAGAAGTTCGCCTTGACCCACGGGAGGTTCCCGAAGAACGCGCCCGCACCCACGAGGCCGACCACCCACACGAAGGCGCCGATCACGTTGAAGGCGAGGAAGCGGCCGTAGTCCATCGTTCCCACGCCCGCCACGAACGGTGCGAAGGTGCGCACGATCGGCACGAAGCGCGCGTAGATGATGGCCTTGCCGCCGTGCTTCTCGAAGAAGCGCTGCGTCTTCTCGAGGTGGGCCTTCTTGAGGAAGCGGTACTTGCCGCTGAAGGCCGGCGGGCCGATCGCCTTGCCGATGTGGTAGTTGAGCGCGTCGCCCAGCACGGCGGCGATGAAGAGGAGCAGCATCATGAGCGGCACGCTGAGCCCGCCCTGCGCCGCCAGCGCGCCTGCCGCGAAGAGGAGCGAGTCGCCCGGAAGGAACGGCGTCACCACCAGGCCGGTCTCGGCGAACACGATCGCGAACAGGATGGCGTAGGTCCACACGCCGTGCCGCGCGATGATCTCGGCGAGGGCGACGTCGAGCTCGGTGAAGAGCCGCAGGAATTCGTGCCAGAGTTCAGCCATGCTGTGGTTCCTCCTTCTGCGGCAGCATCAGCGAGAGCAGCATGGTTCCGCCGATGAGCGCCACGATCACGCCAAGCGACAGGGGGATCGGCACGTGTCCGCCGAACAGCGCCGGCAGGACCGTCATCTTGAGGCCGACCCAGACGAGCACGAGCCCCAGCCCGTACTTGAGCAGATGGAACTTCTGCATGGCCTCGGCCACCACGAAGAACATCGCGCGCAGGCAGAGGATGGCGCAGATGTTCGAGCCGAAGGCGATGAACGGCTCCTGCGAGATGGCGAGCACCGCGGGCACCGAATCGACCGCAAACGCCACGTCGGTCGTCTCGACGACGACGAGCGTGACCAGGAGCGGCGTCGCCGCCAGCCGTCCGTCGAGCCGCGTGAAAAAGCGCGTGCCGTCGAACCTCGGCGCCACCGGAAGGAGGCCGGAGAGCAGGCGGATGAAGGGGTTCTTCTCGGGCTCGAGCTTCTTCTCCTCGGCCACGACGAGCTTGATGCCCGTGAGCACGAGGAATCCGCCCATGACCCACAGCACCCATTGGTACTGCACGAGCGCCGCGCCCACGCCGATGAAGATCGCGCGGAACACCACCGCGCCGAGGATGCCCCAGAAGAGCACGCGGTGCTGCTTGTCGTGATCGAGCCCGAAGTAGCGGAAGATCACGAGGAAGACGAAGAGATTGTCGACCGAGAGCGACATCTCGACCACGTAGCCCGTGAGGAACTCGAGGAAGAAGGCGCGCGAGGCCTCGTCGGGCGTCATGGAGCTGTAGCGCGACTCGCTTGCGGCGAGCAGCGCGGGATTCGCGGTGAGCTCGTGCAGCGCGAACTCCTTGAACGCCCACGCCGCGGCGAGCGCACCGAGCACGCAGAGGACGGTCCACGCCGCCGACAGGCGGAAGCGCTTGCGCTCGCCCTCGGGCGTGTGCCCCGCGCCACGGGTCAGGCGCTCGATCACGAAGAGATCGAACGCCAGCAGCAGGGAAACCGCTGCGATGAAGCCCGCGAGGACGGGCCAATACTCGAGTGGGGAGAAGACGGCGTAGGCGAGCAACACGGGAATCCTGTTCGGGGTGCCCGGTTCGCGTTGGCGGGAAGCGGGGGGCGGGCAGTGTAGGGCGGGCAAGCACCCCGTTCGGCGGGAGTTGCGGGAACGCAGATGAAGTGGCCATCGATCGCCGCCGATCCCTGCGTCGCCGCATGCCGCGGCGTTCATGGAGGCTTGATGAAGGATCCCGCTTCGACCGTTCGTTCCCAGGTTTCCGCCGTCGTGGCGCTTGGCGCCGCGTTGTCGGCGTGCTGCGCCGCGCGACAGGCAGCCGCCGCACCGCAGTCGTTTGACGATCCCGCGCTGGCGGGCGTGGGCGACGCCGCAGATGCGGCCGAGCTCATCCCGGCTGCGGCGTCGGGTCTTCCGCCCGTCCTGTCTGGCCAGGAGCCTGGCGCGCGCGAGCGGCCTGGTGCCGAACCCGCCGCAGGCACGGCGCCGCGCGAGTGGTTCGGCGGCGCGCCGTGGACCGAGTGGTCGCGTGCGACCGGCGACTGGTCGGGTGCGCGTACGCGACTTGCCGACGCCGGCGTCGACTTCAACGGCTCGCTCATCGCCGAGTGGTCGGACGTCTTCTCGGGAGGCGATGCCGAGCGCAGCGCGTTCCGGTTCCTGCTCGACCTGAACGCGACGCTCGATCTCGGCGCGCTGGCCGGGCTCGAGGGCGCGAGCGTCTACATCGATTTCCAGACCGCCGACACCACGATGGGCGGCGTGTTTCACGGTGGATTCCAGGCCTACTCGAACATCGCGATCGACGGCAGCATCACGCAGCTCTCGCAGCTCTGGTACGAGCAGTGGCTGCTTGGCGACACGCTGCGCGTGAAGGCGGGCAAGGTCGACGCCAACACCGAGTTCGCCTACATCGGCGCTGCAGGTTCGTTCATCAACGCGAGCGCAGGCTTCACGCCCGCGATCTTCGCGCTGCCGACCTATCCCAATCCGGCCACGAGCGTCAATCTCTTCGCGTATCCGACCGAGGGACTCTACGTCGGCGCGGGCCTCTACGACGGTGCCGCGGCGGTCGACGGCGTGCCGACGGGTTCGCGCGGTCCAGCGACCTTCTTCAGCGACGACGCGTCGGACGACTGGTTCGTGATCGGCGAGGCCGGTCTCACGGCCGACGACGTGGGCGGCGGGCTCGACCGTGGCCGCGTGGCGCTCGGCGCATGGTGGCACTCGGGCGAGTTCGCGCGCTACGACGGCGGCACCGACGACGGGACCAGCGGCATCTACGCGCTTGCCGAGGCGCGCGTGTGGCGGCCCGACGGCATCGAGGCGGGAAGCGACGAGTCGGACCTCGGCGTGTGGGCGTTCCTCCAGTACGGCTGGGCCAACGAGGATGTGAGCGCCGTGTCGCAGCAGTTCGGCGCGGGAGCCGTCGTGCGCGGCATGATCGGCGGGCGTGAGGACGACGCCGTCGGCATCTACGCGTCGCTCGTCGAACTCAGCGGCGATCCGGCCGCGGGCTTTACCGACGACGAGTTCAGCATCGAGCTCTTCTACGAGTACGCGCTCACGCCGAGCGTGACCATCAAGCCCGACATCCAGTGGTTCAGCCATCCGGGCGGTGGCGCGATCGACGACGCCCTCGTCGGCACCCTCCGCTGCGTGATCGCCTTCTGAGTCCATCGATGTCCGGACCCATCGCACCCTGAATCCTCGGCCGCCACGCTCACGGCACGCCGCTCGCTCCACGCTCCATCTGCACGAGTCATCCATGCGTATCTCCACCCGACTGTTCCTTGGCTTCTCCGCATCCGCCGTCCTTGTTGCCGCCTGCGCGGCGGCAGGATGGTGGGGCATCCGCAGCACGGAGCACTCGCTCGCGACCGTCACCGGCCGCGCGTGGAGCACCGCCAACGAGGCGATGGGTGGCTCGATCAGCGTGGGCACCGAGATGCGGCTCGTCTCGGAGATGCTCGCGAGCGGCTCGGCCGACGGCCACGCCATCGAGCGGCAGCACCAGGAATCGCTCGGCCAGCTCGAGGCTGCGGCAACCCACGGCCTGCTTGCCGACGAGACCGTCGGGTCGCTGCGGCACGCGCTCGACGGCTACGACGGCGACATGCGCGCGCTCGTCGCCTCGCAGAAGTCGTTGGTCGAGGCGCGGACGCGCTTCGATGTGACGACGCGGGACTTCGTGGCGTTCGGCCGCGAGATCGAGGAGATCGGCGACGGACAGGTCGAGGCGATCGAGAAGAACCCGGACCAGGCGTTCACCTGGAACGGCGGCATCTCGACCGCTTGGGAGGCGGCCGACGGCGGCATGGAGTCGAACATCGGCCTGCTGACGGTGCTCTACCACATGCAGCGGTTCATCGCAGGCGAGCCCGCCGAGTCGTGCCGCGCCGGCATCGACGAGGGGCTCGCGTTCCAGACCGACGCGGCGGAGGGCATGCTCGGGACGGGCGCCTTCGACCGCGCCTGCGCCGACGATCCGTCGGTGCGCATGAGCGACCGGTACCGCACGATGTTCGCGTCGTTTCGCAGTGACCTCGAGGCGCTCTACGCCGCCACGGGCGCGCGGCGCGCGGCTGAGTCGCGGTACCGCGCGTCGGCGCTGGCGCTGCTTGCGTCGGTCACGGCCTTCGAGAAGGCGGGCGACGCCGCGATGACCGACGAGGCCGCGCGCGCCGCCTCGGTCGCCGCGACGGCATCGCTCGGCACCATCGCGATCGGCGCGGTGGCGTCGCTGCTCTGCATCGGCGCGGCCGTCGTCATCGGGCGCTCGATCGTGCGGCCGCTGTCGCGGCTCAACGAGGCGATGCGCGACGTCGCGCAGGGCGACGGCGACCTCGGCCGGCGGCTCGATGCGCACGGTTCCGACGAGCTCTCGGAGGTCGCCGCGAGCTTCAACAGCTTTACCGAGAAGATCGCGCGCAGCATCGAGTCGGTGCGCGCGCAGGCGCACGAGCTGTCGGGCGGCGCCGCCAAGATCAACGAGACCAGCCGCACCATCGCGCAGGATGCGAGCGAGCAGGCCGCCACGCTCGAGCAGGTGACCGCGAGCATCGAGGAGCTCGCCGCGATGGTGGGCCGCACCGCGCACCACTCGAGCAACGCCGC
Source organism: Phycisphaerales bacterium (assembly GCA_044341665.1). Classification (GTDB taxonomy): domain Bacteria; phylum Planctomycetota; class Phycisphaerae; order Phycisphaerales; family SM1A02; genus QWPT01. Next base: position 7,745 of record JBIIRG010000040.1, on the reverse strand, counting down.
CGAGATCGCCGGCCGCGCCCGCGGCGACGCCGACAGCGGCGCGTCGCGCATGCGCGAGCTCGTCGGCGCGATGGACGGCATCCGCACCTCGAGCGACAAGATCGCGAGCATCATCCGCGTGATCGACGAGATCGCGTTCCAGACCAACCTGCTCGCGCTCAACGCGGCGGTCGAGGCCGCGCGCGCCGGCGACGCGGGGCGCGGCTTCGCGGTGGTCGCGCAGGAGGTGCGCAGCCTGGCGATGCGCTCCGCCGAGGCGGCGCGCGACACGGCGAACCTCATCGAGGAATCGGGCGCGCGCGCCGAGAAGGGCGTCAAGCTCGTCGGCGATGTCGAGGATGTCTTCGGCCGCATCGTGGGCGGCTCGCGCGAGGTCGCCGATCTCCTCGGCGAGATCTCGCGGGCGTCGCGCGACCAGTCCGACGCGATCCGCCAGGTCTCGGGCAGCATGCAGGAGATCGACCAGACGACGCAGGCGAACGCCGCCGCCAGCGAGGAGCTCGCCGCCGCCGCAAGCGAGACGAGTGATCAGGTCGGCGCGATCCGCGGCACGCTGTCGGGGTTCAAGGTCTGAGCGCGCGCGCCGTCACGCCCCGCGCATCCAGCGCGCGAGCAGCAGGCGGCTGCCCGCGCTGACCGCGCCGAACAGCAGGAATCCCACGCACGCCGCCAGCAGCACCGCCACGAACACGCGGTCGGTCGCGAAGTTGCGCATGGCCGTCATGATCAGGATGCCGAGCGGCGCGCGCTCGCCGCCCTCGGCCGCGAGGAACTCGCCGGTGATCGTCCCGATCGCAGCGAGGCCCGCCGCGATGCGCAGACCGGTCACGATCGACGGTACGGCCGACGGCAGCGCCAGCTTCCACCAGGTGGTGAACCGGCTCGCACCGAGCACGGTGAAGAGCTCCTGCAGTCCCGCGTCGCGCGCGCGTAGCCCCGCGAGCGTGTTCGCGATCACGGGAAACACCGACACGATCGCGGTGCTCGCGACGATCGCCGGGCGGCCGTAGCCGCACCAGATCACGAGAAGCGGCGCGATGGCCACGAGCGGCACCATCTGGAAGAGGAGCGTGAGCGGGTACACGCTGCGCTCGACCGCGCGCGACAGCGAGAGGATGCTGCCGATGACGACGCCCGCCGTCGCCGCGATCGCGAATCCGAGCGCGGCGCTGATCGCGGTCTCGCGCGCGCCCACGAGGAATGTGCGCGGATCGGCCTCGAAGGCGCGCGCCACGCCGAGCGGCGAAGGCAGCACGAAGTCCTTGACGCCAAAGAGCGCCTTGAACGCCGTCCACGCAACGAGGACGATCGCAACGGTGGCGAGCGGCCCCGCGATGGCCGCGACGCGCGCCCGCGCGCTCATCGCCGCGCCTCCTCGATGGCGCGCAGCATGGCGGTGCTCGCGGCCCGCACGCAGGCGCTGCACTCCTCGCCGGTCCAGCTCAGGTCGTCGCGCACGACCGCCGGCGTGGCGATGTCGGCCACCACGCGCGCCGGACGCGGCGAGAACACCAGCACGCGGTCGGCAAGGAACACCGCCTCGGGAATCGAGTGCGTGACGATCACGGCGGTGAACCGCTCGCGCTCCCACAGGGCGCGCAGCTCGGCATCGAGCTCGTGCCGCGTGACCTCGTCGAGCGCGCCGAACGGTTCGTCGAGGAGGAGCAGCTGCGGCCGCTGCACGAGCGCCCGCGCGAGCGATGCACGCATCCGCATGCCGCCCGAGAGCTCGTGCGGTGCGCGCGCGTGCGCGTCGTGCAGGCGGACGAGGTCGAGCGCGGCGCGCGCCCGCGCCCGTCGCTCGCCCGCCTCGACGCCCGCGATCTCCAGCGGCAGCTCGACGTTCGACAGGAGGTCGCGCCAGGGCAGCAGCCGCGGCTCCTGGAAGCAGAGGCTCACGGCGCCGGCGGCGCGCACGATGGTGCCGCCGCTCGGCTCGTCGAGCCCTCCGAGGAGCCTCAGCAGCGTGGTCTTGCCGCAGCCCGACGGCCCCACGAGCGCCGTGAACGACCCGCGCTCGATCGCGATGTCTGTGGGCGCCACCGCGTCGACCTCGCCGAACGAGCGGCGGACGGCGCGCAGCGAGAGGAAGTTGGTCGCGGTCGCGTTCATGCCGTGCGTCGCCCGCCGGATGGACGGGCGCGCGCGCAGCACCATACACTTCGCCCCCATGACGCAGACCGACCGATCGACCACGCTCCGCGCGATTTTCGCGGCCGCACGCGCGCTGCGCGCCGCGCTCTCACTCGTCTTCTTCCTCCTTCCGCTGTCGATGCTCGGCTGCGACAACGGCTCGACGCCCGCCGGCTACAGCACCGACCTCGCGCAGGGCGGCGCAGCCACCACCGAGCTCCGCAAGGTCAAGCTCCAGCTCAACTGGGTGGCCGAGCCCGAGTTCGGCGGCTTCTACGCCGCGCAGGAGAAGGCGCTCTATCACTCCGAGGGCCTCGAGGTCGAGCTCGTGCAGGGCGGGCCCGACGTGCCTGCGCCGCAGCTCGTCGCCAGCGGCAAGGTCGAGTTCGCGGTCGTCGCGGCCACGCAGGTCGTCGAGCTCAACGAGCAGGGCGGTGACCTCGTCGCGCTCTATGCGGTCTACCAGACCAACCCGATGGGCGTGATGGTCCACGAGTCGTCGCCCCACACGTCGCTCATGGGCCTCTGGGAGTCGGACGTCACGCTCGCCATCCAGGACGGCCTCGCCGACTACCAGTGGCTCAACTCGCAGTTCCCCAACGGCAAGCGCCGCATCGTCCCCTACAGCGCCAACCTCGCGCAGTTCGCCGCCGATCCGTCGCTCGCCTCGCAGTGCTTCGTCCCGTCCGAGCCGATCGCGCTCGGCCTGCAGGGCGTCAAGACGCGCGTCTTCATGATGAGCGAGTCGGGCTTCAACCCGTACAACGCGGTGGTCGTGACCACGCGCGCCTTCCTCGAGAAGAACCGCGGGCTGTGCGCGTCGTTCGTCAAGGCGTCCGCGCTCGGCTGGCGCGCCTACCTGAACGACCCGAAGCCCGTGAACCAGACCATGGCGCGCCTCAACCCCGCGATGTCGCTCGAGGCGATGACGCGCGCGGCCGAGGTGCAGACGCCGCTCATCGCCAACGACGAGACCAAGCGCCTTGGCCTCGGCGGCATGCGCTACAACCGCTGGGAAGAGATCGTGAACCAGCTCGCGCAGATGGGCAAGATCAAGTCGAAGCCCGATCCCGCCACGCTCTTCTCGTGGGACCCCGAGGCGGGCACGGCGCGCTGAGCATGGGCCCGCCGCGCGTCATCCTGCATGTCGACATGGACGCGTTCTACGCGTCGGTCGAGCAGCGCGATGACCCGCGGCTCCGCGGCCGGCCGGTGCTCGTGGGCGGATGCGAGGGCCGCGGCGTCGTGTGCGCGGCCAGCTACGAGGCGCGTCCGTTCGGCTGCCGCAGCGCGATGCCCATGTCGCAGGCGATGCGGCTTTGCCCGCACGCGATCGTGGTCAAGCCCGACTTCGCCAAGTACACGGCGGCATCGCAGGCGATCCGCGCGATCTTCAACCGCTACTCGCCCGAGATCGAGCCGCTGGCGCTCGACGAGGCGTTCATCGACGTCACCGCGTCGCTCGCGCTCTTCGGCAGCGCGCGGCGGATCGGCGACGAGATCCGCGCCGCGGTGCGCGGCGAGCTCGGCCTGACCTGCTCGGTGGGCATCGCGCCGAACAAGTTCTGCGCCAAGATCGCGAGCGACCTCCGCAAGCCCGACGCGCTCGTCGAGTTCGACGCCGCCTCGCTCGCCGAGACCCTCGCGCCTCTGGCGATCGAGCGCATGTGGGGCGTCGGGCCCGTGGCCGCAGGACAGCTGCGCGGGCGCGGATACGCGACGTTCGGCGACATCCAGCGCGCGGGCGAGGCCAGGCTGGCGGGCGACTTCGGCGACGCGGGACGCGCCTGGTTCCGCCTGAGCCACGGGATCGACGACCGCGAGGTCGAGGTCGACCGCACGGCCAAGTCGGTGGGCGAGGAGGAGACGTTCCTCGAGGACCTCCTCGATGTGAAGGCGATCGAGGCCCGGCTGCTCGCGCAGGCCGACGAGGTGGCGCGGCGGCTGCGCGCGAAGGGGCTCTACGCGCAGACGGTGGCGATCAAGATCCGCTTTCGCGACTTCGCCACGCACACGCACGCGCGGACGCTCGCGTCGCCGACCGACCATACGCACGAGCTGAGGAGCCTGGCGCGCGAGCTCCTCGCCAGCTTCGTGCGCGCGACGCCCGTGGGCGAGTGGCGCGCGGTGCGGCTCTGCGGATTTGCCGCCAGCCGCGTCACCGAATCGGCCGGCCAGCTGCCGCTCTTCGACGACGGCCGCCGCGACAAGCTCGCCAAGCTCGACGACCTGCGCGACCGCATCCGCACCCGCTTCGGCCCGTGAACACGGTGCCTGGCACGTGTCGTGCACTCACCGTCACTCGACGGCACATGTCGCTCGCAGGACTCCTGCGATGCAAGGTCTGTATCTACAGGTGCTTGTGTGGGAGGGCGCGCGTGCGCGGTACGAGCCAGGCAGTGCACGGTCGTGCACGGCAGGTGCCAGGTACCGGCTAGTGGAGTTTGATGAGGTCGGTCGCGGTCACGATGCCGATCGGAGCTTCGTCGGCGCGGCCGTGCTCGGTGATGATCACGGCCTCGAGGCGTGGATTGCGTGTCCAGAGAGCGAGCGCGGTCTCGACGCTCGCATCGCGCGCCATGACGGCGAACTCGTCCTTGCGGTGGTCGCGCGCGAGGACCTCGCCCACCGAGACCGCGGCGATCGTGCAGATGATCCGCTCGCCGTCGGAAAGGCGGATCTCGTCGTCGAGCCGCCCGGTGCCCGAGCGACCCTGCCGCGCGAGATGGGGCAGCGCGCACGCATCGATGTCGTGGGACGCGATCCAGCGCACCACGCCAGAGGCCGTGAGCAGCGCGATGATGCGTCCGTCGCGTCGCACGGGAAAGCGCACGTAGCCCTTCTGCTTGACGAGCGCGAGCACGTGTCCGACGCGATCGTCGACGCTCACGGTGACGACGTCCTTGGCTGCAAACATGCGCAGCGGAAGCGGTCTGCGGAGTTCCTCGTCGATCGCCTCGATCTGCGCGACCGTCGCCTCGGTGGGCACGGCGATGTACTCGGCGGCGCCCATGCGGTTGTGCACGAGCGCGTTGCGAAGCTCGCCCGCCTCGAGCAGGAAGTCGAGATGCCGGCCGAAGTGACGGCGCTCCGCCGCGATCTGCCGGACGGAGCTCGCGAATCCGCGGCGTCGTCCCTCGCGTGGCTCGTCGAGCAGCCGCTGGAGCTCGCGATCGATGCGGTTGTACGCGGCTTCGAAACGGTCGATGCGGGCGCGTTCGCCCGCGTTGGTGGCGCCGTTGGCGCGGGTGGGTCCCGCCGCGTGCCTCTCCGCCTCTTGCCCGTCCACCTCGTGCTTTTCCGCCGGTTGCTCGTCCGTCATGGCGTGCCGTCCTTCCGTCGCGGGGCCTCGTTCTCGATCCGGGCGCGAAGCGCCGAGAACCGCTTCGACAGGGTCTTGCCGCCGAGCGCCGGATCGATGGCGGTGAGTCGGTTCATGCGTGCGCGGATATCGCCGACGCGCGCCGCGTCGTCCGACAGGATCTCGAGTTGACCGAGCTGCGCGCGCCACCAGACCGGATCGCGCTCGGCCGCGCCAAGCGGCGAGAGTTCGCGCAGCAACGAGAAGGCGCGGGCGCGCGCGTCGGCGTCGGCCCCGTCGGCGCCGCGCGCGCGCAGGCTCTCTGCAAGGAGCCACGTCGCCCGCCGCGCTTCATCCGCGGGTGGCTCGGAGGCGCCGGTCCGCGTGCGCGCGAGGTCCTGCAGCAATCGCTCCGCGCGCGTCACGGCGGCGTCGATGCGCCCCGCCGCAAGTTCGGCAAGGATTGCCGACTCGGCGAGCGACGGCTCGGCGGGCGCCGCGTCGGCAAGCGCAGTTGCGAGCACGAGGAGTCGCTTCTCCGATTCGCGTCGCGCGCGGGCGGCGTCGCCCTCGACGAGCGCGAGCTCGACGCGGTCGCGTGCACGCATGATCGCGGGCTCGATCGCAGGCAGGACGCGCTCGACGCGTGCAGGTTCACGCGCAAGCAGCGCGCGCAAGGCCGCGGGAAGCGCCACCGCATCGTCACGCTCGGTCGCGGCCGACATCCACACCGTCGCCGCGCGGAGGACCACCCGCTCGTCTGCGCTCGGCTCCTCGAGTACCCGCACCGCATCCGCGGCCGCCTCGGCCGGGCGCCCGCTCGCAAGCAGCATCGCCGCGCGCACCGCCTCGGCGCGCGTGACCAGCGATGGCACGGAGCGCGCGCCGGAAAGCCCATCGATCACGATCGTCGCGCGCTCGGCGACAGCACCCGCGGCGGCTGCCGCCGAGCCCGCCCGCAGCGCATCGATCTCAAGCGCGCGCACGTCGCGCGCGTCGCGGACCTCGGTGCGCGTCGAGACGCCCTGCAGGATCTCCGCGGCGCGCGCCGCATATGCAGCCGTGTGCTGGGGGAACAGCGCGAGATCGACCCGCTCGAGGACCCGTTCGTCGCGCAGCGCCGCCGTGCCTGCGTGCCGCGCCGCGACATCGAGCGCGCGGTCGAGCGCCACTTCGCCCTCGGCCGACCACGCTGCCTCGACGCGGGCAAGCGCGAGCGCGATCTCGATCGCATCGCCCGCGCCCTCGACCTGTGGCGCCCCATCGACGAGGTCAACGAGGATTCCGATGGCCTCGCGCGTCTGACCTTGCTCGCGCAGCACCCGCGCCAGCGGCACGGCAAGCCACGGCGCCGCGATCGGATCGCGCGCGAAGGCGGAAAGCCGCGCCGCCTGCTCGGCGAGCAACGTCGGCTCGGCCGGCGAACACGCCGCCAGCGCGCGAAGGAGCAGGGGAGCGTCGTCCGCCCGCGCGAGCATGCGCGCCGGCCCGTCGAGCCGCATCGCGAGCGCCGCGGCCACGCGACGAAGCCGCGCAAGCGACTGCGCGCGATCCGCGCCATCCACGCATTCGCGGAGCGCCCGCGCGAACGGCGCCGACACGCGCTCCGCGTTCTCGCCACGCTCGAGTCGCGCACGCGCCTCCGCCGTCGCACCAAGTATCACGGCCGCGAGCGCTCCGCTTCCCGTCGACGCGCCGCGCCGCCCATCCCTCGACATCACCGCCGGAAACGCCGCCGCATCGCCACCACGCGCTGCGTCGTCGCGCCTCCACGCCTCGACGCGCGCCACGAACGCGCGCATCGCATCGTCGGCCGCCTGCGCCTGTGCGAGCAGCCGCTCCTGCGTCGAACGGTCGGCGCAGCCGGCGCGCACGCGCGCCAAGGCCAGGATCGCGCCGATCTCGGAGGGCAACGGCAGCTCCGAGCGCGCGGCTTCGTCCAGCGATGCTGCAGCGCGCGCCCGCGCTGCACCCGACGTTTCAACCGACGTATCAGCCAGCCTGTGAGCCGACGCGCCATCCACAGCGCCGCCCGAGCGCGCCTCTGCGGCGACAAGGTCCATCTCCACCACCCGCGCGAGCCCCGCGAGCAATCGCGCGCGGAACACAGCCCCGTCCGTTGCGAGCCGCGCATCCGCCGCAAAGAGCGTCCGCATCGCGTCTGCGCGCAGCAACTCGTCGACGCGCGCCACCACGCCGCGCGCTGCCTCGCGCTCGCGGTCCGTCGGCATGCCGACGGCAAGCGCGACATCGGTGCCATCCACCGCCAACCGCCGCAGCAACAGGTCCTCGGCGCACTCGAGCAGAAGTT
>JBIIRG010000194.1:0-5764 GCA_044341665.1 Phycisphaerales bacterium | reverse complement strand
GAGCGCCTCGGTGCTCGAGGTCTGCGGCACCACGAGCCAATGCGACACCACGGGGGCGATCGCCCGAAGCGCCTCGTCGTACTTGGCCTGCGGGCGGATCGACGGCCGACGGGAGCCCGTGCGGAAGAGCTCGAGCTGGACGCTGTCGGCTGCCACGCGCACGAGGCACACGGGGCCGCTCTCGCGCGCCTCGCGATCGGCGTACTGCGAGAGCCAGAGCCCGCTCATGACGGGCAGGTGGCCGACGAGCACGAGCGTGCGCCGCGCCGCAAGCCATCCGCCCGGCAAGCTGTCGAACTGTGATGCAACGGTCATTGGATGCGTTCCCCTGTCGCAGGGATGCCTGCGGAACCCGCGGTGCGCGCGCCCGGGACGACCACGATGTTGGCGCCGAGCGCTTCGTCGCGCAGGTTGTTGAACTCGTCGAGGGTCTCGCCGCCGTCGGTGGCGATGCGATAGGCGTGGGTTCCCGGCGAAAGCCGCACGACGGCCTCGAGTCGCCGCTGGTCGGCGCTCTCGAGGAAGGGCGTGGCGCGCGGATCCCAGCCGTTGAATTCGCCGACCAGCGACAGTGCGCGTCGCGAGAAGGGCTGCGTGAACACGACGGTCCCGTCGGCCTGTGCGCGCGGGCCGAAGCCGCCGCCCACCATGCCGCCCTGCCTCGCGCGCTCGTTCAGCGCGCGAAGGCGCGACGCGACGTCCGCGGCGCGCCCACCGTCGGTCGCATCGCGCGATGACGGAGGAGCAACGACGCTCGGGGCCTGGCCGGATCGTGCGTGCACGAGGTCGGGCTGCTCGAAACCGTGTGGCGCGCGCGGCGCCGCAACCGTTCCCGCAGCACGCTGCGCGTCGAACGAAGGCGGCTCGGCTGCGATCGACTCGACGCGGAACGACTCGACGACGGGCACGGGCTCCGATGCGAAGTCCTCGAGCACGCGCGTCGCGGGCGCATGCGCGCGGAGCCACGCTGCCAAAGCCTCGAAATCCCCTTCCGCGGCCGACCCAGGCGCGAACTCGGTGATCGACTGGCCGTAGCTCGCCGCGTCGCGCAGTTCCTCGTGCTCGCGGATCGCGAGCGGGAGCAGCGCGTCTGGGCAGCGGCGTGCGAGGGCATCCACGACGTCGCGCGAGAGCGCTCGCCGCTCGTTGACGAGCGTGGGCAGCAGCTTGAACGGAATGTCGCGGCCGAAGCGCCCCACCACCGCCTCGATGGTCTGGATCTGCTTCTCAGCGCCCTTCAGGCTGAAGAAGCCGGTCTCGACCGGGATGAGCACCAGGTCGCACGCCCGCAGCGCGTTGAAGGTCAGCAGGCCGATCGTCGGCGGGCAGTCGATCACGCACCAGTCGAAGTCGTCCTTCCACGCCGCGAGCACGCGGGCCAGCCGCCGGTCGCGGTCGAATCGCGTCGCGAGCGGACCGTTCGGAGCCTCGAGCAGCGAGAGCGACACGCTCGAAGGCGCGAGATGCAGGTTGCGACCGACCTCCCACACGAACTCCTCGCTCCGCTCGCGATGGGGCTGCTCGCTGAGCATAGCGTCGGCGATGGTGCGCTCGATGCGTTGGTCGGGAACACCAAGCCCCGCCGCGCAATGCGACTGCGGGTCCATGTCCACGAGCAGCGTGCGAACGCCGTCGCGAGCCATGACCGCGGCGAGATTGACTGCGGTTGTGGTCTTGCCACAGCCACCCTTCTGGTTGACGATCGCTACGACGCGCATGGGCGGTGTTATCGGTGCGCGAGCACGCGGCACCGAAATATTTGAAGTCCTACCGAGCGGCGGTGATCGCTGCGATGCCGGCCTGAACGCCGTCTTCACCGAACGCACCCGCCGATCCCGCTGCCAAGGCCACCGGAACCACGCGGACATCGCCGACGCCGTGCGGCAGGATCAGACGCAGCGCGTGTCGGTCGACCTTCTTGTCGAAGCCCATGCGGCGGAGGATCTCCGCGCCAGCGTCGGTGGAGCCCGCATCGGTCGGAAGACACACAGGCAGACCCGCGCGGGCAATCAGCCGCTCGACCCGATCGGCATCGGACGCCCCGAGCACACCGCGGGCCACGGCGCATCGGCACGCGGCCACCATGCCGATCGCGACCGCTTCGCCGTGAAGCAGGCCGACGCCCGGGAGGGTCTCCATGGCATGGCCGAAGGTGTGCCCGAGATTGAGCAGCGCGCGATCGCCCTGCTCGTGCGGATCGCGCGACACGATCCCAGCCTTGACGGCGGCCGCAGCGGGCACGACGCGATCGAGGGTGCGGGCGTCACCCGCCGCTGCCTGCTCGATGATCGACTCCAGTTCGCCAAAGAGCGGTTCTCCCGCGATCACCGCGTGCTTGATGCACTCCGCAAGGCCAGCGCGCAGCTCGCGCCGCGGGAGTGTGTCGAGCGCATCGGGGTCCGCGACGGTCAGCCTCGGCTGCCAGAAGGCGCCTGCCAGGTTCTTGCCGAGTCCGCCTCCGGGCAAGTCGAGGTTGACGCCCGTCTTGCCACCGATCGCCCCATCCACCATGGCCAGAAGCGTGGTTGGCACCTGGATGAGCTCCACGCCGCGCAGGAAGGTCGCAGCGGCGAACCCTGCGACATCACCGATGATTCCCCCACCCACTGCCGCAATCAGCCCACCCCGCCCGAGACGGTGCGCGAGCCCCGCCTGCCAGATCGACTCGACCGACGCGAGCGACTTGTTCACCTCGCTCGCCTCGAGATGGACGGCGGAGACCTCCGCACCAGCCGCAGCAAGTCGCGCAGCCGCGCGCGCGGCGAGCGATCCCACGTTGCGGTCGACCACAAGCAGGACCCGGCGGTCGGTGACCACGACACCCGACTCCGCGAGGACCTCCTCAAGACGCGCAATCGCGCCGCGCTCGACGTGCAGCGCCGTCGCCGCGCCGTGCGGGTCGCTCGGGACATCGATCGGGATGCGACGGACGGTGTTCACGGATGGTGGCTCGCGTCTCGTGCCCGGTCGCGCAGCCGCGCGAGGGCGTCCTCGGGGGCCATCTGGGCGAGATCCCCCGCGTCTATCGGCGGATTCGCCGCACGCCGTGCACCCCGCCGCGCACGAGCGGCCTGACCGCGTGCACGAACCTTGAGCACCGCGTGCGTGATCGCCATCACGATCACGATCGCCAGCAATGGCCGTAGTTCAGGTGGCATGCCCGCAGTATCGCACGGACGCGCCGAAGATCTCGCCGCCCAAGGCACCGCGCGCGGACGGGAGAACCGAGTTCAGGAATCCGAGCTCAGGGATTCGAAATCCCCGCCGCAGGCGGGGATCCGACATCCCCTTGGCCGCGGGAGCAACCGACGAGAGAGGCGTGCTCGGAGCGGCGCGACGCGCCGCGGAGACCACGCCGAACGAGGAGGGCGCGACCGCGTGCGGACTGCATGGGGCGATGCGCGCAACGCTGCAACTCACCCGCACCGTGCGGCCCCATGCAGGACGCCAGTCACTCAAAGACAGCGCCCTCGGCGAAGCCGAGGGCGCTGTCTTTAAGTGACCCCAAGGGGATTCGAACCCCTGTTCTATCCGTGAGAGGGATATGTCCTGAACCAGGCTAGACGATGGGGCCAAGCCGGCGATGTTGTCCGAGGGCTCTCACACCGATTCGGACGCCGAAGCGTGCAGTATAGCAGTTTCAACACACCTGTCCACGCGTCGACCCACCAGCCGCCCCGCCTCCCGAAGGCTCGGCGGATCAACGACTTCGCGGACGTCCCCGCGCGGCGACCCGTCCGACCGACGCTACGCCTTTGCCTTGGACGGAATCAGCACGCTGAGCACCGTCGCGAGCGCCAGCGTCGCGAGAACGATCACGAGCGAGAGCGTCGTGTCGATCTTGATCGACTTCTGCGGCTCCATGCCGATGGCGTCAAGGTACGGCGGCGCGCTGAGGAGCAGGAGCTTCACGCCGACGAACGCCAGGATCAGGATCAGCGCCGGCTTCAGGAACCGGAACTTGGCGATCAGGGCTGCGAGGCAGAAGTACAGGGCCCGGAGACCGAGGATCGCGAAGATGTTGCTGGTGAAGACGATGAACGGATCCGGGGTGATCGCGAAGATCGCGGGGATCGAGTCGACCGCAAAGACGAGGTCGGTGACCTCAACGAGGATCAGCGCCAGGAACAGCGGCGTGATCGCCCAGCGGGCGGACAGCGTGCCGGGGGGCGCTGGATCCTGCACTTGCTTTCCCGTCGCGGGGTCCTTGCTGTAGGTCGGGGCGAGCGTGCGCTTGGTGAAGAACCGCTGGCCGTCGTAGAAGTCGACCGTGGGTAGGAACCTCTTGCAGAGCCTGACCGCGAAGTTCTGCGACGGGTCGTCGTTGCCCTTGATGAGCGCCATCTTGAGCGCGGTCAGCACGAGGAATCCGCCGAACACGATCAGGATCCACTGGTACTTGAGGATCAGGCCCGCGCCGAGGCCGATCATGCCGCCGCGCATGATCAACGCGCCGATGATGCCCCAGAAGAGGACGCGGTGCTGGTACTTCGCCGGCACCGCGAAGAACGCGAAGATCAGCGCGATGACGAAGATGTTGTCCATCGCCAGCGACTTCTCGACGACGTAGCCGACGAGGTACTGCTTGGCGGCCTCTGCTCCCGTGACCTCTCCGCTGATGATGATCGGCTGGTCGGGGCTCGTCCCGGCCAGCTCATGCGTGTTGTAGCGCGGCGTGTCGAGGCCGAGCCCAAGCCAGTGCGCGTCATAGGCCTTGTAGACGAACCCCGCGAACGCGATGCCGCAGGTGAGCCAGACGACCGACCAGCCAGCCGCCTCCTTCATGGAGACCTCGTGCGCCTCGCGATGGAACACGCCGAGGTCGAGCGCGAGAAACAGGACGACAAGGCCGATGAAGCCGACGTACGCCCACATCTTGAGAGAGGCGGGATTTGCCACGGTCGTCGTGACGACGTCGGGCGCGCTGAGCAGGATGTCCATCATGGAGTTTGATTCCCGGAGAGGGTCGGGATGGTAGCGATCCCCCGCGCGCGCGCACCGTTTTGCGTACGCGCCCCGGCGGAGCCGAGGGCGTCCTCCTGGAAGGCGTTCGTCCTTGAGTGACCCCAGAGGGATTCGAAATCGAGGCCAACGGCCTCGATCCGACATCCCTCTTGCGCGGGAGCAACCGACGAGAAAGGCGTGCTCGAAGCGGCGCAACGCGCCGCGGAGACCACGCCGAACGAGGAGGGCGCGACCGCGCGCGGACTGCATGGGGCGACGCCAGCCGGCCGCCCGTGCCAAGACCGCACCCGCCCCATGCAGGACGCAGGGTCACACAACGACGAACGCCCCCGGCGGAGCCGAGGGCGTTCGTCGTTGAGTGACCCCAGAGGGATTCGAACCCTCGTTACCTCCGTGAAAGGGAGGTGTCCTAGACCAGGCTAGACGATGGGGCCATCGAGAAACCGGTTTGGAAACCGCGTGTCGGGTCTAGGGGAAGGCGGAGATGATAGCGGCTCCCCCGCCGCTGTCGAGTTGCTGTTTCGCTACCCTCGCCCGCATGTCAGACGCGCATCACGCGACCGACGAGATCCTGATCGAGGCCGAGCCACCGCTCGTGTTCTGCCCGCTTGGGTTCGAGCGCCGCGCATTCCAGCGCTTCGGAAAACTGCCCGTCATCACGATCGGCCCAGGGGCGGAGGCGGTGCGTCGTGCGTTCGCGGAACGCGCGCGCTGGCCGGTGCAGGAGCCTCGGCTCGTGGTGCTGCTCGGACTCGCGGGCGGACTCCGTGGGACGGCGCGTGCGGGGCAATCCGTTTCG
>JBIIRG010000039.1:0-17231 GCA_044341665.1 Phycisphaerales bacterium | reverse complement strand
GTCAAGCAGACCGTGCCGAGCGAGATCCCAGGCGCAGGACCGTCGACCGACGGCAAGTGGCTGATCGGCTCGCTCTCCAAGGGCTGGCAGGCGAACGACCTGTGGATCGCGCCGCTCGGGCCGTGGCTCGAGAAGGGCGAGCTCCAGAAGACCGTCCTCGCGGAGGGCCTCGACGGCCGCTTCGACCCGATCGACGTGATCGGCAGCACGCTCTACATCACCACGAGCTTCGGCAGCCCCAAGGGCAGCGTGCAGGCGATCGATCTCGCCAAGCCCGCGCGCGAGCACTGGAAGACCATCCTCGCCGAGCGCGCCGACATGGTGCTCGAGGGCGTGTCGGTCGCGAAGGACTGCTTCGTGACGAGCTGGTCGAAGGACGTCTGCTCGCGCTTCGAGGTCATGGACTTCACGGGCAAGGTGCTGCACGAGATCCCCCTGCCCGGGCTCGGAACGGCGAGCGTCTCGACCGACCACAAGCGCACCGAGGCGTTCGTCACCTACACGAGCTACGCCACGCCGCGCACGATCTTCCAGACCGACGTGATGCACCCGAAGTTCCTCGAGTGGGCGCGGACCGAGATTCCGGGAGATCTCTCGGCCTACACGGTCGAGCAGAAGCGCGCCAAGTCGAAGGACGGCACCGAGGTGCCGATGTTCATCGTGCGCCGCAAGGACATGGCGTTCAACGGCGACAATCCCACGCTGCTCTACGGCTACGGCGGATTCAACGTGTCGCTCACGCCTGCGTTCAACGGCACGCTCGTGCCGTGGCTCGATGCGGGCGGCGTGTACGTCGTCGCCAACCTCCGCGGCGGCGGCGAGTACGGCGAGGACTGGCACCGCGCGGGCATGCAGGGCAGCAAGCAGAACGTCTTCGACGACTTCTACGCCTGCGCCGAGTGGCTGATCGCGAACAAGTACACGAGCTCCAGGCGCCTGGCGATCGAGGGTGGCTCGAACGGCGGACTCCTGACGGGCGTCGCGAGCACGCAGCGGCCGGACCTCTTCGCCGCCGCGATCGTGGCTGTGCCGCTCCTCGACATGGTGCGCTACCAGGACTTCCTCATCGCGCGCTACTGGGTGCCCGAGTACGGCTCCAGCGAGGACCCCGCGCAGTTCAAGACGCTCTTCGCATACTCGCCCTACCACAACATCCGCAAGGGCGAGAAGTACCCCGCGCTGCTGGTGACCGCAGGAGAGAACGACTCGCGCGTGCACCCGCTGCACGCCCGCAAGTTCGTGGCGCGCATGCAGGCGCTTGCCGGAAACGACGCCGCACAGGATCCGATCATGCTGTGGGTCGACCGCGACGCGGGCCACGGGCAGGGCAAGCCGCTCGAGCTGCGCATCCGCGACGAGGTCGACCAGTGGTCGTTCGTCATGAGCCAGACGGGCTGCTGCAAGTAGGACGCTCGGGCGTCGCTCGAGAAATCGCACACAGACGGGCCCGGCTTGCCACGAGGCGAGCCGGGCCCTTTGCTTCTGCGTTCACCCCATTCCCCGCCGTTTTCCCGCCGATTCCCCTCCAGGACCGAGAAAGGGCGGCGGAAACGGCCGTGCCGCTGAAGTCGCGCATCGCGCGGGCCGATGGCCGACCCGTGCGGTCCTACGACCTCATTTCCATCGGCTCCGGGCCAGCGGGCGAGAAGGCCGCGCTGGTCGCCGCGCAGTACGGTCGCCGCGCGGCCATCGTCGAGCTGCTGCCCCGGCCGGGTGGCGCGATGGTCAACACCGGGACCGTCGCCTCGAAGGTGTTGCGCGAGACGGCGCTCGTCGCGAGCGCGCTGCGGCGCAGGCCGATTCCCGGCTACGAGAACGTGATGCCCAAGGGCATCTCGATGCAGCGCTTCATGGCGCGGCGCACGCTCGTGCAGATGGAGGAGCACGACCACATCGAGGAGCGCCTCGAGGGCTCGGGCGTGGAGATCATCCACGGCCGGGGCGAGATCGTCGACGCGCACACCGTGAAGGTGACCGCGGACGACGGCAGCGTGCAGCTCCTCTCGACCGAGTACATCCTCGTCGCGACCGGCTCATCGCCGGCGCGCGGCAGGAACGTCGACTTCGGCCATCCCGCGATCGTCGACGCAGACGGCATCCTCGAGCTCGAGCGCATGCCGCACTCGCTCACGGTCGTCGGAGCCGGCGTGATCGGCAGCGAGTACGCCAGCATCTTCGCCGAGCTCGGCGTCGACATCACGCTCATCGAGCCGCGCCCCACGCTCATGCGGTTCCTCGACGAGGAGATCCGCCATGTGCTCACGCACGGCATGGAGGACGCGGGAATCGTCCTGCGCTTCGGCCATTCCGTGTCACGCGTCGAGGGCCTCGCCGACGGCCGCGCCCGCACGACGCTCGACGACGGCACCGCGATCGACAGCGACTGCGTGCTCTGGTCGCTCGGGCGCAACGGGAACACGCGCGGCCTCGGCCTCGATTCGATCGGCGTGCAGCCCGACGAGCGCGGCAACATCAAGGTCGACTCGCACTACCGCACCGCCTGCCAGAGCGTGTTCGCGGCGGGCGACGTGATCGGCTTTCCCGCGCTCGCCTCGACCAGCATGGAGCAAGGGCGCGTGGCGGCGTGCCACATGTTCGGCATCCCCTTCCTCACCCGGATCGCCGACACGGTGCCCATGGGGATCTACACGATTCCCGCCATCGGCGCCGTCGGGCTGACTGAGGAGGAGGCGCGCAACGGCGGCCGCGACGTCGTGGTCGGGCGCGCCCACTACCGCGACAACCCGCGCGGCCGCATGCTCGGCGACGACCAGGGGCTCCTCAAGGCCGTCTTCGACCGGCGCACGCGGGCGCTGCTCGGCGTGTCGGTGGTGGGCGAGGACGCGACGGAGCTCGTGCACTTCGGGCAGCTCGCCATCCAGTCGGCGCACGGGATGCAGCACCTCGCCGAGATGTGCCTGAACTACCCGACGCTCACCGAGCTCTACAAGGCCGCTGCGTTCGACGCGATGGGCGCGCTGGCGGCGCATCCCGCGCGCAACGCCGCCGCGTAGCCCTTTCACGCCCTGCTCAGCTTGGCGTGCTCCACGATGAGCGTCTTGAGGCCCACCGAGCGGAAGGCGATGCGCGCCCGCGTGCCGCCAAAGCCGCGCGCGAGGTACTCGACCTTGCCCACGCCGAAGATCGGGTGCCGCACCATCGAGCCGATGGGGAACATCTCGCCCACGTCCATGTCGCTGAACGCGTCGGGGTCGTCGTACTCGATGCGTCCGCCGGCGTAGCGCTCGGTGAGGTCGGTGCGGGCGCAGTGCGATGCGGGGATCTCGCGCAGGAACTCGCTTTCGATCGACGCCTGCCGCACGCCGCGCACGGTGCGCACCGCGGCCGAGCTCACCAGCAGCAGCCGCTCCGCGCGCGTCATGCCCACGAAGAGCAGGCGGCGCTCCTCCTCGATGCCGTCCTCGCCCTCGCTCGCGGCGCGCATGTGCGGCAGCAGGCCGTTCTCGACGCCCACGACGGCGACAGTGTCGAACTCGAGGCCCTTGGCCGCGTGCAGGGTCATGAGCGTGACGCTCCCCTGCTCGGGGTCGATCGCGTCGGCGTCGGCCACGAGCGACACGCTCTCGAGCCACAGCCGCAGCGCGTCGCCGAGGTTCGGCTGCAGCGGAAGCGGCTCGGCGAGCGCGGGATCCTCGCCGTCGGCGGTCGGATCATCGTCGGGCAGGCGGAACTGCGCGGCCGCCGAGACGAGTTCCTCGAGGTTGGCCACGCGCTCGCGCTCCTCGATGGTCGAGTGGTCGTCGAGCTTGTCGAGGCCGCTCGTCTCGAGCACCTCCGACACGAACGACGCGAGGTCGCCGGGCACGCGCTCGTCGAGCGACCGCGCGAAATCGCGGATCATCGCCACGAAGCCGTCCACCGCCTTGCCGATCTTGCCCGACACGATGCCCGCGTTCGCGGCCTGCGCGAAGGCAGAGATGAGCGGCAGGCCGTTCGAGACCGCGTAGGCCTCGATCTTGCGCACGCTCGTGTCGCCGATCCCGCGCGCCGGCGTGTTGATGATGCGCCGCAGCGAGACCTCGTCGCGCGGGTTGGCGCACACGCGCAGGTACGCCATCGCGTCCTTGATCTCCTTGCGGTCGTAGAACGCGGTCCCGCGCGCCACGGTCGAGGGGATGCCGCGGCGGCGCAGCGCGTCCTCGACCACGCGCGACAGCGCGTTCATGCGGTAGAGCACCGCCATCGCGCGCCACGGGACGCCCGCCGCGGCGCGCTCGGCGAGCATGTCGGCGACCCGGTCGGCCTCCTCGTGCTCGTCGTTGGCCTTGAGGATGCGCACGGGAAGCCCCTCGCCGAGGCCGGTCGAGAGCTCCTTGTGCTTGCGTCGGCGGTTGTGGGTGATGAGCCCCGCGCTCGCCGCCACGATGTGCGACGTCGAGCGGAAGTTCTCGCCGAGCGGGATCACCCGCGCGCCGGGAAACTGCTCCTCGAACTCGAGGATGTTCGAGATGTCGGCGCCGCGCCAGCCGTAGATCGACTGGTCGGGATCACCGACGACGAAGAGGTTGCGCGAGCGCTCCGCCAGCGCGTGGGCGATCACGAACTGCGCGTGGTTGGTGTCCTGGTACTCGTCGACCAGAACCCAGCGGTGGCGGTTCTGGAGGGTCTCGCGGACCTCGGCGTCGTTCTTGAGAAGCAGCGCGACCTTGAGCAGCAGGTCGTCGAAGTCGACGGCGTTCGAGCGGGCCAGGGTCTCCTCGTAGGACTTGTAGACCTTCGCCACCGAGCGGGTCCAGAAGTCGTTTGCCTCGGCCAGGTACGCCGCGGCGTCGCGGAGCTTGTTCTTGGCGTCGGAAATCTCGCTGAGCACGCTCGCGGGCGTCCACTGCGTGCTCGAGAGCCCCGACTCCTCGAGCGCGCTCTTGATGGCGTCCTTCTGGTCGCCCGCGTCGTAGATCGAGAATCCGGGCTGCAGGCCCACGCGGTCGCCAAAGCGGCGCAGGATCGCGGCGCAGTGCGAGTGAAAGGTCGAGACGACGAGCCCCGTGCGCGAACCGTCCTCGCGCGCGACCAGCTGCGCCACGCGCTCGCGCATCTCGCCGGCGGCCTTGTTGGTGAAGGTGAGGGCCAGGATCTGCCACGGCGGCACACCACGCGCGATCAGCGCCGCGATGCGCCGGGTGATGACGCGGGTCTTGCCCGAACCCGGACCGGCCAGGACGAGCGCAGGCCCCGCCGCATGGAGGACAGCCGTCCGCTGCGCGTCGGTCAGATGGACGAGGAGCGCGGGATCAAGGCGCGCGGGATCGGTCTCGGCGGGAAGCGTCACGGGCGCGATCCTACGGCTTGGGCGGGGTGCCGGCGGCGCACACGACACGCGACCGCGGACGGGGGATACAGGTTTTCCACCTCCCTTCCGTCGGGTGCTG
Source organism: Phycisphaerales bacterium (assembly GCA_044341665.1). Classification (GTDB taxonomy): domain Bacteria; phylum Planctomycetota; class Phycisphaerae; order Phycisphaerales; family SM1A02; genus QWPT01. The sequence continues at coordinate 11,841 of JBIIRG010000039.1, read as the reverse complement.
TCGGTTGCGCCGTGGTGGTACGGTCCCCCCCCCGCGAAACGAGTCCGCTCCAGGGCGGCCACCCCTTCGCGGCGGTCAGTTTGACTTGGTTGCGGGCATTTCGAACCGAGTCTCAAAAAGTTCGAAAAGAACAAGGTCTTGGGGTAGTTCTCTCTTGCGACCCCAATAGGTTGGGGTAGGATCGGGATCAGACGACTGGTGGATTCGCAGGTCGTCTGCACCACACACATCGAAAGTTCTCGGACTCGTCAGGTCCAGACTGCCCCCACACGTCGAATGAGCCGGGGGGCACGCGCCTGAACGATGCCCTGCCCACTCGCGACCTGACGGTCCGCGGCTGCGCGAGGCAAGTCTGCGACGACCTTCGATGCGTGCCGTGCGCCAGGAACGAAGTTCAACTTGAAGAGGCAACAGGTCGCAAGGACGTGCGACCTGCAACAGAGGCACCCGAACGAGCAACGCATGGTGGCGCGCTCGATCGGGACCGTGCGAGCCGGTGGGGTTCGCGTTCGGTGTGCTGCATGCCAGTATTGAGTGACACCCAGATCCGTGAGCTCGTGCACATCGAGCCCTTCGCGTCGAACGAGAAGCGGCCAGGCGTGGTCAGCTTTGGCGTGTCGAGCTACGGCTACGACGTGCGCGTCGGCACCAAGTTCAAGATCTTCACCAATGCCACCAGCGGCGGCACCGCGGTCGTCGACCCCAAGAACTTCACGAACGACCTGTTCGTGACGATCGACACCGCGCAGACGGGCCGCGACCACATCATCATCCCGCCCAACTCCTTCGCGCTCGCCGAAACCGTCGAGGAGATCCATGTCCCGCGCGACATCCTCGCCATCTGCGTCGGCAAGTCGACGTACGCGCGCTGCGGCATCATCGTGAACGTCACCCCGCTCGAGCCCGAGTGGCGCGGCAAGGTCACGATCGAGATCTCGAACACCACCCCCCTCCCGGCCAAGATCTACGCCAACGAGGGCATCGCGCAGATGGTCTTCCTGAAGGCCGACCGCGTCTGCGCCACCAGCTACGCCGACAAGAAGGGCAAGTACCAGGACCAGGCGGGGCTCACGCTCCCGATGGTCGACGGACTCGCCGCACCCGAGCTCCGCACGCAATGTTGCGGAAACCGCGTGCCTGCCGGCGCACATTGAATCACATCCGGCCCGCCCCCCGCGCGTCGCCCTTCCTCGAGAGTCCTTCTCACGACTCCTCCGACAGGGAACGCCGCGCAGGGCGCAACGCCGCCTCACTCCTCAACTCTCAGCGACTCCGACCGTCCGCAACGACAGCACCCCTCTCCGCCCGCTCGACCGCGCAGGAAGCCCCCGACAATGAAGATCTCGCGCCGCTTCACCAAGTCCGGACAGAACGTGTACGACACCGTGGAATGGACCAAGCGGTCCAGCCGCATCTCGAATTCCGACGGCTCGACCGTCTTCGAGATGAAGGACGCGGAGATCCCAGCGGCCTGGAGCCAGCTGGCGACCGACATCGTGGTCAGCAAGTACTTCCGCAAGGCCGGCGTGCCGCAGGTCGACGCGACCGGCGCGGCCGTGGTCGACGCGGCGGGCAAGCCCGTCACCGGCCCTGAGAAGTCGGTCAAGCAGGTCGTGCACCGCCTTGCCGGCTGCTGGACGCACTGGGGCGAGAAGTTCGGCTACTTCTCGACCAAGAAGGACGCGGAGGCGTTCTACGACGAGCTCGCGTACATGCTGCTCACGCAGATGGCCGCGCCGAACAGCCCGCAGTGGTTTAACACGGGCCTCAACTACGCGTACGGGATCTCGGGTCCCGCGCAGGGCCACTGGATCGCCGACCACCGGACGGGCGCGACCAAGCTCGCGAGCGACGCGTACACCCACCCGCAGCCGCACGCGTGCTTCATCCAGGCGGTGAAGGACGACCTCGTCGGCGAGGGCGGCATCATGGACCTCTGGACGCGCGAGGCGCGCCTCTTCAAGTACGGCTCGGGCACGGGCACCAACTTCTCCCAGTGCCGCGGCGAGAACGAGCCGCTCTCGGGCGGCGGCAAGAGCTCGGGCCTCATGAGCTTCCTCAAGATCGGCGACCGCGCCGCGGCCGCCATCAAGTCGGGCGGCACCACCCGCCGCGCGGCCAAGATGGTCTGCCTCGACCTCGATCACCCCGACATCGAGGGCTTCGTGAACTGGAAGGTCCGCGAGGAGATCAAGGTCGCCGCGCTCGTCGAGGGCATGAAGGTCCTCGGCGACGACCAGAAGAAGCTCGCCGAGAAGTTCAAGCTCAAGCTCGACTACGACTTCAACGGCGAGGCCTACTACACCGTCAGCGGCCAGAACTCGAACAATTCGGTCCGCATCCCCGACTCGTTCTTCGACGCGATCGACGCCGACGGCGACTGGCAGCTCCTCCGCCGCACCGACGGCAAGGTCGCCAAGACCATCAAGGCGAAGGAACTCTGGGAGGAGATCAACTTCGCGGCGTGGCGCTGCGCCGATCCGGGCGTGCAGTACGACACCACGATCAACGCGTGGCACACCTGCCCCACCGGCGGTCGCATCAACGCCAGCAATCCGTGCTCCGAGTACATGTTCCTCGACAACACGGCCTGCAACCTCGCGTCGATCAACCTCCTCAAGTTCTATGACTCGACCTCGCGCCGATTCGATCTCGAGGGCTACGAGCACGCGATCAACCTCTGGACGATCGTGCTCGAGGTGTCGGTGCTCATGGCTGCGTTCCCGTCGAAGGAGATCGCCGATCTCTCGTGGCGCTACCGCACGCTCGGCCTCGGCTACGCCAACCTCGGCGCGATGCTGATGCAGGCGGGCATTCCCTACGACAGCGAGGAAGGCCGCGCGGTGTGCGGCATGCTCACCGCGATCCTCACGGGCCGTTCGTACGCCGAGAGCGCGCTGCTTGCCGCCGAGCACGGGCCGTTCGCCGGCTACGCCGAGAACCGCGAGAACATGCTGCGCGTGATCCGCAATCACCGCCGCGCCGCCCTCGGCATGTCGCGCGACAGCAGCGAGTACGAGGCGCTCCGCATCCGTCCGGTGCCGATCGACCACTCGATCATCAAGGCGGGCAAGGTCAACCTCGCCAACGCCGACAAGATGCTCGAGCGCTCGATCGCCTGCTGGGACGACGCGCTCAACTACGGCGAGAAGTTCGGCTTCCGCAATGCGCAGACCACCGTCATCGCGCCGACCGGCACGATCGGCCTGCTCATGGACTGCGACACGACGGGCGTCGAGCCCGACTTCGCGCTCGTCAAGTTCAAGAAGCTCGCGGGCGGCGGCTACTTCAAGATCGCCAACCAGTCGCTGCGCCCGGCCATCCGCGCGCTCGGCTACACCGCCGAGCAGGCCGACGACATGGTCACGCACGTCATGGGCTCGCTGAGCCTCGACGTGAAGCTGCCCGCCGTCGACGGCACCGATGAGGCGGGCGCGGGCACCTTCCGCGACTTCCTCCTCGCGAAGGGCTACACGCACGAGCAGCTCGTCGGCGTCGAGAACTCGCTCCCGACCGTGTTCGAGATCGCCTTCTCGTTCAGCGCGTGGTCGATGCCTGAGAACGTCCTCAAGGCCTGCGGTATCGACGCAGCGGCCGCGAAGAACGACTTCTCGTTCAATGGCCTGCGCGCGCTCGGCCTGACCCGCAAGCAGATCGACGCGCTCAACCGCAAGATCTGCGGCACGCAGACCATCGAAGGCGCGCCGCACCTCAAGGACGAGCACCTCGCCGTGTTCGACTGCGCGAACCGCTGCGGTCCGCTTGGCACGCGCTTCATCAAGCCCGAGGGCCACATCCGCATGATGGCTGCGTCGCAGCCCTTCATCACGGGCGCGATCTCGAAGACCATCAACCTGCCGAACGACGCATCGGTCGAGGACATCGGCGCGTGCTACCGCCTGAGCTGGGAGCTCGGCCTCAAGGCCAACGCCCTCTACCGCGACGGCTGCAAGCTCAGCCAGCCGCTCTCCACCAAGTCCGACAAGGAAGAGAAGGACGACGACAAGGTGGAAGCGAAGGTCGAAGCCAAGGTCGAAGCGAAGGCCGAGGCGAAGGTCGAGGCAAATCACGAGCCCGTCACCGACGCCGCGGAGCAGAAGGAGCTCCTCACCGAGGCGCTCACGGCCGAGGCGGTTGCCGCGGTGCCGGCAGCGCTGCCGACCGAGGTGCGCGAGATCGTGGTCGAGCGCGTGGTCGAGCGGATCATCGAGCGCCCGATGCGCCGCCGCCTGAACGACACCCGCGAGTCGATCACGCACAAGTTCAACGTCGCCGGTCACGAGGGCTACCTCATCGCCGGCCTCTACGAGGACGGTCGCCCCGGCGAGCTCTTCATCACCATGGCCAAGGAAGGCTCGACCATCGGCGGCCTGATGGACTCGCTCGGCACCGCGGTGTCGGTCGCGCTCCAGTACGGAGTGCCGGTCGAGAGCCTGGTCACGAAGTTCGCTCACCAGCGCTTCGAGCCGATGGGCATGACCACGAACGCCGACATTCCGTTCGCGAAGAGCCTGGTCGACTACATCTTCCGCTGGCTGGGCATGCAGTTCATTCCGGGGTACCGCGAGCAGAACGCTCCGCGTCGCGCAGGCGGCCACCCCGAACCGATGTCGGCGGGCCTCATCGAAACCCGCGGCGAGAGCCGCGCTGAAACTCGCAAGGAGGAAGCATGCGCTCAAGGATCGAGCGGGGGACTGAACAGCACGCCGGCAAGCGGCTGGGCGATGCGTCGCGAGAATGCGCTCGAGGCGGTCAAGCTGGAGGGCGCTCGCAGCGAGCGCTCCGACACGAGCCCGACTGCGGTTCCCACTGCGCCTGTCACCCGCACGGTGACCTCGCACAGCGTCGCCGCTTTCTCCGAGACGACGATCGGAGGCAAGGTGGTGATCGAGGCGGTCACTGCAGTCGAGCGGACCGCCAAGACCGTCGCCGCGAATGCGCTCGACGCGTCGAATGCGGCACTGATGGGCGATGCACCCGCATGCGATGGCTGCGGCTCGATCACGGTGCGCAACGGAACGTGCTACCGCTGCCTGAACTGCGGCAACAGCATGGGCTGCAGCTGACGCGCCGGCGAAGTGACAACGCGTCCGCCTGCGGGCGGGCTTGAAGGACACATGCTCCCGCCGCAAGGCGGGAGACACGGTCGAGCGCGCCGCACCGCGCTCGACCGAACCAGACGTGTGCGGCTGGAGACTGGTGGCAGCGCGGAGGCAATCCCGCTGCAGCGACTGACCATGCGCCACAGGAGGTGGCTCAATCTGTCCGAGTTGCGCCCGCGGTGCAGCAACGGCAGACCACATGACAGGAATGGAAGCCGGATATCACGCATGGTCACTCGTCCGGGTGTCTGCTGAGGACTCCGACACACCCGGCGCAGTTCACAAGGTTCAGGCAACGACACGGAAGGCTGGCGAGTAGACGGATCTGTCTCGCACCGGCACGGCGCGCAAGGAGTTCGCAGAGCCGTCCCCCGAAAGCATGTCCTCACATGCATGGCGGGAGCACTCACCGATCGACGCCAACACCTTGTTCCAGACCACCACGGCGGGGCCGCCCACGCGAAGGCCCCGCTCTCGCCCCCCGCGGATCCCACCTCCGCGGGGGGCTCTCGTTTTGACGCGGGTGGTCTGCGATCTGCCCCGCTGCCGATGCCTGAGACCGAGCCCGGACCGGAGCGCGCACCGGGTGAGTGCATGGCAGAATGCGCCGCGATGATCGCGTTTCCTCGGGCAGCTCGTTCCTGTTCGCCCCTCGCCTCGAGCGTTCTCTTCATGGCCGCGATGTTTGCGGCGTCAGGATGCATGACCATGTCCGATCGCACGACTGATCCAGCATCCATCACCTCGAAGACGGTTGCAGAGCTCGCGCGAGAGAGAGATGCGTGGCACGCACAGCGCCTTGCCGCGTTGCGCGCCGAGGACGGATGGCTCACCCTCGTGGGGCTCGACTTCCTGACCGACGGCGCCCAGACCTTCGGCGCGGGCGCGACGGCGGCACTGCGCTATCCGAACTGCGCCGAGGAGTTCGTCGGCACCTTCGAGATGGACGGGCAGCAGGTGCGCTTCAGGCGCGCGGGAGCGCAGCACGCGGAAGCGCTGACTGCGGACGATGCAGGCACGCCGTCGGTGATCCGCAGCGGCCCCGTGTCGTGCACGCTGGTGCGGCGCAACGGACGGCTGGCGCTGCGGGTGCGCGACAACGCGAGCCCCGTGCGCACCGGCTTCACGGGCATCGACCTCTTCGCCTTCGATCCCGAATTGGTCGTGCAGGCCGAGGTCCGCCCTGCGAAGGCGGGCGAGGTCATCGCCATCACCAACGTGACCGGCTTTGTCGAGGAGCAGCCCGTGGCGGCGCGGCTCGGGTTCGAGCTGGCCGGCGCGCGCCACGAGTTCGTCGCGACGGCGGGCGCGGGCGGGCGGCTGTTCGTCGTGTTCGGCGACGCGACGAATGGCGGCGAGACCTACGGCGGCGGGCGGTTTCTCGAGGTGGCGGCGCCCGTCGATGGGCGAGCGACCCTCGACTTCAATCGGGCCTACAACCCGCCCTGCAGCTTCACCGCCTATGCGACCTGCCCCCTGCCGCCTGGGCCAAACCGCCTTGGATGCGCGGTGCGGGCGGGCGAGCGCGGCGCGGAAACCTCCGCGAAATCCGCCGTCCGCTGAGAGAACGCGGCGCCTCGCGCGGAAGCCCCGTGCCTGCGCGCAATACACGCCCATCGTCTCGGGCGGCGCGCGCATGCGAGGAGGCTCACATGCGTTCGATCATGATTGGCGGTGGCGTTGCCGGATGCGCCGTGGCTGCAGCCCTGCGTGGGTCTGCCGCGGGCGAGTCGCGCATGGTGATCGAGCGCCGCGCGGCGGGCGCGCCTGCCGGCATGGGCTTCATCCTCATGCCGAACGGACTGGCGGCGCTCGACGAGATCGCGCCCGAGTTCGACTGGCGCAGCGCGGGGCGCCGCATCGACCGCGTGGTGCTGCGGACGGCCGATGGACGCGTGCTGTCGGAGCAGGCGATCGAGGCCGCCGTCTGCGTCGGGCGGGAGCGGTTCCTGCACATGCTGCGCGAGGCGGCGGCCGGAGCGGAGTTCATCGAGGGTGCGGCCTGCACGGGATTGGCCGAGGATTGCTCGGCGGGCGCGCGGGCGGTGACGCTCGCGGATGGGCGCGTGGTCGAGGGCGACCTCTTCTTCGGCTGCGATGGCGCCCAGTCGCGCGTGCGTGGCATGGCGTTTCCGCAGGCTCGGCTCGGCGAAACGGTGGTGAAGGAGATCGTGTCGGTGGCCCATGCGCCGGCGCTTGCGCGGTCGCTCGGGACCGCGTTTCACAAGTTCCACGATGAGGAGGGCGGGCTTGCCGTCGGGATGCTTGCGGAGGGCGACGAGCGCGTGGTGTGGTTCGTGCAGTTCGACGCGCGGCGCTGGACGGGTGTCGCCGCGACGTCGGAATCGCTGCGCGCGTTCGCGGCAGAGCGGACCCAGGGATGGGCGCCCGAGGTGGCGGTCGCTCTCTCGGGAACCAACTTCCAGCGCTCGCACCTGTGGGCCACCCGCGACCTCGAGCCGCTCGCGGCCCTCGCGCGCGGCAACATCGCGCTGGTCGGCGATGCGGCGCACGCGTGCCTGCCGTTCACGAGCCAGGGTGCGAACGGAGCCCTCGTCGATGCCGCAGTGCTTCGGTGCGTGCTGGCGGATGTTCGCGGCCGAAGCGGCGTGGCGAGCGCATTCGCCCTCTACAGCGGGCTGCGGCGACCGCACCACCGTCGCATGTTCATGGAAGGACGCCGGCTTCAGGCGGCGTTTCTGGCTCCGCTCGCGGGCACAACGCCCGTGGTTCCGCTGGCGCAGGTCGAACCGAGCGCGGTGCGCGTCAACCGCTGAGGGATCGCTACGGTGCCCGCCATGCAGACTTCGCCAGAGCCACGTTGGACCCCCGATTTCACCGCGCTGCGCGAGCGGGCGTTCAACCTGCGCTGGGCCACGGTCGAGCCCGGTGTCATTCCACTGACGGCCGCGGACCCCGACCTGCCCGTCGCCCGCGAGGTGACCGACGCCATCGCGCGCTACGTCGCGAAGCCGCACCTGAGCTACGGGCCGCCGTTGGGCCTGCCGGCCTTTCGCGACGCGGTGGCGCGGCACTTCGTGCGCGAGAAGCGTGCGGCGGTCGATGCGGCGCGCGTGGTGGCGACGAACTCGGCGGCGAGCGCACTCGATCTCGTCGCGCAGCACGTGATCTGCGAGGGCGACGAGGTCGTGGTGCAGGATCCGGTCGACTTTCTCGTGGCCGAAACGGCCCGACGAGCGGGCGCCGTGCTGCGACAGTGGATGCCTGATGGCGGACGGTTCACGCTGGACGGCTTGCGTGCGGCGGTCACGCCGCGCACGCGCGCGATCGTCGTGTGCCACCCGCACAATCCGATGGGCACGCTGTGGCTCCCCGACGAGGTGCAGGCGATCGGCGCATTCGCCGCGGAGCGCGGGCTCGCGCTCGTGTCGGACGAGGTGTGGTCGGACGTGGTGCTCGACGGCGCACCGTTCGCGAGCTTCGCGGCGGTCGAGGGCGCATGGGTGGTGTACGGGCTCTCGAAGGGCTACGCGCTGGCCGGACTACGGATCGGCGCGGTGATCGCGCCGAGCGAGGCGGAGGCGCAGCGCTTCGGGCGCGAGCAGGGCTTCGAGCACACGATCGAGGGCGCGGCGACGCTGTCGCAGGTTGCGGCCGCCGCGGCCCTCGACGACGCGCGCGAGTGGCGACTGCGGTTCCTGCGTCATTGCGAGTCGCAGCAGACGCTGGCGCGTGCGCGGCTGGCGAGGCTCGAGGGCGTCCGGCTGGACGAGCCTGCTTCCGCGACATTCGTGCTGTTCGTCGATGCGCGCGGCGTGATCGGGCGCAGCGATGAGGCGTCGCTTGTGGCCAGCATCGAGCGGCACGCGCGGGTGCGCGTGGTGCCCGGCAGCCCACGTTGGTTTGGCGACGGTGCTGCGGGGCACATCAGGCTCAGCCTTGCGACGACAACGGAGATTCTGAGCGAGGCGCTCGATCGCATCGAGCGCGCGTGGCCGGCGATCCTCGGTGAGATGAGGGCGCAAGGCGCCGCCTCATCGGGTGGTCACGGCGCAAAGTCGACGATGTAGGAGCGCCGCCACTTCGGCCGCCACGTGCTGACCAACTGCACATGCACGGGATGCTCGAGGTACGCCCTGTAGTCGTCCACCGAATCAAACTGCACGATGATGCCGAGGTCGTAGTCCTTGGCGACGTTGCCGCGGCCGATCTCGACATGCGTACCGCAGACATACCCACGCACCGACGGGATGGTGGGAAGGAGACGGTCGCTGTCGGCGCGCATCCGCGGGATGTCGGCGTCGTCCTCGAGGTCCACGAGCACGACATGCTGGAGCCGGCCAGGCATGAGCTTGGCGGCGGGGCCGCTTGGCTCGACCCGCTCGGGCACGGCGGCGCAGGCGTGGAGCGCAGCCGCCACGAGCGGCGACGCGAGGACGACGACGGTGCGGGCGATGGGACTCATGCCCGGATGGTACGGGGTCGACCTGAGGACCGTCCGAGAAGTGACGCGATGAGGGACAGGCGGGGCGCGACGCGCAGGGGCGATCGCGTCACGAATCAGTTCGCGAGACGCTCGGATCGCAGTTGTCGGCCTCGACGCCGCCGCTCGCCGCGATCGTGCGCCCATTCGCGCCCTGCTTCCCCCCGAAACCGATCCATTCGGGCGACGAAGGCTCCGCAACCGTCCGATCAATCACGGTGACGTTCCCGTCGCACCCCGCGCTCCGTCCGCGCAGGATCGGCGATTGGCGCGCCAGCCCCTTTCCGACCACAATCACCTGACCATGGCCATTGAGACCCGCATCCAGTCCCGCCAGACCATCCAGAACGTTGCCTACGCGGTGATCTGCCTCGGACTCGGCCTCTACGGGTGGTACGACTACTCCATCGCGTATCCCGCGCAGGACGCGATCGCAACGCAGAAGGAGTCGTACAAGGCGATGTACGACGAGCTTCTCGCGGTCCCTGCCGAATCGCGCTCCCCCGAGCAGCAGGCCCAGCTCAAGGAAGCCGACGCGTTCCTGAACGAGCACAAGGAAGCCCCCAAGAAGCGCGAGGAATACGACTACGCGATCCAGCTGTGGCTCTTCATCGTCGGTTGCGGCGTGCTGGGAACGCCGTGGTTCGTGTGGGCGCAGTGGCAGTTGGGCCGCAAGAAGTTCCGGCTCGACGACGACGGGACATTCCACGCCCCTGAGGGCACCTTTCCCGCGTCGAAGATCACGGGCATCGACATGAACCGCTGGATGGCAAAGTCCATCGCATGGGTGGAGATCGAGGGCGGCCAGCGCATTGCCATCGACGACTTCAAGTACAAGGGCGTCGAGGACATCGTGGCCGCGCTCGCAGCCCGATTCCACCCCGGGCAGTGGACAAGCGATGCCCGCCCCATCGGCGACCCGAAGTCGCGCGATACGAAGAAGCAGCTCGCGGAGCAGGCCGCGAAGGCCGCCGCGGGCTCGGAAGCGGGCGGTTCGGGCGCTTCCCCCGGCTGAGCCACCGTCCCCGCCGCCCACCCCTCGCGGGATTGCGCTACGCTTGTTCCTTCGGAATCGTCAGGAACGAGCCATGCGCGCCACCACCGAACCGACCACGCCCATCGAGAAGCAGGATCGCTGCGCCGATCTCCCGCACCGCCCCCGAGTGCTCCTCGGCAAGATGGGGCTCGACGGCCACGACCGTGGCGTCAAGCTCATCGCCCGCGTGATGCGCGATTCGGGCATCCACGTGATCTACTCGGGACTGTGGCAGACCCCGCGCAGCCTTGCGATCAGCGCGCGCGACGAGGACGCCGACTGCATTGCATGCTCGATGATGTCGAACTCGCACCTGGTGCTGGTCCCGCGCCTCCTCGAGGAGTGCGCCAAGGTCGGCCGCCCCGACATGGTGGTCAACGTCGGCGGCATCATCCCGCAGGACGACGTGCAGAAGCTGCTCGACGCAGGCGTGGCACGGATCTACCACACGGGCACCGGCATGACGGAGATCGTGGGCAGCGTGCGCGACAGCGTGAAGACCTACGCGGCGCTCGCGCCGAGCGTGACCACGCACCCGACCGCGGTCCTGGCGCGGAACATCTCGCTCGCGCACGCCGGCAAGACGACCGACGCGCCGCGGCGCCGTCCCAAGCAGGTCGTCGGCATCACGGGCTCGCCCGGCGCGGGCAAGTCGACGCTGGTGGCGGCCATGGCCAGCGAGGCCGTCCGACGCGGTGACAAGATCGCGGTGGTGGCCTTCGACCCGATGAGCCCGATCACGGGTGGCGCGCTCCTGGGCGACCGCCTGCGCGTCGACTTCAACGCCGTCGACGAGGGCATCTTCTACCGCTCGCTCGCCATCGTGGGCGAGGACTACCGCTCGCTGCCCGACGTCATCGATCTCATCGGCGGCGCCGGCTTCGACAAGCTTATCGTCGAGACCGTCGGCGCTGGCCAGAATGACGTGGCGATCCGCTCGTTCGTCGACCGCACCGCGGTCGTGGTCGTCCCCGGCATGGGCGACGCGGTCCAGATGGACAAGGCGGGCATCCTCGAGATCGCCGACCTCTTTGTCGTCAACAAGGCCGACCACGCAGGCGAGTCGAAGCTCGTGCGCGAACTCCTCGACATCGCCGGCGGCCGCCGCATCTTCGAGACCATCGCCACCCAGGGCAAGGGCGTCGTGGAACTCCTCGAGGGGCTTCTGCCCTGACTGCGCACGGCACGTGCCGTACAACTCAGAGCTTGCGGGTGGCGAAGTAGGTGACACCCGCCGGAGCCGAGTTGTACGGCACGTG
>JBIIRG010000001.1:0-46872 GCA_044341665.1 Phycisphaerales bacterium | reverse complement strand
GTGTAAGCGGAGAGATCCGTTCAGCTAAGTGGTACTAACGGTCAAAGACTTTGTCGCGTCTACCGGTTTCCGTTCCAGGTCCTCCTGGTTCGGTCCGGAGTCGCCTAAGCTCTGTCTGGTGCGATTCAAAGACATTTGCACTCTGCCTCACGAAGCCGAAAGGGTTCGTGTGGATTTGTCGGTGACCATATGCAAGGGGTCACACCTGTTCCCATCCCGAACACAGAAGTTAAGCCCTTGCAGCCGATGATACTGCTCAGCGGGAAAGTAGGTTATCGCCGACTTTATGAACCCCCCCAGGTACTACCTGGGGGGGTTCTTTGTTTTTCCAGTGTCAACGGCGCGACTGGAGGGTGCGTTCTCGCTGAGCGTCGCATCCGCATGAGCTGGGAGCGCTTTGGGCGAGATTTGGGCGTTCGTCGCGGCTGCCGCTCGACTGGACTTGATACGGATTCGACGGGAGGCGAAGCGGCCCGTTGCGATGAGGTCGTCGGACCGGAGGCGCTGCCTGGCGAGAGACCCCACGCGCGAGTGGAGCCAGCTCGACGTTTCTGAGGGGGCTCGCGCCGCGCATCGCAGTTTCCCGACGGACGGTCGCATTGCATGAAGTTTGGTCCCATGAGCGTCGATGACGACACATGAGCGGGGCTGTCGCGTTATCCTGACAACGGAGGCGCATCCGATGTTCGATCGGGTGCTGGGAGTCCGAGGATGCGGATCACCAGCCGTGATGATCGGTCGCTTGCGAACGAGTGCACCCGCGTCAGGCTTGGTCGCCGACGCGGAGCCATCTGGAGTATCTGCCGTGCCGATGTTCAAGATTTACGTGGGTAACCTCGATCCTCGAGTCAAGATCGAGCAAGTCCGCGAACTCTTCTCTCCGTTCATGACGATCGAGGACGCGGTCTTGGTTTCCGATTCCAAGACGGGCAAGGCCAAGGGCTTTGCAATCGTCATGGTGCGTGATCCAGAGATTGGACGTGCGGCCGTCAAGGCTACGCAAGGCAAGCGTTTGCTCGGCAAGACGCTGACGATCAATGAAGTCATGAAGAAGGGTCAGGCCGCTGCGAAGGCTGCCAAGGAAACACGGCAGGGACCGTTCGGCCCGCACTTCAATCGACAGGGCGGTGGCCGAGCGGGTGCGATCCGTGGTGGTCCCAGGCGCGGCATCAACCGCGGTCCTCGAGGCACTTCGTTCGGAAGCGGTCCTGCTGGTCCAGGACCTGGTTCAGGACCTGGTTCAGGACCCGGTGCAGGTCCCGGCGCGGGACCTGGGTCAAGTGGTTTCGGCGGTTCAGGATCCGGGCGCAGTTTCGGCACCGGTCCTGGCGCCTCTGGTTCGGGTTACGGCGCTCCGAGATCGGGCGCGTCGGGATTCGGATCGAGCTCTGGAGCTCCCAGGATGCCTCGCCCTCCGTTTGGATCCGACAGTTCGTCGGCTTCTCGCCCACCTCTTCGCCATGAGGGTGAGGAACGCCGCGGCGGTGACAGTGGCGGCATCGATGCCGGCGATCGCCCAAGTCGTCCAACGACATGACGTCGCTCATCGAGCGGCCTTAACCATTGATTCATCTGCTTCGCGTGTTGCGTCTGGTCTCGGTCGCGCATGGTGCCTTACGCTGACCTGTGCTTCGGGATGACTCGGGCTTCACACTCGCCTGCGTATTGCGAGGGTGTGTTTGAACCACTCGTGAGGCTTTCCTTCGGGCGCGCGAGAGCCTTTCGTGGCGACTGGCCGATGTGGCGAGTGGGTGCATCGTCGGCGAAAGAGCAGTTCACTCAGAACGCTGCATGAGCAGTCGGGGTGTGCTTGGGCGATGGCGGGTGTCTCGAGGTCGTCTCACAACGCATACGACTGCATCGCACGACTGACGATGGGGGAGGAGCCCGACTGAGTCATCGAGAAATGCCGAAACCGAGCAGCTCGGATCGCAGCTCGGATCTCGGTGGGGGAGCTCGGTGCAAGGGCATGCAAAAGCACAACCGCGCACGACGAATCGTGCGCGGTTGGGGATTGAGACGTAGATGAATCCGAGAGGCGGGCTACGAGTAGAACTCGAGTCGCCTGATGGAATGATCACCAGTCGTCGTGACGCTGCTCGCGACGGTCGCCGCGCTCGCGATCAGAGTCGCGTCCGCCACGATCGCCGCCGCGACCACCGCCGCCGCCGAAGCCGCCGCGACCGCCGCCACCGCCACCGAAGCCACCGCGACCACCACCGCCGCCGCCGCCGAAGCCGCCGCGGCCGCCGCCACCACCACCGAAGCCGCCGCCACCGCCGCCGCCGAAGCCGCCACCGGGACGGGGAGCGCGAGGCTGGGCCTCATTGACGACGAGAGCGCGGCCCTCGAAGTCCTTGCCATTGAGGTTCTCGATGGCGGCCTGGCTGGCCTCCTTCGTTCCCATGGTCACGAAGCCGAAGCCGCGCGAGCGGCCGGTCTCGCGGTCGGTTCCGATGAACACATCCAGCACCTCTCCGTGAGCCGAGAAGATTTCGCGAAGGCCATCTGGCGTCGTACGATAATTGAGATTTCCGACAAAGAGCTTGAACATGTCTGGCCTCCGGGCCAGGTCTCGCCACTTCGTGCTTCTGGCGCACGGGTGGCTCTATGAATTCTCGACGCGCAGGGGACTGACGGTCAGTGGTGCGGTCAACCGCGCAGCATACAGGGTTTTGGGTTCGTCAAGAAGGGATCTGCAAAAAGTCGTCTCAAGCGAGTCGGGACGGGTATCGTGCATCCCTCTCCGTGCGGCGCCGATAATCCGAATCACGACCCGAGCCTTCCTGTTGCTGAACGCCAGAATGCCCGATCCAGCCAGCCCTATGCCAGCCCCGTCTGGAGCCTCTGCCAACGGGGCCTTTGGCCTGTTGGGGCTGCCGCTACGGTTTGAAATCGAGCCGCGGACAGTCCGAGCGGCTTGGATGCAGCGGGCGGCGGCCGTCCATCCCGATGCGACGGGTGCGGCTGAGGAGAGCGCCCGCGTGAACGCGGCCTACCGAACGCTGGTGGACCCGCTTGCACGCGCCGTCGAGTTGCTCCAGTTGCGCCAGGCGCCGGTTGTGGACCATCGGGCGCTGCCGGAGGGATTCCTGTTGCGGATGATGGAACTGCGCGAACGGGTCGACGAGTCGAGGGAGGATTCGGCGTCGATCGATGTTCTCCGGAGCGAGGCGGAGGGGGAGCGTGTCGCGGCGCTTGCCCGTCTCGCGGAGGCGTTCGCTTCAGATCCGACGGGGCAGATCGGGACGGAGGCAGCGCAGGCGGTTTGGATCGAGATCAATGTCGTGCGGGCATTCGAACGCATGCTTGAGCAGCTCGATCGGGAGGCCGGTGGGACGTGAACGACTGGTCCTTCGAGCTGCCGCCGATGGCGGTCCTTGACTGGGTGCTGTTGGGCGCGCTCCTGCCGCTGCTCGCGGCGATGGCATTCTTCTCGTTCGTGGAAACCACGTTCTTTGCGTTGAATCCGGCCGAGCGGCTGTCTCTGCGTCGCTCGCATGCGGCTGCGGCGGCCAGGATCGATGGGTTGCTCGCGAGCCCGAGGGTGCTCCTTGTGAGCACCATGCTCGGTTCCCTGATCGTGAGCACGGCCTATCTGGTGGTGAGCTCGGTGCTGGTGACGCGCTTCGAGCACAACCTGGCTTTCTCGGTGCTGCTTGCTGCGCTTTCGCTGTTCGGCATGGTGCTTTCGGCGGAGGTGCTTCCCAAGCTTGTCGGCAATGCGGACCGCACGCGATCGGCGCGCGTTGCGGTCACGCCCACGGTGCTCTTCTGCACGGCGATGTCGCCGGTTGCGCGGGCTGTGGATCGGTTCGTGCTGGCGCCATTCTCGAGGCTCGCTGCAGGGGGCGAGCCGGTGGGGATCGTGGATTCGGCGGAGCTTGCGGCGCTTCTCGAGCAGTCCGCGCGCGAGGGATCCATCGATCTCCGCGAGCGCGAGGCGATCGAAGGCGTGATGCGACTGCGGAGGCTGCGAGTCCGCGATGTGATGACGCCGCGCGTGGACATGGCGTTCGTAACCTCGGACGCCGAGGATCGTGAGATCGTCGAGACCGCGGCGCGCGTCCGGCTCACGCATCTTCCCGTCGTGGGGAACGATGTGGATGACGTGGTCGGGATCCTGCAGCTCAAGCGTTACCTGCTGGCGTCGCCGCGCCCGCCGAGGCGCGAGTGCATCGAGCCGGCCAGGTTTGTTCCGGAGCTCGCATCACTCGAGCAGCTGCTCGAGCATTTCCGTCGCACGGGCACCAAGCTCGCGATCGCGGTGGACGAGTACGGCGGTACCGCGGGCGTGGTCGCGCTCGAGGATTGCGTCGAGGAAATCGTCGGCGACATCGCAGAGGCCGGGGAGCCGCAGGTCGATGCGCCGGTCGAGGTCGCGACTGGCGTGTGGCGCGTGAGTGGCGAGATGAGCGTCGCGCGCTGGAGCGAGATGTTCGGAAGCCGGGAGGTCTCGCCGCGGTCGAGCACCGTGGCGGGACTCGTGATGCAGCGGCTGTCTCGCCTTGCGAGGCCGGGCGATCGGGTCGAGCTTGCGAACATCCGCATCGAGGTCGAGGCTGTGAGCGGTGCGCGGATCAAGAGCGTGCTGGTGTCGCTGGGGGCGGAGGTCAGGCCATGATGCAGTCTGCGATCGAAGCCCCCGTACAGGGGCTGGACCCTGGTGCGATCGTCGCGTTCGGCGCGATCGCATTCGCGGGCATCGCGGCGGCAGGCCTCACCGCGGGCTTGGAGACCGGCATGTACTCGCTGTCGCAGGTGCGGCTCTCGATCCGGGCGGCGCGCGGAGACCGTGGCGCGGCACGGCTTGAGCGGGAGTACAAGCGGCCGCGGCGACTGCTGTCGACATTGCTTGTTGCCAACGCGCTCGCGGGATGGACCGCCAGTTTTGGCGTGTCGCAGATCTTCGACGGGCTGGGCTACGCGCCTGTCCAGGCTGTGCTGCTGGACCTCGTGGTGCTGGTGCCCGTGGTGTTCCTCTTCGGCGAGGTCTTGCCGAAGGACCTGTTTCGCACGCACGCTGACCGCTGGATGCCACGGTACGCCGTGCTGCTCTCCACCCTCCGCCTCGTGCTGTGCGCGACGGGCATCGTTCCGATCGTCATGGCGATCGGCGCGTGGGCGACAAGGCTCTTCGGCGGCAAGTCTGCTGATGATCGGCGCGAGGCGCGCGCGAGAGTGGCGGCGATGCTGGCCGAGGGGGCGGGAGCGGATGGACTGAGCGAGGCGCAGCTCGGTTTCACGGACCGCGTGTTCACCATGCGTGGCATCACGGTGGGGCAGGAAATGCGGCCGTGGAAGCTCGTCGCCTGCGTCGACGAGTCGGCCACGGCAGGGGACCGGGCGAAGCGGTTCCTCTCTTCGGGTGCGAGCCGCATGCCCGTCGTGGATCGGCGGGGGGGGGTGGGGGGCGTGGTCGCCGCGGTCGACCACTTTGCGCGTCCGTCGGCTGCGACAGGCGAGCTCCTGCGCCCTGCGGTGCTGTTGCCGCCGACGGTGACCGCGCTCGACGCGATCGGACGAATGCGCCGCGAGAGGGTGCAGATGGCGGTCGTGGCTGAACGCCCCGAGCGACCGCTCGGGATCGTCTCGATCAAGGACCTCGTGGAGCCGCTGGTGGGCGACCTGGCCGCGTGGTAGGCAGCTCGGTGCGGTTCGCGGACGCAGTCCTTCATGGCGCATGTGGTTGCAGCGCCTCCGAGGTTGGGCTACACTCTCTGTCCCGCGGTTTGCGGGTTTCGGGCTAGTAGCTCAGCTGGCTAGAGCACACCCCTGATAAGGGTGAGGTCGAAGGTTCGAGTCCTTTCTGGCCCATACGCGCAGTCGTTCACTTGGTGTACCACGTGACGGCTGCGCTTTTTCTTTGGTGCGCTACGGCGTTGACGACCTCGGGCGTTGACGACCTCGGGCGTTGGCGGCCCAGAGTCACGCGCTCGCCGCGCGATCGGCAGGAGCAGGAAGCGATCATGGCGAAGAACGGAAACGACCAGTCGGATATCGAGACGTCCGGTGCCCCTGCGAAGCCGGGAGAGGTGCTGCTCGAGCGCGTGCTGTTCGGCAGTCGCTGGATGCTCGCGCCCTTCTATCTCGGGCTCGTGCTGTCGATGGCGGCGCTGCTCGTGCAGTTCGGTCGCGAGATGCTGCATCTGGTCGCGCATCTGGCGGCGGAGCCGGCGGCGGGCGGGACGCTCTCGTCCGAAGCGCAGACCACGATCTACGTGTTGTCGCTCATCGACATCGTGCTGATGGCGAACCTGGTGCTGATGGTCGTGCTCAGCGGCTACGAGAACTCGGTGTCGCGGCTGAACGTGGTGAGTGAGGACCGGCCGAGCTGGCTCGGAAAGCTCGACGCGTCTGGCCTCAAGCAGAAGGTGTTCAACTCGATCGTCGCGATCAGCGCGATCCAGCTGCTGCGTGTGTTCCTGCAGGCGGGTCAGGCGAGCGAGAAGGAACTCTGGGCGTCGGGCGCGATCCACATGGTGTTCGTCGTCTCGGCGCTTTGCCTTGCGCTTTCGGACCGCGTCTCCGCGGGTGCAAAGAAGGTCGAGAAGTAGGGCATTTTCGCGGAGGGCGAGTCGCTATCATCCCCGCCTTTCCGCGCGTCGGCGCGGGTCCGCAACTCGGAGTTTGAACCAATGCGTCGCGCGAAGATCTCGATCATCGGAGCAGGCAATACCGGAGCCGCCTGCGCTGTCTGGGCCGCCTCGAAGGAACTCGGGGACATCGTCCTCATCGACATCAACGACGGCGTCGCGAAGGGCAAGGCGCTCGACCTCTACGAGAGCGCGCCGATCGAGGGCTTCGACTGCAATATCCAGGGTGGCAGCGATTACGCGCTCATCGAGGGCAGCGACATCGTCGTGATCACCGCCGGCATCCCGCGCAAGCCGGGCATGAGCCGCGACGACCTGATCGTGACCAACATGGGCATCGTGTCGAGCGTGGCCGAGAAGGTCGCGAAGCACGCGCCGAACTCGATCATCATCGTGCTGTCGAATCCGCTCGACGCGATGGTGTACACCGCGTGGAAGGCGTCGGGCTTCCCGGCGCACCGCGTGCTCGGCCAGGCGGGCTGCCTCGACGTGGCGCGCTTCCGCGCGTTCCTGTCGATGGAGCTCGGCTGCTCGATCGAGGACATCCAGGCGCTGCTCCTCGGCGGCCACGGCGACGACATGGTTCCGCTGCCGCGCTTCACCAGCGTGCACGGCATTCCGATCGACCAGCTTCTCTCGAAGGAAGTGATCGACAAGTGCGTGCAGCGCGCGAAGGTCGGCGGCGGCGAGATCGTGCAGCTCATGGGCACCTCGGCGTACTACGCGCCGGCATCGGGCGTCATCCAGATGGCCGAGGCGATCATCAAGGACAAGAAGCGCATCCTGCCGTGCGCCGCGTACTGCGAGGACGCCTTCGGCGTCGCGCCCGGCGCGAAGGGCGCGGGTTTCTTCGTGGGCGTTCCGTGCGTGCTCGGCAAGGGCGGCATGGAGAAGATCGTCGAGATCAAGATGACCGCCGACGAGCAGGCGCTCTTCAACGAGAGCGCGAAGCACGTGAAGGACCTCGTGGCCGTGGTCAAGGGCCTGGCCGCGAAGCCGAATGAGGCTGGGCAGCCGAGCTTCCCGAAGCTGGTGTGAGCGTCTGAATGATTTGAATCGCAGCGGCAGGCGGGTTCGCCTGCCGCTGTGCGTTTTCGGCCGCGTGGTGCCTGGCACGTGCCGTGCACCTACCGCCGCGGAGCCAGGACTGCCAGGCTCGTGTCGGGTGCCAGCTGCAGAGTGCTGAACAGGCGATTTCCGTCGTGGGATCCCACCGGGCGAATCGGTGCCATGCAGGTGCCGTGTCCGCGCGGTAGGTGCACGGGCGGTGCCAGGTAGGTGCCTGGCACCGGGTTAGGCCGCTTGCGCGGCCAGCGCTCCCGTCGCGAAGTCGGTGATTGCCTTCGCGATCTTGTCGAGCGGAGAGACGACCTGGACGGCGCCGCAGAGCGCGGCTTCGCGGGGCATGCCGTAGACGACGCAGGATGCTTCGTCCTGGCCGATGGTGAGTGCGCCCGCCTTGCGCATCGAGAGGAGGCCCGTGGCACCGTCGTTGCCCATGCCGGTCATGATGATGCCCATCGCGTTCTTGCCCGCGTATTGCGCGCAGCTTTCGAAGAGCACCTCGACGGAGGGCTTGTGGCGGAGGACGCGCGGGCCGTCGGCGACGCGGACGATCCACTTGTTCGTGCTGGTCGCGCCGTCGCGGGCGAGGCGCATGTGGCGGTTGCCGGGGGCGAGGAGTGCGCGGCCCGCGATGAGCGCGTCGCCGTCCTCGGCTTCCTTGACGGCGATGGTGCAGAGGCGGTCGAGCCGGTCGGCGAAGGCCTTCGTGAAGCCTTCGGGCATGTGCTGGACCATCACGATCGGCGGGATTTCGGCGGGAAGCGCGGAGAGGACCTCGCGGAGTGCCTCGGTGCCGCCGGTCGAGGTGCCGATGGCGATGAGCTTGTCGGAGAGGCCGGGGCGGAAGGTCGTCGGCAGCACCTTCGGCTTCGCAGGCGTGAGGGCGTTGACGGCGGTCAGCGTGGGTGCGGTCGCCGCCGCGGACATGATGGCGTGCTTCGGCGCGTGCGTCGCGGCGCGGATCAGCTCGGCGAGGCGCATCGCGACGTCACCGACGCTGAAGTTGCCGCCTGGCTTCGACACGACCTCGAACGCGCCCGCCTCGAGGCATTCGACGGCGAGCGTGCAGCCCTTCGGCGTGATCGAGCTGCAGATGATCGTCGGGACGGGATGGAACTTCATCAGCTTCTTGAGGAAGGTGAGTCCGTCCATGCGCGGCATCTCGATGTCGAGGACGACGCAGTCGGGCTTGAGCTGGAGGATCTTCTCGCGCGCGGCGAGTGGGTCGGCCGCGGTGGCGACGACCTCGATGCCCGGCTGCCGCGAGAGCTGGGCCTGCAGCACCTGGCGCACGATGGCGCTGTCGTCGACGATGAGCACGCGCGCGGTGCGTGTCGTCGGGGCGGAAGGGGCGGTCGGTTTCGTGTCCTGCATCGGTGCTTCCTGGCTTACGCGGCGCGGGCGCGGTGGCAGTGGACCTCGAGACGCTCGCCCTCGGCGTCGAGGATGCAGGCGGTGTCGAGTTCGGCGGTGCCGGCCGCACGGGGCGAGCGGCCGAGGCGCGGCAGTCCGAGCGAGAAGCGGCAGTCGCTGCCGCCGAGGGCGGTGATGACCGAGCCGCCGACGATGTTCGCCAGCTCGCGCAGTGCCTCCTCGCACTGGAGGTCGGTGATCTCGGCGGCGTTGGTGCCGAGGATGCTGGCGGCGAGGTTGCGGGCGAAGGCGCGGCTGGCGTGAAGCTCGACGCGGCCGTTGTCGGGGCCGTGGAAGTCGATCTGCGCGAAGGTGTCGGCTTCGGGCAGCGCGTCGGGGGCGGGGCTCGGGTCGGCGAGCACGAACGCCGTGCGCTCGAGTGCGTCGATCACGAGGCGCGCGAGCGCGTGCTGGTCGAGGAGTGTGGATGCATCCATCGTTGGCTCGCTTTCGTCAGGCTGGCTTGAGGCCGAGGACGTCGGAGATCAGGCGGCAGAGCGCCTCTGGTTCGAAGGGCTTGCGGAGGGTGTGCTCGACGCCGAGCTCGCGCATGCGCTCGAGGCGCTCGCGGTTGGCCTCGGTCGAGACGACGACGACGGCGACATCCTTCATGTCGGGGCGATTGCGGAGCTCGCGTGCGAACTGCTCGCCGTCCATGACGGGCATGTTGAGGTCGAGGAGGACGAGGTCGATCCAGACGGTCTCGAGGACCTCGAGGGCCTCGACGCCGTTGCCGGCCTCGAAGATGCGGTCTTCGGGAACGCCTGCGAGCTTCACGACCTTCTTGATGGCCGAGCGCAGGATGGGCGAGTCGTCGACGACGAGCACATGGCAGTGGAGCGTCGGGTTCATGCTGATTTCCTCAGGTGGATGGAGGAGGCGAGGCTGCCGGCGCTGTCCTCGGGCGCGGTGGCGGTGAGCACGTCGGCGATGAGCGACTCGAGGTCGTCGCGCGTGACGCCGAGGCGTTCGCGCGTGCCGGCGTCGAATGGGTAGAGGAGTCCGTCGCATCCGAGGCCGAGGCCAGCCCAGCGCGCGACGCAGTCGGCGGCGTGGACGACGTCGGTGAGGGGTTCGGCCGGTGCGGAGGGTGGCTCGTGGTGGCCGCGGACGGCTCGCACGATCTCAGCGGGGAGCGACCAGCGCTCGCAGAGCATGGCTCCGAGTTCGGCGTGGTCTGCGCCGAAGGCCTCGCGCTCGTAGGCGAGGAACGGGCGGGTGTCGGCGGCGGCGGCGATCTTCTCGAGGGCGTCGGGGCCCGCGATGGCGTCGATGGCGAGCTTGCCGATGTCGCGGAGCAGCGCTGCGACAAAGGCGATCTCGCGGTCCTGGCGGTGGAAGAGCGCGAGTTCGTCGGCCGCGACTGCGCCGCCGAGTGCGGACTGCGAGAGGGAACCGCGGCGCAGGCCGTAGGAGCGGCCGGCGTTCGCGAGAAGGCCCGAGGTCTGCGTCTCGAGGGCGATGCGGCAGAGTTCGCGGGTGCCGAGGCGGCGGATCGCGTCGCCGAGGCCTGCGACCCGCCCGCGCATGCCGAGTGCGGCGCTGTTGGCGCGACGGAGCACGGAGGCGGTGACGGCCTCGTCGTGGCTCACGATGCGCTCGACCTCGCGGAGATCAGCGTCGCGTCCGCCGCCTGCGAGCATCGAGATGAGGCGCATGCTCGTCGCGGGAAGCGCGGGGAGCCGATCGAGCGCGGCGATGGTGTCGTTCAGCGAGGCCACAGCGTGGAGTCCTTTCCCTGTGAGCGGATCGAGATGGTGCCGTCCGCGAGCCGCAGCGTGAGCGTTCGGCTGTGCTGTCCGCCCGTGTCGTCGGCAGCGAGGAGGATGTTGAGCTTCCACAGGATCTTGCGGAGGAGCGTTCGGTTGCGCGATCCGATGCGGAAGTGTCCGTCGTCGGCGAGCACCTCCGCACCGCCTGCGGCGCAGACGATGAGACGCTCGCGCTTGGCGCCCGCGGCGAGCACCTTGTCGAAGAGGATCGGCAGGCCGAGGTCGCCGAACATCGCCGGGTTGGCGGCTGCCTTGTCGGCGCTGACGGTCGACTCGGGCAGCATGAAGTGAAGCATGCCGCCGACCTTCGCGACGGGGTCGTACAGCGTGACGCCGATGCACGAGCCGAGCGCGTAGGTGATGATCGATCGCGACGCATCGCGCGAGACCTGGAGGTCGGCGACGCCGACGACGAGCTTGTCGCCTTCGGTGCTGCGCGGCGATTCCGGCCGTGGCTCGTGCTTCAGAGGGATGGATGGGATTCGGGACATGGATACCTCGGACCTGGACGGCGCGATCCTGACGCTCACCGGATGTAGACGCTGGCGGCGGCGGGCCGGAACGGCACGTCGAGCCCAGAGAGGGTCTCGGCGCTGCCGACGGCGAGGATGCCTCCCGTGCGGATGACGCCGTGCATGCGCATGACCACCTCGCGGCGCGTCTCGCGGTCGAAGTAGATCATGACGTTGCGGAGGAACACGACGTCGAAGGGGCCGAGGCCCGTGTAGTTCTCGACGAGGTTCTGGCGGCGGACCTCGACGAGCTTGCGCACCTCGTCCTTGACCTTCCACTGAGGACCGGCCGGGGTGTCGGTCTTCGTCATCCAGCGGGCGCGGCGCTCGGGCGACAGCCCTGAGAGCTGCGTCTCGCTGTAGGTCGCGGCCCGGCAGCCGTCGAGCGCCTTGTTCGAGAGGTCGGTCGCGACGATCTTCACGTCGAATCCGCTGCCTGGGGGGAGCAGCTCGAGCGCCTGCATGGCGAGCGAGTAGGGTTCCGCGCCCGTCGAGCATGCGGCCGACCAGAGGCGCAGCTTGCGGCCAGGCACGGCGAGCGTGCCCTTCGCGAGCGGCGTGTAGAGCTCGCGCTCGAGGAACGCGAAGTGCGCGGGGTCGCGGAAGAAGCTCGTGACGTTCGTCGAGAGGATGTCGAAGAGAACGAGCATGTCCTCCTCGCTCGGGTTGCGCTCGAGGCGCTGGACGTAGTCCTCGATCTCGCCGCCGCCGTGCTTGCGGAGGTGCGACGAGAGGCGGTTTGCGACCAGCTGCATCTTGCGCTCGCCGAGGCTGAGGCCCCAGCGTCGGCGCGCGATGTCGGCGATGCGCTTGAAGGTGGATTCGGTGAGGGTCGACATGCGTGGCTCCCGTCGGAAGTGTGGATCAGGCGGCGCGGCGCTCGGAGGCGGTGCCCGTGCCCGCGGTGCCGGCGTCCTTGATGGCCCCGGCGATCTGCGCGCGTTCGCGCGTGCCGATCACCTCGGCGATGTCGAGCAGCACGACGACCTTGTCGCGCTCCTTGTCCTTGTCCTTCTCCTTGACCTTGCCCATGCCCAGGATGTACTTGAGCGGGATCTCGCAGCCGAACTCCGGGGGCGGTTCGATGGCGCTGCGCGGGATGTCCTGGACCTCGCGCACGCTGTCGACGATCGCTCCCATGACCGTCTGCGCGCCCTCTGCGTCGGTCGACTCGAGGACGATGATGCAGGTCTCCTTCGTCGCCTCCGCGGCGCTGAGGCTGAATCGGAGGCGGAGGTCGATCACCGGGATGATGCGGCCTCGGAGGTTCATGACGCCCTTCACGTAGGCGGGGGTCTGCGGAAGCGGCGTGATCGAGAGCAGGCCGATGATCTCGCGGACGCGGAGGATCTCGACGCCGTACTGCTCGTTGCCGAGGCAGAAGGAAAGGAACTTGTTCTCGTTGGCGCCGCGCGCATCGGGTGCGGCGGCTGTGGTGGTGCTGCGTTCGATCATGGCCATGGTGGTTGTCCTCAGGCGTTGGTGCTTGCTGTGCTGCTCGTACTTGTGCTGCTCGTGCTGCTTCCTGTCGCGGACTCGAGGAGTCCGCCGACGTCGACGATGAGGGCGACGCGGCCGTCGCCGAGGATGGCGCCGCCCGAGACTCCGCGGATGGGCGGGTGCGAGTCTCCGAGGCTCTTGATGACGACCTGCTGCTGGCCGAGGATTTCGTCGACGAACACGCAGGCCCGTCGCTTGCCGTTCTCGAGCACGAGGAGGAGGCCCTCGGTGAGCGACTGGCGGCCGTCGGCGAGGTTGAAGAGGCGCTGCAGGCGGTAGATGGGCAGGAGCGCGTCGCGCACGCGGGCGAGCTCGCCCTTGCCGAGGACCATGGTGAGCTGGTCGGGGGTGGGTCGGAACGAGCGCTCGATGTTGAGCGTGGGCACGATGTAGCGCTGGCCGCCGACGCGGACGACCATGCCGTCGATGATGGCCATCGTGAGCGGCAGGCGCATCGAGAAGGTCGAGCCCTTGCCGGTGGTGGACCGGATCTCGACCGAGCCGCGGAGCGCCTCGATGTTGCGGCGGACGACGTCCATGCCGACGCCGCGCCCGGAGATGTCGGTGACCTTTTCCGCGGTCGAGAAGCCGGGGAGGAAGATGTAGTTGAAGACCTCGCTGTCGGGAATCTCGGCGAGGTTGCGCGTGGGGTCGATGAGGCCCTTCTCGACGCACTTGCGGAGGATGCGATCGCGGCTGAGCCCACGGCCGTCGTCCTCGACCTCGATCACGATCGAGCCGCCCGAGTGGAACGCGCGCAGGCGGAGGGTGCCTGTCTCGTTCTTGCCGGCCTTGCGGCGCTCGTCGGCGGGCTCGACCCCGTGGTCGCAGGCGTTTCGGATCATGTGGACGAGCGGGTCGCCGATCTCCTCGACGACGTTGCGGTCGAGCTCGACGTCCTCGCCCTCGACCTCGAGCTGGATGCGCTTGCCGGCCTTGGCGGCCACATCGCGCACGAGACGCGCCATCTTCTGGAAGGTCGCCTTCAGGGTGACCATCCGCAGGCTCATCGAGGTCTCCTGCAGGTCGCGCACGATCTTGCCGAGGTGCGCAAGGTTGCGCGCCAGGCGCTGGTCGTGCAGCTTGGACACGATCGGGTCCTGCACGACCATCAGCTGCGCGATCACAAGCTCGCCGACGAGGTTGACGAGCGAGTCCATGCGCTGGGTGGAGACCTTGACGCTCTGGTCGGCCTTCGAGGCGATCGACTTGGCGATGGTCGCCTGCCTGGACTCGGATGGGTCGGCTGAGGTTGTCGGGCTTGGCACGCTCGACGGCGCGGGCGTGGCGTCGGCCTGCGGCGAGGAGGGGGTGGTGCGGGTGGCGTCGTCCGCGCGCGGGGTCGTTGGATCGGCGAGCGCTCGGCCTTCGCAGGCGGCCTCGAGGCGGCGCACAAGGATGCGGAGTTCGCGTTCCCTGGGGGCCTCGGCGCCCGAGAGCATGCCGATGAGCTGCCCGAGGAGGTCGGTCGACGACAGCACGAGCTCGAGGACGTGGGGCGTGAGGGGGATCTTGCCGGAGCGGACCTTGTCGAGGAGGAACTCCGCCGCGTGGGCGACTTCGACGATGCGCGGGAGGTTGAGGAAGCCCGCGACCCCCTTGATGGTGTGGAAGGCGCGGAAGACGACGTTGACCTGCTCCGCGTCGGAGGGGTTCGCTTCGATCGCGAGGACGGCGGTCTCGGCGTTGGCGAGGTGTTCCCGAGCCTCGAGTGCGAAATCGCCGGTGTTCTCGTCGGCGTGCTCGAGGTTCATGGAAACGCGGGCGTCCGACGGAATTGTGTCAAGGTCGGCGAATGGGTCGGCGCCGGGGGAGGTGGGCGTCGCGGTGCTCGGCGTGGCCATGCTGGCTGGCTTGCCTGTCCATGCGGGGGCGGAGCTCGGAGTCGGAGTGCAGTTGCCCACGGCTGTCGGAGCAGACGACCGCGAGGGTGCGTCCGGGCGTGGCTCGTGGGGTGGCTTGCCTGTCCATGCTTCGAGTACCCGGCGCACTGCGGCGGTGTCGGGCTCGGTCGCGGACGGGTCCTGCGAGAGTCGCTGTGTCAGACCGCGCATCCAGTCGCAGGCGGCGAGGATCGCGTCGATCGGAAAGCGCCCGTGTTCACTGAGCGACGACTCGAGCAGCGACTCGAGGTCGTGGCACAGCGACTGGGCGTCGGAGAGGCTGAGCACGCCGCACTCGCCCTTGAGCGTGTGGATGCGTCGTCGGAGGTCGGCGGCTGTTTCGTTTGCGATGCCGGCGCTGCCGAGCGCCTCGGTCTCAGCTCGGACAGCCAGGTGCTCGAGTTCCGGCAGGCTTCCCTCGCAGCTGGCGATCCAGGCGGCGAGCAGTTCGGGGTCGGCGGGTTCACGCGGGGCGGCTTCGAGGCGTTCCGCGGCACTCTCGCACGCGCCTACGGCCTCGACGAGGCGGGTGAACGCGGCCGAAACGTCGTCGACCTGTCGAAGCACGATCTGGTCGGAGAGGTCAGCCGCGGCCAGCGACTGCTCGGCCACGTTGGGCACGCCCTCCGAACGGGCGTCCGCGGAGAGTTGCCGCAGCAGCTCGCCAAGGGTGACGAGGCCCTGGAGATCCGCCGCGTCGGCGAGTGCGGCCGCCTTTGCGGCGGCTTGGATCGAGGCCTTGAGCCCCATGCTGTGACACCTTCCGTTGAGGGACTTCGCTGGCCGCATGCGCGGCGCGCGGCCAGAACGGCCGTGCGCACTCGCATCGGCGGGTGTGGAGCGGGAATGAAGACGCCGTGCACGCCAGCGGTCGCATCACCAGCGATTGGGGCGCTCGCCCGAGCGGTGAACGCCCGCCACGAACACGGGCGCGCCCGATGCGGTCGGCTCGACTCGAAAGTGGAGGAACTCCACGTCGCGCGTCGATAACTCAACCGATGGATGGTGCACCGAGCGCAGCAGTGCCGAGTGAAGGAACGGGTGGCGTTGCCGCCCGCATGCCATTGTTCCGCTTCGATCCGGGCTGGCCCTTCGTGATCGCTGGTCTCGCGCTCATCGTCTCGGCCGTGCTCATTCCGGCGCAGCGCGAGTTGCACGACCTCGAGCAGGAACTTGCGGTGCACCAGGCGCACGAGGAGCGCGCCAATGCGGAACTGCTGGCCTACAACCAGTTCCTCGCGGACATCGGCCGGGGCGACGAGCGGCTGCTCGAGCGCCTGGTCCGCGCGCAACTGAACCGCATGCCGAAGGGCGAGCGTCCACTCCTGCTGATGCCGTCGGCGAACGACACGGTTCCCGCGTGGATCGAGTCGAGCGTCGTGACGGAAATCCCCGAGCCGACGCCGTACCCCGATACGCTGCTCTCGCGAATTGCCACGGGGCCGCGACGGCTCTGGGTGCTGGCGACGGGTGCATTCCTCGTCTTCATCGGAGTGATGTTCGCGCCGACGATGCTCGCGCCGCGACGCACCGCGTCACCGCGGCCGCGGAATGCGCCGCCCACGCCAGACACCGACCTCGCTGCGGTTGCCGCTCCAGCCGTGGCGGGCGCTGCGGTGGCTTGCGACTTGGTCGCGGAACCGCCCACAGCGTCGACGACGGTCGAGACCTCGGCCACGGATTCGAGCAAACTCAGCGCGGCCCCCGCGCCTCCGGCACAGCCCGACGTGGCGACC
Organism: Phycisphaerales bacterium; assembly: GCA_044341665.1. Taxonomy (GTDB): domain Bacteria; phylum Planctomycetota; class Phycisphaerae; order Phycisphaerales; family SM1A02; genus QWPT01. Next base: position 30,395 of record JBIIRG010000001.1, on the reverse strand, counting down.
GGGACGACCGAGATCGTTGTTCCCCACGCGGCTGAGACGCTCGACAGCGCGGTCGGCACGGTTCCCATGTTCGCAGCGGTCGACGTCCACGAGCTCCAGTACGGCGTGGAGACGGTCAGTGAACCCTGCGATCAGGCTCCCGACCAAGTGTCCGCGGGAATGTCCGCCGAACGGACCTCTGAACCGCTGGTGTCGGGTGGCGATTCGATCCCACCCGCCGCGGTCCTCGAGGTGGAGCAGCCCGAAGCAGAGGCGAGCCACGCCCCTGCGATGGTCGATGTCGTCGACGAGATCGAAGCGCAGCACGGAGAGCAGCTCGAGGATCAACTCGAGGATCAACTCGAAGTTGAGCTCGAAGTTGAGCTCGTCGATCACCCCACCGACGCAGTCCCTGATCGGACGGCTGCCGACGACTTGAACGCTGGTCTGTCCGAGTCAGTCGATGCCGGTGCGATCGAGTCCGATGACGACGAGTCCTCCTGCGAAGACGACCGCGTCACGGCGGAAGCGCTCGATGAGTTCGACGTCGAGCTCGACGTCGAGGATGACGTCGAGGATGACGACGACGGCGAGGAAGTCGCCCGTGCCGAGACCGAAGTGATGAGCGAGGTGCCGGAGGTCGACGCCGGCATGGAGTCGGCCTCAGAGCCGCCGATCGTCGAGATCGAGACCTTCGCACGGCCGGTGTCGGAGCCCGCTCGCGATGTCGGGGCTGAGCCACTGAGCCTGTTCTCAGGGCTCGCCGATGACCGTTGGATCGACACCCGCGCGCGTTGATTGTGCGTCTCGATTTTCCTCGTGGAAAGAAAAGCAAGGATGAAGGGGTAGCCGTCGCCGCGGGGTACTGTCCGCCGCATGATCAATGCGGAAACCCAGGGAGAGGACGGAGAGTCCGATGCGGTGGCCGAGGAGTTGGCCGCTTCGCTGCGATGGTTGCATGTCGAGGGCATCGGCCAAGCGCGGTTGCGGCAGCTTGTGCAGCGGCTTGGCGGCGCCGAGCGGGCGTTGCATGCGGCGACGGAGTCGATCGGTGAGGCGCTCGGCGCCACGCCCGAGGTGGCGGCGCGGCTGCGTGCGTGTGCGCGGTCGGATGCCGTCGGCCGGAAGGTGGCGGGTGAGCTTGAGGTGCTGCGTTCCCAGGGCCTGCGGGCGGTGTTCGAGGGGGATCCGTCGTTTCCGGCGCTGCTCGCTGCGACGCACGACCCGCCTGCGGTGATGTTCGTGAAGGGCTCGCTCGACGCCGAGCCTGAGCCTGCGGTGGCGATCGTCGGCTCGCGGCGCGCGACGGCGTATGGACGAGTCCAGGCGGGACGATTGGCTGCCGACCTCGCGTCGCGGGGCATCACGGTGGTTTCGGGCGGCGCGCGAGGGATCGACGTCGAGGCGCATCGTGGCGCGCTTCGGGCGGGGGGGCGCACGATCGCCGTACTTGCGACGGGAGCGTCGCATCCGTACCCCGAGGAGCATCAGCCGCTATACGAGCTCATCGTCGCGTCGGGCGGTTGCACGATTTCGGAGCAGCCGCCTTCGATCGCGGTCAGGCCGGACCTCTTCCCGCGGCGGAACAGGCTGATTGCGGCGCTTGCGCTTGTCACGGTGGTGGTCGAGGCCGCTTCGCGCTCGGGCGCACTGCTGACCGCGCGCATCGCGGTAGATGACCTCTCGCGCGAGGCTGGATGCATGCCTGGTTCCGTGGACAGTCCGCTGAGTGCGGGATGTCATCGCGCCATTCGAGAGGGCTGGGCGCAGCTTGTCGCCGGGGCCGATGATGTGGTCGAGCTCCTCGAAAGCGCGCGAAGCGTGGCGGTGGGTGCGGTCGAGCTCGTCGCGCGCCAGCCGACACCTGTGCGCGCGATCCGAAGGATGCAGCCTGCGGTGCGGTCGGCGGTGTCGCCGCGACACGCGGGTCCAGCGGCTGCCTCTCCGCCGTCTCCTCCGTCCTGCGTGCGTCCGTGCTCACCTGACGCGGCAGAGGTGCTGGCGGCGATCGTTGCGGCTGGGCGCGCAGGGCTCGACGAACTCGAGCAGAGCCTCGGTTGGACCGTTCCGCGCATCGCCTGCGCGACGCTCGAACTCGAGGTCGGCGGGCGTATCGGGCGTTTACCTGATGGTGCATTTGCCGCGAGATCGACGAAGTCATGAGTGAATGAAACGGAGCTCGGCGTGCCTTCACGCGTGCACATCTGTGCGATCTGTTCGGTTTCGACGGGCTGAGAGGTGCATCGCGCCAGCTGATTGCGCCAACCTGCGACCGACGTCCTTGGAAGAGCCTTGCTTGAAATCGAGGCTGATCTTCTCCCATTGCTCACCGAACGCGGCGATCGTTCGCGGCGAGTGAAGCGTGGGATGAGGAAACATCCCCGTGCGCGGGTGTGTGTGCTAACTGTCTGATCCGTCTGTCGTCCCGAACCGCCCGTCCAACGCAAGCCCACTAGAACGATTCATGGCCCGACTCGCGATCATCTCCGATATCCACGGCAACATCGTCGCCTTCGATCGCGTGATTGCCGACATGCGCCGCCGCAGCATCGACATGGTCGTGTGCCTCGGCGACATCGTGGGATATGGTCCCGATCCGAAGGAGTGTCTCGATGCCGCGCGGCAGCTCTGCCGGACGGTTGTCGCCGGCAACCACGAGCGGGGCGTGCTCGAGCCGGCCTTGCCCGTCCAGTGGAGCCCGCTGGCGCGAGCCGGAATCGAGCATGCCCGCGCGCAGCTCGGGAGCGCGGACCTCGCGTATCTGGCGGGGCTTCCCTCGACCTTCACGGTGGGGGGTGAGGTCTTCGGCGTGCACGATTCGCCGGAACCGAGCGAGCACGGCATGAACTACCTGCGAAACCGCACGGATGCAGCCACCGCGTTCCGCTGGGTGCACCATTCCGTCGCCTTGGTTGGTCACACGCACGTGCCGGCGTGCTTCGCGACCATTGCCGATCAGGACGGCGAGGTCGCTGCGGACGACATCGACGTCTCGCCGATCGCGAGGCGGATGCTCGGTCCGAACCAGGAGAATCGCGGCGCGTTCGTCGGTTCCGCCACCTTCGAGCTGCCTCGATTCGGCCGCGCCATCGTGAATCCGGGCTCGGTCGGTCAGCCGCGTGACGGCGACAACCGCGCGAGCTACGCCATCCTCGACCTCGAGGAGTTCACGGTCGAGTTCCGCCGTGTGACCTACGACCTCGCGCGGGCACAGCTGCGCAGCGACGCCGCCGTGCTGCCGAGCGCCGCGGCAGCGCGCCTTGCCCTGGGTGCGTAGGGCGCTTCGAGCGCGCGCAGACAGCGCACAGATGGAACGAGTGGACATGCCGCCGCGCTGCAGCGTGAAATCGAGCTGCCCGCGGCAACCATCCGCCCGCCGATTGCCGACGAGGAGTGACATGACACGATTGCGTGGACTTTCCAGGGGTGTCTCGCGCGTGATCGCGCTCGCAACAGCCGTGCTCTGCGCGGGCCTCCTTGCGCGGGGCGTGCAGACATCGTGCGTCATTGCCTCGCACGGCGTGACGCCTGGCGGAGGCGAGGACCTCACCGCGGGTGCTGCCGTGATCGGAACCGTGGGCGACCTCGCGCGCGCAGCGGCCGACTTCCTCTCGGTGCCTTCGATGCTCTCGGTGGCTGCACTGGCCGCGGTGGCGCTCGGCTCGCTCATGGTCGTGGTCCGCAGCCGGTCGGACCGCGCGGGCGCGACATTCCTGGCGCTTGCGGTCTTTGCCGCGCTCACGCTCTCGCGAACCGAGGCGCGCGCCATGCTCGATGACGGCGGACACACCGCCTGGTACCTCGCCGCGCGCATCGGACTTGCGATCGGTGCGTGCATCCTCGCCTGGCGCTGGGTCGAGGACGTGGCGCTCGCGGCGTCGCTCCTTCCGAGCGACGACCCGCATGAGGTGGACGCGGCGGCCGATCGCGAGGCGGCGCACATCGCGACCCACGGTCCGCTCACGACCGACGCGGCCAGCCGCCGCCTGCGCGAGGCGCTGCGGACGGAGTCGGCCGAGTCGGGCGAGCCTGGGCTGCACGGGCGAGGATCACCCATTCCGCGGGTCCTTCCGACCCAGGATCCTGCGCTGGGCGCTGGTGCCTTCCGCGGTAGCTCCTTGGGTGAAGCCGGCTGAGCAGGGCGGGGAGGGCGTGCGTCGGGCGGGGGTGCTACATTCCGCACCTTTCCCATGATCGAGCTCCCACCGCCCGGAACCGAAACGGTCCTCATCCTTGACTTCGGCAGCCAGACTGCCCAGCTGATCGCACGCCGCGTGCGCGAGGCGGGCGTGTTCAGCCTGCTCGTGAGCCCGCGCATCACCGCCGACGAGGTCAAGCGGATCGCGCCGAAGGGGATCATCTTCTCTGGCGGCCCCGCGAGCGTCTTCGAGAAGGGTGCACCTACCTGCGACCCCGCGATCTTCACGCTCGGTCTGCCTGTCCTCGGCATCTGCTACGGCATGCAGCTCATGAGCCATCTGCTCGGCGGCAAGGTCGAGAGTGCGAACCACCGCGAGTTCGGCCGCGCCAAGATCGACGTCCGCGAGCACGGCGACCTCTTCGCCGGCGTCGACGCGCACGCGACGGTGTGGATGAGCCATGGCGACCAGGTGACGAAGGTGCCGCAGGGCTTCGAGGTCATCGCGAGCACCGGAACCTGCCCGTTCGCGGCCGTGCGCGACCGCGCGCGCAACTTCTACGGCGTGCAGTTCCACCCCGAGGTCACGCACACGCCGCAGGGCGGCGACATGCTGGCGAACTTCCTGTTCAAGGCCTGCGGCTGCGCGGGCTCGTGGAAGATGGCGGACTTCGTCGAGCAGGAGTGCGCGCGCATCCGGAAGCGCGTCGGCGGCTCGAAGGTGATCTGCGGGCTTTCGGGCGGCGTCGACAGCTCGGTGGTCGCTGCGCTGCTCGCGAAGGCGATCGGCAAGCAGCTCGTCTGCATCTTCGTCGACAACGGCCTCCTGCGGAAGAACGAGCGCGACCTTGTCGAGACGACCTTCCGCGATCACTTCGACGTCGACCTGCGCGTGGTCGACGCGAGTAAGGAGTTCCTCGGCGACCTCGCGGGCATCACCGAGCCGCAGGAAAAGCGCCGCCGCATCGGTCACCGCTTCATCGACGTCTTCAAGGAGTCCGCGAAGTCGATCGACGGCGACGCCAGGTTCCTCGCGCAGGGGACGCTCTACCCGGACGTCATCGAGTCGGGCCACGGCCACTCGGGGACGAGCGCGAACATCAAGCTCCACCACAATGTCGGAGGCCTGCCCGAGCAGCTTGGCTTCGAGCTCGTCGAGCCGATGCGGCTCCTCTTCAAGGACGAGGTGCGCGCGCTTGGCGAGGTGCTCGGGCTCCCGCAGCAGATCGTGTGGCGCCACCCGTTCCCGGGCCCTGGCCTCGCGGTGCGTGTGATCGGCGACATCACGAAGGAGAAGCTCGACGTCCTGCGCGAGTGCGACCGCATCCTGCTCGAGGAGATCGTGGCCGCGAACCTCTACCGCTCGACGAGCCAGGTCTTTGCCGTGCTGCTGCCCGTGAAGAGCGTCGGCGTCATGGGCGACGGCCGCACGTACGACTCGACGGTCGCGATCCGCGCCGTCGACACGCAGGACTTCATGACCGCCGACTGGTCGCGCATTCCGTACGACGTGCTGGCGCTGATCTCGAACCGCATCATCAACGAGGTCAAGGGCGTGAACCGCGTGGTCTACGACATCTCGTCGAAGCCGCCGGCCACGATCGAGTGGGAGTAATCCCTCTTCGTTGCACGACGTGAATCGCGCCAAAGCGAGCAGCCGCAAGCTGCGAGCGCTCGAACGCACGCCGTGGACCCTGCCAAAGCGAGCAGCCGCAAGCTGCGATCGCTCGAACGCACCCCGTGGATCCTGCCAAAGCGAGCAGCCGCAAGCTGCGAGCGCTCTAACGAAGAATCGTCTGCCTCTCCACCATCACCTGCAGCGTCTGGCAGATGAGGTCGATGTCCCGCTCGGTCAGCGACGTCGAGAACGGCAGCGCGATCAGCCGGTCGGCCGCGCGCTGCGCGATGCGGCAGTCTGCGTTGGTCGCCGTGTGCGCGAATGCCGGCTCGAGCGGCAGCACATAGAGCACGCTTGTCGCGGCGATGTCATGGCGCAGGAGACCTTGCAGGATCGAGTCGCGGTCATCGCGGCCGAAGCGCTCGGAGAGGCGCACGGCGAAGTGCGACCAGCACACCGTGCCGTCGGCGCAGGGCGCGGGCAGCACGAGGTCGGGATGCATGGCCAATCGGCGCAGGTAGGCGTGGAACACCTGCTCGAGCCGCTCGCAGGTTTCGTCGAAGCGGCGCAGGCGCACGTCGGCGAGGGCGGCCTGCATGGGGTTCATGCGCGCGTCGAGTCCGAGGCGCTCGAGCGGGCGCACGCCGCCGATGCGCTCCCAGTCGCTCTTCGGCTCGGAGCGGCCGAGGTTGCGGATGAGCCGCAGCGCGTTGGCGAGGGTGTCGTCGTTGGTCACGCAGATGGCGCCGCCCGAACCAATGGGCGACTCGTGCGTTCCGAGTCCGATGACGGAGATGCGTCCGAAACGTCCGACCGGGTCGCGACCGATGCGCCCGCCGAGTCCGCCCGTCACGATCTCGAGGAGCGGCAGTTCGTTGCGCGCCGCGAGTGCGGCGAGTTCGTCGAGCCCTGCAGGCTGTCCGTGCGCCGCGACACCCACGATCACGCGCGTGGCGGAGCCGACATGCGACGATGCAGCAGGGGCGCGCAGCGTGAGCGACTTCGCGTCGACGTCGGCGTAGCGGATGCGCGCGCCGCTGCGGGCGATCGCAACCCCGAGCGCCGCGGGAGCCAGCGCGGGAACGACGACCTCGGTGCCGATGGTCACGCCCAGCGCGTCGAGCGCGGCCTCGATCGCATCGCCGGTCGAGCCGAAGCTGACGCCGAATGGACGCTCGACGATGCCGGCGACGCGGGCCTCGACGCGTTCCTCGAGCAGGTGGTATCCGCTCGGCGAGCTGCCGAAGGTCTCCTGCATCTCGCGCCATTCGGTCCGGGATGGCGGGCGGGGGCCGAGCCAGATGGGTTCGCTCATTGCGTCGGGTCCTTCGGCGAGTCCTTGCTCGGATCCGAGTCCCTGCTCAGATCCTTGGCCGCGTTGCCGGCGCTGTCGGCCGGCACGAGTGCCGCGAGGGCGTCATCGGACTTCCCCGCGAGCTTCATCCAAAGCCAGGCAGCCTGGATTCGCACCGGCAGCGACACGTTGACCGCGCCGCCTGCCACAAGCAGAAGTTCGCCGAGAAGCGCGTCGCGTTCCTTGGGCGCGAGCTCGCCCGCGTGTCGCGCCGTGAGCACCGCGATCTGACCTTCGCCAAGGCGCGAGGCGCCGCCGCGCGCAGTGACCGCGACCTCGGCGGCCGCGGTCGAGCCACCGTGGAGGAGGGCCATGAGGAGCGCGTCCTTGGTCGGGGAGTCGAGGTCGGGAGTCGCAAGCGCTGCGCGGAACTGCCCGGGCTCGAGCTCAGCGAGGCGGAAGAGCGCCGCGAGCAGCGTCTCCGACATCTGTGGCGGCGTCGGACCCGGCCGCAGCACGAACTCGAGGCAGGCCTGGCCGAGGTCACGCTCCGCGTCCTCGCCGATTCGGTTGGCGCCGTCGATCGCGGCGCGGAGGATCACGCGGCGCTCGAGCCCGATGAGCGCGCGGTACGCAGCGGCACGAGAGCCAGCGCCGATCGCCGTTCCCGCGTCGGCGATCGCCTCGAGCATCGAGTCGCCGTTGCGGAATCGCGCCCACACCTCTGCCGGCGCCGGCGCACCGCTCGCGAGCAGGATCGATGCGTAGCGGAAGAGCGAGCTCTGCGAGCTGTCGGCGGCCAGCGCCGCTTGAAGCGGCTGGTAGCCGTCGGCCGGCGCGAAGATGAGCAGGTTTCCCAGCGCGCGCATGCGCGCCTCCTCGGCGAGATCGGGAAGCGCGAGGAGCGATGCGAGGAACGGACCGGCACCCGCGAGGCGATTGGCGGCGCAGGCGTCGGCCACCTGCGCGATCGCGGCGGAGCGCGTGGCGGGCGGGAGCGCCGCGATCTGGTCGCGCACCTTGCCGGCAAGCGGTGCTGCCTCGCGTGCCTTCATGTCGAGCAGGATGCAGGTGGCGAGGCCTGCGATCTCGGGTGTCTTCGAGTTCGCCAGCCGAACGACCATCGCGGTCTCGGGGGTGCCACCGAGACGCCGCAGCTCGGCGGCGAGCAGCGCGCGCTGCGACGACGGCAGGTCGCTCCACGCGAGCATCGCCTCGATCTGCTCGCGGTCGGCCAGCCGCAGCGAGAGCGTGGCGTTGATCGCGGCCTCGCGGTCGCGCTCGCCCGGCAGCCGTTCGATGCGATCGATGTCGATGCGGCCCCCAGGCGAGAGCTCCGCGAGCCCGAGCACGCTGTCGACGCGCGCGGACCAGTCGTCGCCGTCGGCGAGGCGCTCGAAGAGCGCGCTGAGCGCGGGATCACGCAGCTGGCGGAGCGCGACCAGCGCAGCGTGCTGCACGCCTTCGTTGCCGGCGAGCACGCCTTCGCGCAGCGCGCGGAGCGCCGTCTGGAATCGATCGACGGTGTCGTAGGACTGCGCGGCGCTTCCCTGCGGTGCGTCTTGCGGCGCAGATGCCCACGCGGATCCCGTGAACCGAGGCGACGAGGCCAGCAGAATGCCCGCGATCAGCAGTGGAGGGACGGCCCGTTGCATGCGGGCGAGTGTAGCCAAAGCGCAGGTGCGGGAGTTCCCGTTCGTGCGTGCGCTTTCGCGTGCGATCGGATCAGAGCGGACGGTTGCGGCTCGCCCGCACGATGTCGTGGCGAAGCTGGTCGACGAGCTCGCGCACGGGCTCGCCGTCCGCGCCAAGACGCTGGTCGTCGTCGATCAAGGACTTGATCCGCTTGGCGGCGGTGTGCACGGCCGAGTGCGTGTCGCGGCCGAGCGCACGCGCGATCTCGGGGTAGCTGTGGGTCGTGAGCTCGCGCGACAGGTGGGCGACGAGCCCGCGCGCCGCGACGGTCCGCGGATGGCGGCCGTTGCCGAGGAGGTCCTCGCGCGACACGCGCATGCGGTCGCACACGGCCTCGACGATGTGACCGAGGCGGATCGGGATGGTCCCGCCCGTCGGCCCGAGTTCCTCGCCGAGCAGCCGGTCGACGGTGCCGGGACCGATCTGGCCGCGCATGCCGTCGAGTTCGACGAGCGCGCCGAGGCGGGTGATCGCACCCTCGATCTCTCGGATGGAGCCTGTGCAGCGCCCGGCCACCGAGTCCTCGGCGGCGGTCGTGAGGTCGAGCCCGCGCTCGCGCGCCAGTCGCCGCACGAGCTCGAGGCGCGTTCCACGGTCGGGGCGGTCGACCTTGACCACCATTCCCGAGAGGAAGCGGCTCACCAGCGACTGGCTGAACCGGCGGATGTGGCGGGGGTGTTCGTCGGAGACGATCGCCACCCGGGCGCCCGAGAGGTCGATCGCGTCGACCGTGTGCAGGAACTCGGCCTGGGTGGCCGTCTTGTTGGCAAAGAAGTGGACGTCGTCGATCGCAAGCAGGTCCACGCGGCGCAAGCGCTTGCGGAAGGCGTCGAGCGAGCCGTCGCGGACAGCCGCGATGTACTCGTTGGTGAACTGCTCGGCGGTGAGGTACTTGACGACCTGCCGAGGCGCCCGCTCGGAGCGGCGCCTGCAGAGACCCTGCAGGAGGTGCGTCTTGCCGACGCCGCACTCGCCGTGGAGGAAGAGGATCGAGGGCGCCTCGGCCGAGCCCTCGCCGAGCTGCCTGCTCGCCGCGTACGCGAGGCGGTTCGCCTCGCCGACCACGAAGTCATCGAGCCGCCGAAGCGTGGCCTGCCGTGCGGCGGGCGCGCGGCGGCGCGGGTCGTCGGCGGCCACCCGGAGCGTTGCGACCTCTGCGTCGGCGCCGCGCGCGGCGGGGTGCTCCGTCCGTGAGCCCGCGTCGCGCAGCACGGGGTCTGTGCCCGCCGCGATGGCGACATCGACGCTGCACTCCGGTCCGACGACCTCGCCTGCGATCTGTTCGAGCGGCTCGCGGAAGTTCCGCAGGATCCAGTCGCGCACATAGGCGTTGGCCGCCGTCACGGTGATCGAGGACCGGTCCACCGCGATGGCGGTGCCGTGCTCGAACCAGAGCCCGAAGCGGTGCGAGCCGATCCGCTCAGAGAGGCGCGCGCGGAAGCGCTCGGTCCGCTCGTCGGGCTTCTCGGCGCGGCCGGGCCGCGGCGCGCGGGCGGGGAGCGATGGGGCTGGATTCGCTGGAACTGGACCCGCTGACATGGGAGAACTCTGTGGGACGACTCGGTCGGAGCGCCTGGGACTCCGAACCTCGGTTCGGGCGTGCGGACAGCATCCAAGCCGACAACGGATCTCCAGCCGTTGCCCGATTCGGGCGCCACGCACCAGTTCAGGCGTGAGATGCAAGGAAATGGGTGAGCCTCCACCGACGCGGGCGATCCGTCACGGTGCGGACAAGGGGGACTGGCGCGAAGCGCTCTCCCTCGGCCGCAGCGGACACCGCTCGTTCGGCCCCGCGAGAATCCGCCGCGAGGACCCGCGTCCCTGCGGGCTCGTCGCACTGTAGCGCGAGGTCCGAGTCGTGCAAGCAACCAAGCGGGCGGAAGCGGTCGCTTTTGCACGGAAGCGCTGCAAAACAAGCGGATTGCGCGTTCTTTTGCACCGTGCACACGCTCGCGCGGGAAGTCTGTGGATAAGTCGCGGAAGACACCGCGAGGCGGTACCGACTTGCGAAAACTTTTTAGTGCTGCTCGCGTCGAAACCGCCTTGACAAGTTCCTCGGCACGTTGGTCGCCACGGTCCGCCCGCGCTCGTGAGCGGTGCCGGCGACCGCTCAGCACGGCGACGCGTGCAGCGGGCGGATGAGCGCGGCGCGCGTCGTCGTTCTGCGGAAACCAAGCGATGCGTACAGCGATTTCGCAGGTTCGTTCGCCGCATCGACCGCGAGCGAGATGCTGCCGATGCGCGCCAGCGAGCATGCGCGCATGCCGGCCGAGAGCAGCGCGCGGCCGATGCCGTGTCCGCGCGCCGAGGGCGCGAGGCCGAGATACACGAGCTCGGCGCTGTTTCCGTCGGGAGAGGTGTTGATGAGGCACACGCCTTCTGCTGCGCCGCCTCGCCGCGCGAGCAACCAGAATCGCGCGCGGCTGCCCGTGCCGAAGTGACCGTCCAGCACGTCGCTCGTCCGCCGGAGCCCGGCGAGGCCAGGGCAGTCGCGCGTCTCGCGATAGCTCGCCTCGAGCACGGCGATGATCTCGGCGCGGCAGGTCGCGCCCAGCGCGTGCGGGTCGGCGCCCGACAGCACATCGGGCGCTGCGGCGGCATCGATCGTCCAGCCCGAAGGGACGGGCAGCGCCTCGAGGGTGCCCGCGCGCGGAAGATGGCGCTCGAGGTACTCGAGCACGGCCAGCTGCCGGAGTCCACCCGCCTCGAAGGCGGCGAGGTCATGTCCTCTGCTTGGCTCGATCAGCGCCTGCGCGATGTCGCAGCAGTCCGAGCAGCCCTCGGCGGCCGCGGCGATCAGCGGTCCGAGCTGCCGCGCCTCGTCGGCTCCATGCGCATGGGACGCGAGGAGCATGGCGGTCCGCCCGAGGCTCGGGACCACAAGGACCGCCGCCCGGTACCGGCCGAATTCATCCGCCAGGCACCAGAATCGATCAAGAGGGATCCGGGCCGACTCGGCCTGCCGGGCGAAGCGGTTCGCGGCAGCGGGGCCGGCCGCGAGCAGGGCCGACAGTGCTTCCTCCACCCTATCTGCGGTGACCTGCACGATCTGGCGCTGGGGGGAGACGTTGGTCATGCGGTACCGCGCGGTCGCTCTCGGGCGTGGTCGGTTCACCGGGGCGCGCATCGCAGGCCCGGACTCCCACCCATCTGGGATCGCGGCACGAAGACTATCCGAGGAGCATCGTGCGGACCATCTCGCCAGCCATCTCAACGACGGCGCCACGGACCACGCTCGGTGCCTCCCGACCCAGGTCGCCCCTTGGAGAGGCTCGTGAGATGGGCAATCATGCCTGCGAGAGGGCGACGGGGGCGGTTTTGGCTACAATGGCGCACCCCGTTCGGCCAGCCCGCCGAATCGTGGGATTGGAGAGATCTCATGCGTTCATTCCGCGCTCATCGTTTCACGTCCGCCTTCTCGGCGCTCGCATTGGCCGTCGGTCTTGCTGGCGTCTGCGTGACAGGCACGACTGCGGTCGCCCAATCCGAGACCGTGGCGCTCACGAACCCCAAGAAGGAGCTGGTGTTCACGCCGTCTGAACTGCGGCTCTTCAAGGACCCCGACAGCGGCAAGCACTACTGGTACATGACGTACGACGTCGTGAACAAGACGGGTGCGGAGGTCCGGTTCTCGCCGCGCATTGATCTCGTCACCGACGACGGCGTGATTCTCGGTCAGGGCGAAGGCGTTGCGAGCGGCGTGATCGCCAAGCTCAAGAAGCATCTTGCCAACGACCTGCTCGAGGATCACTTCGAGATCCTTGGCGAGGTGCTCCCCGGCAAGGAGAACGCGAAGTCGGGCCTCGTGGTGTTCCGGGCCGACAAGCTCGATCCGACGGAACTGACCGTGATGGTGCATGGGCTGTCGCGCGAGACCAAGAAGGAAGCCCATCCCAAGACGGGCGAGCCAGTGGTGCTTCGGCGCGCCATCGAACTGAGTTATCTGGTCCCGGGCGATCCGAAGCCGAGGGGATCAATGACGTATCCGATCGTTGGTCAGCGGTGGATTTTCCGCTGAGTGTTCGGTATCTTCTCCCGACTCAGCACCTTTTGGAGATTCTGTCGTGGCACACAAGAAGGGTCAGGGCTCAACCAAGAACGGACGCGATTCGAACCCGCAGTTCCGTGGCATCAAGCTTTACGGCGGCGAACTCGCCAAGGCCGGCGCGATCATCGTGCGCCAGTGCGGCACCCGTTGGAAGCCCGGCTACCTCGTGCACCGCGGCAAGGACGACACGCTGATGGCGCTGTCGGCTGGAACCGTGCGTTTCCGCGGCAGCCACGTGGACATCATCCCGGCGGACGCTGCGATCCCCGCGTACGACGCGGTCGGTTCGTCCCGCTGAGCCGTCAGAACTTCGATTGAGATTCCGCCGCACGCGCAAGCGTGCGGCTTTCTTTCCCGTTCCAGCGCACGACCATGCTCGTCGACGAAGCAATCATCCATGTCCGCAGTGGCCAAGGCGGCAACGGCGTGGCGTCGTTCCGTCGCGAGAAGTCGATCATGAAGGGCGGGCCCGACGGTGGCGACGGCGGTCGCGGCGGCCATGTCTTTCTGGTCGGCGACCTCCATCTCGACACGCTGCTCGAGTACCAGCATCGGCCGCATCGCTTCGCGAAGCCCGGTGAGAATGGCGCCAACAAGAAGTGCCACGGCCGCGACGGCGAGGATCTCTACGTCAAGGTGCCGCTTGGCACCGTCGTGCGCGAGCTGGAGTCGGGTGAGTTGGTGGCGGACATCACCGAGGACGGGCAGACCGTGCTCGTTGCAGAGGGCGGCCGCGGTGGGCTCGGCAACGACCGCTTCAAGACCTCGACGCACCAGTCGCCGACCGAGTGCACACCGGGCGGCGAGGCGATCGAGCGGTCGCTGCACCTCGAGCTCAAGCTCATCGCCGACATCGGCTTCGTCGGGCTGCCCAACGCCGGCAAGTCGACGCTGCTGAACGCGACGAGCCGCGCCACGGCCAAGGTGGGCGCGTATCCGTTCACCACGCGCAAGCCGCAGCTGGGGATCGCCGAGCTCGCGGGAGACCGCCGGCTCGTGCTCGCCGACATCCCGGGGCTGATCGAGGGCGCGAGCGATGGTGCAGGGCTCGGCCACGACTTCCTGCGGCACATCGAGCGCACCAAGGCGATCGTGCACCTCGTCGATCTCGCGCCGCTCGACGGATCGAAGCCTGCCGACAACTACCGCACCATCCGCGCCGAGCTCCATGCGTTCTCGCCGGTGCTCGCCGAGAAGCCCGAGCTCGTCGTCTTCTCGAAGGTGGACCTTGTTCCCGAGGAAGAGCGTGCGAAGCGCATCCGTCGGCTTGCGACGGAGATCGGGCTCGGCAAGGACGAGCCGCCGGTCGTGATCTCGGGCGCCACGGGCGAGGGCGTGCGGCAGCTTCTCGAGCGTGCGTACGCGATGGTCAAGGGCGAGGCCATGCCCACCGAGTGGCGCCGCTAGCGGCAGAGCAGGCGGAACGCCGCGAAGAAATCGGAGAACTCCTCGCGGTACTTGTCCGCGATGGTGAGTTCGGCGATCTCGGCGACGAGCGAGTCCTTGTCCTTGAGGATCTCGGCGCGACCGCCACCGGCTTCGGCGATCTCGGGAAAGAGCGTGTAGCTCTGCCTCCGCTTCATTGCGGGCGGCGGCGGCTTCGGCGGTTCGACCTGCGCGGGGTCGCGGGGGCGCGTGGGCTCGGTGGGCGGTGTAGGCGACGAAGCTGGCGCGCGTTCGCCTTCATCCTCCGGCTTCAGGTTCGTCTCGCTGTCGCGTGCCACGATGCCGTAGAGGCGGAGCCCGCGAGCGGCGGCACGGCGAGCGAGTTCGATGCAGAGGGTGCCTTCGCCCGGATGCGGCGGCGCATCGCCCACCAGGACGGCTGCGCGGATCGGCTGCGGCGTGTTGGCTGCAGCATCGGGCAGCCACGAGAATCGCGTGAGCGCCAGCTTGAGCGCGGCGTGCACGCTTTCTGGCGTATCGCCGCCGCCTTCCGCGGCGAGCGACCAGAGCCGGGCGCGGGCCTCGTCGAGGCTCTGCGTGAAGTCCCATCCGCGGGTCTCCCAGTCATCGGATTGGTCGCGGTATCCCACGATGCCGATGCGCACGCCCCGCGTCACGCTGCCGAGGAAGTCCACGAGGTCGTCGATGCCGCCCTGCGCGTCGGCAAGCTCGCGCGACATGCTCGCGGTGCAGTCGATCAGGATCGCGAGGTCCATCGGGCGGTCCGCCACGCTCGCGAGGTAGCCCTCGAACGCAACGAACCGCTCGGGGTCGAGATCGGCGACCTTGTTGCGCCCGACCTGGCGCGCGCCCGCCGGAGTTGCGGGGACGAGCGTCGCAGCGTCGTACCCTGGGCGCGACTTGCTCTTGCGATACCACTCGCGCCAGCGGTAGTTTCGGCCCGAGTCGTCGCCTGAGGTGATCGCGGCGAGCCGCGGCGAGAGCACGCCGCCCTGCGGCCGATCCATGCGCAGGATGATGCGCGACAGGAGGTCGTCCATGCGCTCGCGGAGGGCCTTCGCTGCGGGCGACGCGGATCGGTCCGCATCGGACGCAGGCGCCGCTGCCTCGCTGAGCGCCGTGAGGCACTCGAGTGCGACCATCGCCTCGATCAGATTGGCGGACTCCTCGCAGCGGCGGATGCGCGCGTCGACGGTCGCCTGTGCAAGCGGGTAGCGCGCGCGCAGGATGGTGCGGAGGACGCGCGGATCGGTCTCGGCCGCCAGCACTTCGGGCGGCAGCACGGTGCCGCGACGCGCGAGGCAGGCGAACGCATAGGCGCGCACGCGCCACGATGGGTCTGTCGCGAGTGCGCGCAGTCTGGTGCTGCTGGTCTCGCAGTCGAAGCGCTCGAGTCGCATCGCGGCGAGTGCCCGCGAGGGCCAGGCGCGTGCGGTGGCAAGGCGGTTCAGCGCCTCGGACTCGGCCGGCGAGGCGTTTGCCAGTTCGATCGCGGGCGCGGCGGGGGAGCTCACCGGTGGATCGGTGGTGACGGCCGCATCCTGCGCGCGCGCTGCCACTCCACTCCCACCGAGGAGTGCGAGTGCAAGGAGGCCGTTCCGGGCGACGCGCATCGAGAACGAGTGTACGCTCGGGCTCCACCCCATCGGAAGACCTCCATGCTCGAACGCGCCATCCTTGAGTCCACCTTTGCCCGTGCGCTGCCCTTCGACCGCTATCTCGCGACCGATCCCGCCCGCGCGGGCGGCTGGCGGACCGTGTACGGCCAGATCGCGCTGAGCGGGCAGCAGCGCGCCGAGGTCGCGAGCTTCGTGCGTGAGATGAAGGTGCTGGTCGTCAGCGGCATCTGGTGCGGCGACTGCGTGCAGCAGGGGCCGCTCCTGGCGCGGATCGCGGAGGCGAACCCGCGGATCGACCTTCGCTGGGTCGATCGCGACGCCGAGGCGGAGCTCTCGTCACGACTCAGGATCTGCGGCGGCGGGCGGGTGCCGGTGGTGGTGTTCGCAGCCGAGGACTTCGAGACATGCGCGATCGCGGGTGACCGCACGCTGTCGCGATACCGCGGCCTTGCGCGCCGCCAGCTTGGCGCGGCGTGCGAGTTGCCGTGGGCGGAGATTCCCGTCGATGAGACCGCCGCTGTGCTTCAGGAGTGGCTCGACGAGTTCGAGCGCGTGCAGTGGATGCTGCGGCTGAGCCCGCGGCTGCGGCACAAGCACGGCGAGTGACATGCTGGGCACGGCACGGCACGTGCCGTGCACCGATTTAGCGGGTGGAGTCGGCGAGTTTGCGGAGGAGGTCGAACGCTGCCAGGGGCGTCAGCGCGTTCATGTCCACCTTGCGGAGTTCCGCAACCGCCGGGTGCTCCAGGTACTCCGTGAACAGCGACATCTGAGGCGCCGCCTGCGGCCTTCGCGGTGCGGACGCCGCTGCGACTTCCTTCGCGCGTCCCGCGAGCGCGTCGGCCACCTCGACCTTGCCGAGCAGGTCGAGGACTTCCCGCGCCCGCGCGACGGTCTCGCGTGGCAGCCCCGCGAGGCGCGCCACATGGATGCCGTAGCTCCGGTCCGTGCGGCCCGGCACGATCCTGTGCAGGAACACCACCTCGTCATTCCACTCGCGGACGGAGACATGGAGGTTCGTCACGGCAGGCAGCGTGTCGGCGAGCTGCGTGAGCTCGTGGTAGTGCGTCGCGAACAGCGTGCACGCGCCGCGCGCGGCGAGCGTTTCGGTGATTGCCCACGCAAGGCTCAGCCCGTCGAGCGTGCTCGTTCCGCGGCCGATCTCGTCGAGGATCACGAGGCTGCGCTCGCTCGCGTGGTGCAGGATGTTTGCGGTCTCCGTCATCTCGACCATGAAGGTCGACTGTCCGGAGTGGATCTCGTCGGCGCTTCCGATGCGCGTGAGGATCGCGTCGAGCACGCCGATCTCGGCCTTGGCGGCGGGCACGAACGAACCGACGTGCGCGAGCAGCGCGATCAGCGCGACCTGGCGGATGTAGGTGCTCTTGCCGGCCATGTTCGGGCCCGTGATGAGGGCAAGCGTCGGCGAGCCCGCGCTGCCGCCGAGCGCCGTGTCGTTCGGGACGAAGCTTGACGCAAGCGTGCGGTCGAGCACGGGATGGCGTCCGCCGTCGATCGAGATGCCGCGACTCTCCGTGATCTCAGGCCGCGTCCAGCGCTGCCGTCGCGCGATCGACGCGAGGCACGAGAGCGCGTCGAGCTCCGCGGCGCGCTCGCCGAAGGCGACGATCTCGGCGATGTGCGTCGCGACTTCGGCGAGCAGCTGCGTCCACAGTTCCTTCTCGCGCGCGATCCCGTTCGCCTCGGCGCGCAGGACCTTTTCCTCGAACACCTTGAGTTCGGGCGTGATGTAGCGCTCGGCGTTGCGCAGCGTCTGCTTGCGCGTGAACTCCGCGGGCGCCTTCGCGCTGTTCGCGGCCGAAAGCTCGATGTAGTAGCCGAACACCGAGTTGAAGCCGACCTTGAGGCTCGCGATGCCCGTCGAGGCGACCAGCGACTCCTGGTAGTTCGCGAGCCACGCGCTCGAATCGCGCTGGAGGAGCCGCGTCTCGTCGAGCTCGAGGTCGAATCCGTCGGCGAACACGCCGCCTTCGCGGAGGTGCGTCGGCGCGTCGGGCTTGATCGCGCGTGCGAGCTTGGCCGTCAGCGGTGAGAGCAGCGGGGCGATGCGCGTGAGGTCCGCGCAATCGGCCGCGAACGCAGCGCTCGGCGCAAGCGTCACCGACAGCGGCTCGATCGCCGCAAGCGATCGCGCGAGCGCTAGGAAATCGCGCGGCGTCGCGCGTCCGAGGGCCGCGCGGCCCGCGATGCGCGCGACATCCTGCAGGTTGCCGAGTTGGCCCGCGACTGCGTCGGCAAACCGCTCGTCGGCCGCAAGCGCCGCGACGCGGTCGAGCCGCGCATCGATCGCGCCCTTCTCCGCGAGCGGATAGCACAGCCAGTCGCGCACGAGGCGCCGGCCCATCGGCGTCGCCGCCGCGTCGAAGATCGAGAGAAGGCTGCCCTCGATCGCGCCCGTCCGCAGCGTCCGCTCGATCTCGAGCGCGCGCAGCGTGGTCGCGTCCACCGACAGATACGCGCCGCGCGCGAGCCGTTTCGGCGGCGAGAGATGCGGGATCCGCCCCGACGCGTCCGCCGTCGTCTGCGTCTCGAGCGCGTAGCGCAGGATCGCGCCCGCGGCGCCGATCGCGGGTTCGGCCTTCGCGAAGCCGAAGCCCTCGAGGCTCTTCACGCCGAACTGCGCGGTGAGCGCATCGAATGCATCGCTCGCGCGGAAGTACCAGCCTGCGCGCGCGGTCAGCACAAGTCCTCGCGCGCCAAGACGCGTGATCTCGGGATGCACGCTCCCGTCGCGCTCCTCAGCGTGGACGAGTTCGCTCGGCGCGACGCGCGCCAGTTCATCGCCGAGCAGCCCGATGGGGCATGACAGCACGCTGAACGCGCCCGTCGAGACCTCGATCGAAGCGATGTGCGCCTCGGCACCCTCGATCGCGACCGCCGCCACGCGGTTGGCCGCGCCCGCATCGAGCAGCGTCTCGTCGACGAGCGTTCCCGGCGTGAGCACGCGCGTCACCGCGCGCTCGACCACGCCCTTCGCGTCCTTCGGGTCCTGCATCTGCTCGCAGACGGCGACGCGGTGCCCCATCGCGACGAGCTTGCGGATGTACCCCTCGGCGGCGTGGAACGGCACGCCCGCCATCGGCAGGCCCTTCGTCCGCTCGGTCAGCGTGATCGCGAGCAGCTTGTGCGCGAGCACCGCGTCGCGGTCGAACATCTCGTAGAAGTCGCCCATCCGGAAGAAGAGGAGGCAGTCTGGGTGCTCCTTCTTCGCCTTCGCGTACTGCCGCATGGCGGGGGTCGCGAAGTGGGGGTTGAGCGACGGATCGGCCCAGGAGACGTCGCGGGATGCTGGGGCAGTGGTAGGGAAGGTCACGGAGTGCTCGCGGACCGCCGAGAATAGCGCGAAATGCGCCTGAATCGCCGTGTCATTCCCGCCGCGTGCGATCCCACGCGACGCGGAAAAACGAAACGGGCCCCGAACTGGGGCCCGTTTCGATCAAGTGGAGTGGATGAGGATCGAACTCACAACCTCCTCGATGCGACCGAGGCGCTCTCCCAATTGAGCTACCACCCCATGGGAGGGTGGAGAGTATAGCACGGCTCCGAGTTCATGCCAACGCCCAGAACCGCCGGAAACAGCGCACTTTCGTCCGCTATCCTCCCCGCCCCATGTTGATCTCCCACACCGTGCTTGCCGCATTGGTCCAGGATGTTCCGGAGGCCGCCGCTGCGACCGCTGCATCCTCCTCGGTCGCGTCCGCGTCCGCCGTGGCGGAGGGGCTGTCGCCGGGCTGGCAGATCACGATCTACTGCCTGGCCGTCGGCCTCGCGTCGCTCGCGGGCGGAGCGCTGGCCGCCACGCTCAAGTTGAGCCATCGGCGGCTTCAGTTCGCGCTGAGTTTCGTCGGCGGCACCATGCTTGGCGTGGGCGTGCTGCACCTCCTGCCGCACGCGATCATCATCGCGCTCGAGTCGAACGGCGACGCGGCGATGAGCCACGGGGCCCTGCACGCCTCGCTCGACGGGGTGGTGCTCTCGGTGGTGCTCGGCTTCATGGCCATGTTCCTGCTGGAGCGGTTCTTTCACTTCCACCAGCACGAGTCGCCTGAGCATGCGGGGCACCATGATTGCTGCGACGACGGGTGCGACGGGCATGGTCAGACGCCTGGCCAGACGCATGGCCACTCGCACGGACATGCGCACGGGCGCAAGCCCAAGAAGGTGAGCGAGCTCGGCTGGGTGGGCGCCGCGATCGGTCTCACGCTCCACAGCATCCTCGAGGGCGTGGCGCTTTCGGCGGCGGTGCTCGCTGCGGCCGCGCACGGCGAGACGGGCGTGATCGCGGGGCTCTCGACCTTCCTCGTGATCCTGCTGCACAAGCCGTTCGATGGCCTGACGATCACCACGCTCGTGCGTGCCGCGGGGCGGCCCGCAGGCTTCGCGCACGCGGTGAACGCGCTCTTCGCGCTGGTCGTTCCGGTCGGTGCCGCGATGCTCTGGCTCGGCGTCTCGGAGAACGGCGCGGAGATCCTGCCGTACGCGCTCGCATTCAGCGCGGGCACCTTCATCTGCATCGCCACGAGCGACCTGCTGCCTGAGCTGCAGTTTCACCGCCACGATCGCGTCGGGCTCTCCGCCGCGCTTCTCGTGGGACTTGCGCTTGCCGCCACCATCGCGCGCATCGAGTCGTCGGTGGCGCAGTCGCACGACCACGGGCATGCGCATGACCACGCGCACGGCCACTCGCATGGGCTGGTGAATCCCACGAAGCCTGCGCCTGCGGATTCCCACGACCACGATCACTCCGATCCGAACCACGTCCACTGAGAGGAAGCGAGCAGCATGAAAGTCAAGGCCGAAGTGGTGATCGCGGAGCTCAACCGCCTGCGCGGCGATGTCGACAAGGACATGACCGATCCGGAGTACTTCGCGCTTCATCACGCGCTGTGCTTCATCTCCTACAAGATGGGCGACTTCCAGAAGTACCTCGATGAGGTCGTGAAGCCGGGGGAACATCCGTGAGTTGAGCGGTCGCCGCTGCGGCGGCGGGGTGGTCTGGGCGGTCGCCGCTGCGGCGGCGGGGTAGTTGGAGCGGTCGCCGCTGCGGCGGCTCCCTCTGGTGGTGGCGGGCGCGGGTGAGTCGCGCTCGCCTCCGGGTGAGGTTCTTGTCAATCGCGGTCGGTGCTGCGCTGCGCGAGCATCACGATGTCGTCGTACGCGCCCTTGATGCGCGCGGTCTGCATGACGGTGAAGCCGCAGGCGCGGAGTTGGCGCGCGAGCTCTTCCTCGCGGTATTCGTCGAGGTGATAGACGGGGTCGTTCCGGTGCCCGTACCGCCACGCGGGCGTCGCGACGAGAAGTACGCCCGATGGCGCGAGCACGCGTCGGATTTCGGCGAGCGCGCGCACGGGATTGCGGAGGTGCTCGATCACGTCGAGGAGCATGGCCGCGCGGAAGGTCGCATCGGGAAACGGCAGGCTTTCCGCGCTGCCAAGCATGCAGTCGACGCGTGCCGAAAGCCCCGATTCGGCGATGGCCTGCTGCGCGCAAGCGACCGCCCGCGGCTCGGGGTCGAGCGCGACCGTGCGCTCCCCCATGCGGGCGACGAGCCCCGCAAACAGCGCGTCGCCTGCACCGACGTCGAGCACGGGCGCGCTGCCCGCGGGCAGATTCGCGGCCAGGAACGACACGAGCGCGTCGGCGCGGCGGCGATACGCATCGTGCGAGCCGTAGAGCTGCCAGTGGTACGCCCCGCGGTCGTCGTACTTGGCGAACGAGGCGGGCGCGCCCCAGATGCGCGCGTTCCAGCGAAGTCCGTCGAGCGTGGCGGACGCGGCCACGCGGTCGAGGTCGCAGCCGTCGACGTCGAATCCGAAGTGCGAGCGCATGTGGGCGCGCGCAACCTCGTTCGCGAGCCCCTCGCGCTCGAGGATCGCATCCGTGTCGCCCGACTCATGTGTTTCCGCCGCCGCCACGGCGATCACGCGCCCTGCGCGGCGTCGCCGGATCTCGAGTCCGAGCGCGACGAGCGCGAGTGCGCCGTAGCCTGCACGCGGATCACAGAGGACCTCGCCGCGGGCAGTGGCGAAGGCGTCGCCATCGACCAGCGCGACGCCCGCGTCGACGGTGTCGACCTCCTCGTCGAAGCGCTCGGCATCGCACGGAGCGCCGCGGCCGTTGCGCACGAATCCCTTGGGATGCAGCACGAACGCGCCGTGTGCGGCGATCCCGTCGGCGCGCACGCGCTTGGCGACCGCGCACGCGAGGCCAGGGTGGCGCGCGAACGCATCCTCGAGCGCAGGCGCCGCGCAACGCGCTTCGGCGGCCGCGACCGTGACATCGCGCACGAGCACGCGGCCCGAGCCCAGCCGCTCGACGAGGGCGAAGGCAGCGGGAGGCGCAAGCGGGTCATCGGCTGCGGGCATGGCGGCGAAATCGGCGCAATTGCGGGGATTCCTGCACTCTCCGCCGTGCGGCGGCGCGGGTATCCTCTTCGCTCGCGCTCGGTCGGCAACGCAGGGAACGCGTGCACGATCGCCGCAAGGAAACCCACCATGTCGGACGCCCAGCCCAGCCAGCAGAAGCCCAGCTACAAGGACTCGCTCAACCTGCCCAAGACGGCGTTCGCCATGAAGGCGAACCTCATCCAGGCCGAGCCGCAGTCGCTCAAGCGTTGGGATGAGGCGCACCTCTTCAACCGCCTGCAGTCGGCGCGCGAGGGCGCGGAGCCGTTCGTCTTCCACGACGGCCCGCCGTACGCGAACGGACCGATCCACATGGGCCACATGCTGAACAAGGTGCTCAAGGACTTCGTGGTGCGCGGCGCGCTCATGGAAGGCCGCCGCGTGCGCTTCGTCCCGGGCTGGGACACGCACGGCCTGCCGATCGAGCACAAGGTGATGACCGAGCTCCACGAGAAGGGCAAGACCGCGAAGCTCGAGACCCTCACGCCCGAGCAGCGCCACATCGCGATCCGCCGCGAGTGCGCCGCAGCCGCCACCAAGTTCATCGGCCTGCAGGCCGAGCAGATGAAGCGCCTGCTCACGCTCGCCGAGTACGCGGATCCGTACTTCACGCTGCAGCCCGCGTACGAGGCGAAGACGCTCGAGGTCTTTGCCGATCTCATCGACCAGGGTGTCGTCGTGCGCGCGCTCAAGCCCGTGCACTGGTCGATCGCCAACAAGACCGCGCTCGCAGAGGCGGAGCTCGAGTACGAGGACCGCGAGGATCTCTCGGTGTACGTCGACTTCGAGGCAGCCGACCGCGCGAAGGTGGCGGCTGCGTTCGGCCTGCTCACCGAGGTGCCGGCCGACGCGGGCGAGGACGCGGAGTTCGACGAGTCGCGCTTCCTCGACATGACGCCGAGCTTCATGATCTGGACGACGACGCCGTGGACGCTGCCCGCGAACCTCGCGATCGCAGTCCACGAGCGCTACCGCTACGCGCTCGTCGAGGTCGACGGCAACACGACGATCATGGCCGCGGACCTCGTCGCAGCGGTGACGAAGAAGGCAGGCGCCGAGAAGGTCGTCGTGCGCGCGGAGTGCGAGGGCGCCAAGCTCGTCGGCCTCGAGTACAAGCATC
This sequence comes from Phycisphaerales bacterium, assembly GCA_044341665.1. Taxonomy (GTDB): domain Bacteria; phylum Planctomycetota; class Phycisphaerae; order Phycisphaerales; family SM1A02; genus QWPT01. The sequence continues at coordinate 7,052 of JBIIRG010000001.1, read as the reverse complement.
CGTTCTGCGAGCGGAAGGGCCGCGTGGTGAGCGCCGACTACGTCACGCTCGAGGACGGCACGGGCCTCGTCCACACCGCGCCGGGACACGGCGCCGACGACTACCGCACGGGCCTGAAGGAAGGCCTGCCCGCATACTGCCCCGTGCGCGAGGACGGCACGTACGACGAGACGGTCCCCGCGTGGCTGCGCGGCAAGTCGATCTGGGCCGCGAACGCGGAGATCGCAGAGCACCTGCGCACGAGCGGCCACCTCTTCTTCGACCACAAGTTCACCCACTCGTACCCGCACGACTGGCGCTCGAAGACGCCCGTCATCTTCCGCGCGACCGAGCAGTGGTTCATTGGCGTCGATGTGCCCGTGAAGCGCGACGGGAAGTCGCTGCGCGCGCGCGCCATGCAGGCGATCGAGAAGGAAGTCGGCTTCACGCCCGAATGGGGCCGCAACCGCATGCGCGGCATGATCGAGGCGCGCCCCGACTGGTGCATCTCGCGCCAGCGCTCGTGGGGCCTGCCGATCCCTGCGTTCAAGATGGCCGACGGCAAGACGTTCCTGACGAGCGCGAGCGTGCGCGCGATCGCGAAGCGCTTTGCCGAGAAGGGGAGCGACGCGTGGTTCCAGGAGTCGCCCGCCGACCTCCTGTCGCACTACGACGCGTCGAAGGATCCCGAGGCGCCGAAGGGCCTCGACATCGCGTCGCTCACGAAGCTCTACGACATCTTCGACGTGTGGTTCGAGGCGGGCAGCTCGTGGAACTCGGTGCTGCGCGCGCGCGGCATCGGATATCCCGCCGAGATCTACCTCGAGGGCAGCGACCAGCACCGCGGCTGGTTCCAGCTGTCGCTCCTCCCCGCGCTTGGCGCGACCGGGCAGGCGCCGTTCAAGCGGCTGGTGACCCACGGCTTCATCGTCGACAAGGACGGCCGCAAGATGTCGAAGTCGATCGGCAACACGATCGACGTCGAGGCGCTCCTCAAGGAGCACGGCGCGGACGTCTGCCGCTGGTGGGTGGCGGGCGTCGACTTCGAGAACGACATCCGCGCCGACGGCGAGTTCTTCAAGGTCGCCGGCGAGAGCTACCGCAAGGTGCGCAACACGATCCGCTACCTGCTGTCGAACCTCGACGGCTTCGACGCGTCGGAAGCCGACGCGATCCTCGAGGGGATCTCGCACACCAGCCTCGAGTCGTGGATGCTGGCGCAAATCGCGTCGACGCAGGAAGCGGTGCGCGACGCCGTGCGCCGCTGCTCGTTCCGCGAGGCGCAGCAGGCGATCTTTACGCTCTGCAACGAGACGCTCTCCGCGATCTACTGCGCCGCGACCAAGGACCGCCTCTATTGCGATGCGCCGCGCTCGTCGCGCCGCCGCGCCGCGCAGGCCGCGATGCACGCTGCGTGCGACGCGCTCTGCCGCATGCTCGCGGTGTTCCTGCCGCACACGGCCGACGAGGCGTTCCGTGCGCTCGCCGGTGATTCCGGCTGCGTGCACATGGAGCGCTACCGCACGCTCGCTTTCACATGCGACAAGCGCTGGGCGGAGGTCCTCGCCCTGCGCGAACTCGTCAAGGGCGAGCTCGAGAAGGCAAAGGCGCGCGGCATCGAGAACCCGCTCGACGCGGGCGTCATGCTCCCGACGTCCCATCACCATCTCGAGGACTTCCTTGCCGACCTGCCCGACCTCTTCGGCGTCTCGCGCGTGGTCATGGCGCGCGACCAGAGCGCGATCGAGATCGTGGACCTTCGCGCCGAGCCTCGCTGTGAGCGCAGTTGGAAGCGAGACGGCACGGTGCGGCAGCGTTCGGACGGCGGCATGTTGTCGGACCGCGATGCGGAGGCGGTGGGGCTCGCGTAGCAAGTAGTTGTCGTAAGTGTCGACAATTGTCATGCTTACGACCGCGGCTGCTTGACTGGCCGGCTTTCGGGTGCATACTGAAGGCGCTCACCAAGTGGGCACAGGGCGAGGAGAGTCGGGCTGCTGCGGCACACCGCCGCGGTACCCGGCCAGATGCCTTCACGGCGTCATCAGCGAAAAGGGCGCTGAACGAACGCACGATCCGTCTCGAACGGACGCGCGCGCGGTTCAGGGCCCTTTGTCCGTTGGTGCGCCACACAACTCGGTCGTGGCATGGTCGTCACAGGAGACCGTGAAACGTGGAAAGGTCAGCCGCTGTCGCTACGCATTGCGTGCGCGCGGTCCTGTGCAAGCGACGCCGGACGCTGCGGAAAGGGTCCGGCGATTGCTTTTTTGCTGGGTTTCGCGCGTGTCTGGAGCGAAGGCGCGGTCGCGCGCGCATCGCGGTGTGCGCCGCGGTCGTGTGGCCTGTCTGCGCGCTGGACCGACATCGATCGCGTCCGCGGAAGGCGGAGGTTGATCGCGCGAAGGCGCGCGTCGCCGCAACGGTCCGCGCCGGCACGCGGTCGAGAGAAAATTCCGCGACGCCAAGGCGCATGCTTTTCTCGGTCCCGCTGGTCAAGTACATTTCGGAGCGATGCTTCCGAATCTCGACCTTGCCGTGCTGGAGCCGCTCGCCCCGATGCTCGCCGAGTCGGGTCCGCAACTTGGCCGAGCCGCTGGTCGCCTGCACCCGCTGGTCGTGCACTTCCCGCTCGCGCTCGGGCTCGTGGCGATCGGCGCCGAGTGGTGGCGTGGCCTCAGCCGCCGCGAGGGGATGTCGCCGCTCACGCTGCCGCTCCTTTGGATCGCCGCCATTTCCGCCGTTGCCTCGACCGCGACGGGCTGGGTGAACGCCTCCTACGAGCGCGGCTCGGGCGACGACGCGGCGCTCGACCTGCATCGCTGGATCGGTACTGCCACCACGGTGGGCTTCGTGGTGCTCGCCTGGTGGTGCCAGATCCTGGCGGCGCAGGCCACCGCGTCGACCGCCAAGACCATGGCCGCGCTCGGGACGTTCCGCTGGGCGGCGCTCGTCGGCGGCATCGCGATGAGCGTAACCGGCCACCTCGGCGGCGACCTCGTGCATGGCAAGGGCTACCTGACCGACCTGATCTTCCCGCCCGCAAAGGCCGAGGAGGCTCCCAAGGAGCCCGCGAACATCGAGCTCTCGGCGAACGACCGCTTCTTCCTCGACAAGGTGCGCCCGATCTTCGAGGCGAACTGCTTCGAGTGCCACGGCGCGCGCAAGCAGAAGGGCGGCCTGCGCATGGACAGCAAGTCGTGGCTCTTCAACGGGAGCGAGGAGAAGTGGTCGGTCCACCCTGGTAAGGCAGGCGGCAGCCTGCTCGTGACCCGCGTGGAGCTCGATCGCGCGGATCCCGACGCGATGCCGCCCGAGGGCGACGGTCTGACCGCCGACGAGAAGGCCATCATCCGCAAGTGGATCGACGACGGCGCCGCGTACCCCGACGTGTCCGCGATCGGCGGCGGGATCCCGGGTGCCGCCGGCGTGAGCACCGCCCAGGTGGCCGCTGCTGGTGCGCTGGCGCTGTCGGGGCCTGCTCCCGTCGCGGTGGCGCCGGGCGTCAAGGCCAAGGCCGACGTGGCTGCGAAGGCGCTCATCGCCCGCGGCGTGCTCGTCCAGCCGCTCGCGGCCGAGAGCCCGCTGTTCGATGTGAACGCGAGCCGCGCCGAACCCGCGATCGGCGACGCCGACGCGGCGCTGCTGGCCGACATCGCGCCGCTCGTGGCGAACCTGAACCTCTCGAAGTCGACGCTGACCGACGCGGGTCTCGCCAAGCTCAGCGGCATGGTCAACCTCGAGCGGCTGCGGCTCGACGGAACGGGCGTGGGCGACGCGGGTGTCCGTGCCCTCGGCTCGCTCCCCAAGCTCGAGTCGATCAACCTGATCGGCACCAAGGTCTCGCCCGCACTGACCGATTGGCTGACGGCGCAGTCCGCCCTGCGGCGGATCTACGTGTGGCAGACCGCGCTCGACGCCACCGACGCGCTCAAGGCGCTGAACACGGGTGGTCGCCAGGCGATCGGCGCCGACCTGCCGCTCGCGGAGCCCAAGGGACCGCCCATGCCCGAGGACGCGCCCGCTGCCGAAAAACCAGCGGACAAGCCCGCGTGACCGCGCGCGCGCGGTACGCTCCGCGCATGCACCTCGACTCGAGCAGCAATCGTGATTCCCGTCGCGCCTTTATCCGCACCGCAGCGGGCGTGGCCGCACTGTCGCCGTTTTCGAACGCCTTCGCCGCGGCGCTGCTCGACGGCGAGATCAAGACCGGCACCGGCGACCACACCTACCGCGTGGAGCACGACTGGCTGACGCCGCCCGAGGGCCTCGCGTGGGGCGACACGCACGGCGTCGCGCAGGACAAGGCGGGGCAGATCTACATCTCGCACACCGTGGGCGCCGGCGCCACGAAGGACGACGCGGTGTATGTCTTCAGCAAGGACGGCAAGTTCCTGCGCTCGATGCTGCCGCAGATGAAGGGCGGTGGCCACGGCCTCGACGTGCGCGAGGAGGGTGGCACCGAGTTCCTCTATCACTGCGACGTGAACCGCCGCCGCGTCCTCAAGACGAAGCTCGACGGCACGGTCGTGTGGGAGAAGGGCGCCCCCGTGGAGGCCGAGTTCGAGGGCACCAAGGTCTACGCCAACGAGAACGACTGGAATCCGACGAACGTCGCCTTCATGCCGAACGGCGACCTCTTCGTCGGCGATGGCTACGGCAAGAGCTACGTGCTCCTCTTCACCAAGGACGGCGCCTTCAAGCAGGTGATCGCTGGACCGGGCGCGGGCGAAGGACAGGTCTCTGGCCCGCACGGCCTGTGGTGGGACGACCGGGTGGGCACGCTCGCCGTCGCGGATCGCTCGAACAACCGCATCCAGTACTTCGGCGCGACGCCCGGCGGCAAGCCGTGGCGGCACGTCGCATTCATCAAGGACGGCATGCGCCAGCCGTGCCACATGAAGACGCGCGGCGACCTGATGCTGGTTCCCGATCTCGCCAGCGCCGTCGAGCTGCTCGACGCGGACAACAAGGTCGTCGCCGCGCTCGGCGACGGACATCCGACGAACCTCCGCGGCGCCGCGCGCAAGGACTTCATCCCCGGCAAGTTTGTCCACCCGCACTCGGCGACGTTCCTCTCGGATGGATCGATCCTGGTGGTCGAATGGGTGCCGATCGGGCGGGTGACGCGGCTGGTCAAGGCTTGATGCGGTCCGCTCGGTCTCAGCTTCGGCGAGTCCTTCGTCGAAGCGGTGAAACACGGGGTGCCGATCGGACGTGTGACGCGGCTGGTGAAGGCGTGATGCGCGCCGCGATCGCTTCGTGCATCGCGCTGCTCGTTGGCTGTGGCTACGGTGGTCCTGCGCCCGCAGAGAGCGTCCAGGTCGCGGATGTCGTCGGGCGCTGGGTCGGCGCCGGCTGCATAGTGGGTGATTACCGAAAGGAAGTCGAACTCGTCCTAGAGGCGAATGGCGCCTACTCGTTTCGTTGGATCGGCGAGAACGTGGGCGCGGGCTCCGTGGCTGATGCAAAGACCGGAACATGGGCGCTCGTCGGCTCATCGATCATGCTGACGGGTCGTCAGTGGCACGGGTATGCGTCGACCTACTGGGTCGACGGACGCAGCCCGAGCGGGTTTCTGCTCTTTGGGGGAGTCGAGGACTGCATGGATCCCGACTCGTACATGGTGCTCTACTGGTCGCCGCTCGCGCCTGAGGAGTGAAGCGCATCAGCCTCGGCTCGGGATCGCGCTCACCCGTACAACCTGTCCCTTGAGAATGGCTGGCAGCATCACGAGTGCCTTGGATGCCACCGGGACGAGGTCTTCGAGGCGGTTGGTGCGGCTCTCGAGGACGACGACGAAGACGCCAGATCCCTCGACATCCTGCTGGAAAGCGAGGTCTCGATCGGTGGTGATCAAGCCATCGAAGCCTGACTGCCTCATCCGTGCGAGCAGGCGTCCGTTCTGGATTCCCGACCAGCCGATCTGCGTGACATGAAGGGCTTCATGCCCCGCGCCTTGGAAACCCGGATGGGCGTGGAAGGTCCGCAGCAGGCCCAACGGCGTGCACTCGTCAAGCAACAGACGCACGGGGGTCATCTTCTCCGCGACCGATGCGCTCGATCATCGTGGTGCCGAGGAGTTCAAGTGCACCGACGGCCTGCTCCCGCGAAACGCTCGGAAAGTCCGCGAGGAATCCATCGACCGTCGAGCCTCCTTCGAGGTACTCGATGAATGTGCTGAACGGAACCCGAGTGCCGCAGAAGACAACAGTGCCGCCAAGCACGGATGGATCGGAGCAGGCGATTGATGCGGGGTCGGACTGCATGGCGGCATCATAAGGCGGTCACTCGCGCGTTCCAACGGACGCATCGCTCACCCGAGGAAGATCCCCGCGATCGCGCCGGTGAGCCAGCACGCGAGCGCGCCCGCGGTCATCGCGCGGAGGCCGAGGGCGGCGATCTCGCTGCGGCGTTCAGGCGCCATCGCGCCGAGGCCGCCGATCTGGATGGCGATCGAAGGCAGATTCGCGAAGCCGCAGAGCGCGTAGATGGCGATGGTCGACGCGCGCGACGAGATTTCGCCCGACTTGATCATGCTGGCGAGGTCGAGGTAGGCCACGAACTCGGTGGCGACCACGGCCTGTCCCATGACCGCGCCGACCTTGTGCGCGTCGGCGCCCGCACCCATGAGCCACGCGAGCGGCTGCAGCACCGTGCCCAGAATGTTCTGGAAGCTGAGGACGGGCAGCCCGAGCTCCGCGCGCCAGGACGCGATGGGCAGCCAGTCGCTGTTGAGTTCGCTGAGCGCCGCGAGCGGCCAGTTGAGGAGCGCGATCAGCGACACGAACGCGACGAGCATCGCGGCGACGTTGAGCGCGAGCTTGAGTCCGTCGGTCGCGCCCTCGGCGGCGGCGTCCATGACGTTCGCGGTCGTGCGCGGCATCTTGCGCAGCTCGGCGATCGACTCGTCCGCGGGCGATTCCGTCTCGGGCAGCATGATCTTCGCCATGAGGAGGCCGGCGGGCGCGCTCATGACCGAAGCGATCATGAAGTGCTTGGCAATCTCCGTGCGCGCCGCGGGATCGTCTCCGCCGAGCATCACGATGTACGCGGCCATCACGCTGCCGGCGATCGTG
>JBIIRG010000193.1:0-5796 GCA_044341665.1 Phycisphaerales bacterium | reverse complement strand
TGGGCGTTGCCAAGAGCGATCCGCCGCGGTGGATGGCCGAGCAGGTCGCGCTCGCGCGCACCCAGCTCGCGGCACGGCGTTTCGCAGCCGTGTACGAGATGCTGCCGGCCGTGCTCAAGGCCTACGAGCGCGACCAATCGCGCTTCCGCGAGCGGCTCGACTGCGCGCTCATCCTCGCGCGCGCCATGGAATCACTCGGCTCGGCCAAGTCGGCGTACGAACTGCTCGACCAGAAGCAGCTCGTCGACGACGCACGCATCCTCGGCGCCGAGCACGCGCTCACCCAGGAGTACGAGTCCCTCCGCTCCCGCCTGAAGTAACGGTGCACGGCACGTGCCGCGGAGTGCCATGCACTCGACGGCACGTGCCGTGCACTGCCTTCAGATGCCGGCGCGGGCGCCGCCGCGCTCGAGGAGCGCCGCGATGTGGTCCTTGTCGGCGAGCTCCGACGAGCGCACCTTGGCGACGATCTCGCGGTTCGCGAGGTCGCTCTTCATGTAGCGGCGCGCGAGATCGGCGATCTCCGCCGGCGTGCAGCCGTCGAAGAAGTCCATGCCCTCGCGGTACGCGATCGAGCTCGCAAGGCGGTTCGCGATGATCCACGTCTGGTACGACGCGGGCAGGCTCTTCCACACGCGGTCGCCCGCGAAGTCGAAGAGCACCTTGGGGAGATGGTCGCGGATCATCTGCTTCGCGAGCTCGCGGTCCTCGGTCGGCCAGCTGGGCACGCCCGCCGCGATCGCCGCGGCCGTCGTGTTGATGACCTTCGAGAGCTCGACCGAGATCTTCGGCAGCGACATCGACGGATGCGTCTTCGCCGCGCGCATGAGGAACTCGGCCTCCACGCGCGCAAGCTCGCGCAGCCGATCGAGCACCTGCGACACGTAGGTGTCCTTGATCGACAGGAACTCGTCGTCCGACAGCACCATGCACGCGCTGATCTCGTAGCTCGAGCAGATCACGCCGCACTTGTTGGCCGACGAATCCTTGATCACCGTCGCGCCGCGCTTGCAGAGCTCCTCGCGCGCGCCCGGCGTCAGGAACAGGTTCGCGCCCTCCGAGATCACCAGCGTGCTCGGCTTGCCCTCGGCGGTCAGGAACTCCTGCCAGTTGCCCTCGTGGATCGTCGCGGGGCGTCCGCCGCCCGGCACGAATGCGTCGGTCACCAGGCGGTTGTGCATGGTGTTGCGGAGCTGCGCGCCCTCGGGCTCGTCGACCGACACGATGCGGCCCTTCGGCGAGAGCTTCTTCCGGTCGAAGCTCGCGATCGGCAGGCCCTCCTTGAAGAGCCGCAGGAGCTCGGCGTGGTCGAGGCCCTCGGGATCCTCGCCGCAGCCCGAGCCGTCGCCCACGCCCACGATCACGGCGTTCTTGCCGTAGTCGCGGTCGAGGATGCGCATCATGTTGCCCGCGACATCGCCGTCGGGTCCACCGGTGATCTTCACGGTAAAGCGCTGCTTGCGCGGATCGATGCCGCGCGATCGGAGCGCGACGTCGAGGAACACATTGACGCCTTCGCTGGTGACGCCGTAGACCTTGTGGTTGATGCCCGCGCCCGGCTTCGAGCTCATGAAGGCGGTCGGCATCGAGTAGCCGCGCCGACGCGCGCGCTCGACGATCCACTCGATGTGGGCGGGGGTGATGTTCTCGTCAGGTCCGAGGTAGATGAGCTCGTCCTTGCCGAAGCGGTCGACGACGAGCTGCTTCACCTCGGGCACCTGCACGATCAGGTCGAGGATCGAGTTCACGAACGCCTTCACGCAGCGGTCGACGGTCGCGCCGGGCTCGAGCAGGATCGCGGCCTTCGCGCCGCCCTCGGGGATGTCCTTGTTCTTGAGCTGCTGCGCCCACGAGAGGCCGTAGACCTCGTCGAAGAGCCGCTCGCTCTCGCGCGTGTGCTGCGCGGGGTTCGTCGTGCGGATGACCCGCAGGCCGCCGCGCGCAATGTCCTGGAAGCGGTTGTGGAAGCCGTCGAACCCGCGGCCGTGCACGAAGAAGGTCGCGTACGGCTTCTCGGGGCGGTCGGCGTTCGCAAGGTACGCGGGGTCGATCCGCAGGCACAGCGCGAAGCGGTCGGGCAGGAAGTAGTTCGTGCGCAGCGTCGCGCACACGCCCTCGAGCATCTTCGCGAGCACGGTGCGGTTCATCTCGCCCGGCTGCCTGGCGATCTCGGCCTCGACCTTCGCGCGCTCGGCGGCGAAGGCGTCGTCCGCCATCGGCTTCGCGGGGTCGAAGCGCGCGGTCAGGAGCCTCGCGACCGAGGCCGCCGCACCGATCGATTCCTCGGCGAAACCCTGGATGCGCTCGCGCGTCCACAGGTAGCGGTTCTGCGGCGAAAGCACCTGGTGCGCCATGTTGCAGAGCGCCACGATCGCCTCGGCCTGGTCGATCGAGAGCGTCGCGTGGCGGCCCGAGAGCTCGAGCGCCTTGTCATCGACCCACTTGATGCGCCGCAGGTCGCGCACGACCGACTTCCAGCCGTCGCCCGTGGCGTTGATCGCCTTGCCGTCGGCGCCCTGCACCACGAACCCGACGAAGGTGACCGAGCCACCCTTGCCGTCCTTCACGATGTCGAGGTACGCGCGGTGGATCGAGATCGCGTGGCGCGCGAGGATCTTCGCGCAGCGCTCGAGCATGGTGCGCGTGCGCGCGTTCTCGACGACCACCACGATGCGGCTCATCGTCTGGTGGCTCTCGGGCTCGAGCTCGACGATCGTTCCGTCGCTGCCGCTCACGCGGCTGAAGAGCTTCCAGTGCGCCGCCACGCGCAGCGGCGTGCAGGTGAGCACGTACTCGGCGCTGCAGCCGGCGAAATAGCTCGAGATCTGGTCGGGCGTCCAGTCGAGCTTCTGCTCCTTCGCGTAGCGGATGGTGTCGGTCAGCTTCGCCGACTGCCGCGGGTCGCGGCTGTCGAACGGCTCGGGATCGCCGAACACAAAGGTGTCGAGCACGAGCTTGCCGTCGAAGCTCGAGTGGATCTTCGCGGCGCGCAGCGAGCGGTCCATCGGCAGCTGCGAGACGAGCTCGGCGAGGATGCCGGGGTAGTTCGCGCCCTTGATCAGCGTGAGCTGGCGGCCGTCCTCGCTCTTCAGGGTGAGATCGATCGGCCGCTCCGACGCCTTCGCAGCGATGATCGCCCGCAGGTGCGCCAGCTGGGTCGCGCGGTCGGTGTCCTGGAAGTACATCGGCGGCATCTGCGAGACGAACCACGGCACCACGCTGTCGGCGGTGGCTCGGAAGGAGCTCGCGAGTTCATCCACGATGCTGGCGGAGTCGGGCAGGGCGGACGTCGAGGAAGGCGCGCTGGTCATTTCGTGTATGTTCCGAAGTGTCGAAGGGGGTGCAGGATACCCTGACCCCCCGAGGCGCCGCAGTCGCGGCAGGGCTCGAAATGCAGGCGATCGTCATCGGCAACTTCGACGGCGTCCATGTCGGACACCGCCACCTGTTCACCATCGCCCGCGAGGCGGCGGGCGACGGGGTGGTGGCCGTCACGTTCGAACCGCTTCCGGCGGCGGTGCTTCGGCCCGATCGTCCGATGGGGCGCCTGACACCGCGCGAGGAGCGCCGCGAACTGCTCCGCGACCGCTGTGGGGTGGACCGCGTGCTCGAGCTCGAGCCGACGGCTGAACTTCTCGGACGCTCGCCCGAGGCATTCATCGCCGACCTGCGGCAGACGGTGCCGTTCGACGTCGTCGTCGAGGGTCCCGACTTCCGCTTTGGCCGGGCGCGATCGGGCGACTTGGACACGCTGCGGGCGCTGGGTGCGTCGATGGGCTTTCGCGTGGTCGAGGCAACGCCGTGCTCCGTCGTACTGACCGATGGTTCGCGGGTCGAGGCGCGGAGCTCGACCGCCCGCGCGCTCCTCGCCGAGGGCAGGGTGGCCGACGCGGCGCGTGTCTTCGGGCGCCCGTATGAACTCCGCTGCCCGACCGCACGCGGCGACCAGCGCGGCCGCACCATCGGCTGGCCCACGATGAACCTCGATGCGACGGGGCGGATCCTGCCCGCCGACGGCGTGTACGCGGGCGCCGCCACGCTTCCCGACGGCACCGCCGCCCTCGCCGCCATCTCGGTCGGGACCAAGCCGACCTTCGGCGAGAGTCCGCGCACCTGCGAGGCCACGCTCCTCGCGCCGGATGGCCGCCCGCTCGCGTTGCCGCTCGACTGGTACGGCTTCGAGCTCCGTCTGCGCTTCCATGCGTGGATCCGCGGAATGGAGCGCTTCGCCTCGCTCGACGCGCTGCTCGCGCGCATGGAGTGCGACCGTGCCGCCGTCCTCGATGCGCCGCTGCCGATCGCAGGTCCGAGCGCGGGAATCGCACGCGAAACGGTATAACACCGCCTGCCGCGCGCGGCGCTCGCATGGGCTACCACACGAACACCACCGTCGAGGACCTCGCCCGCGAACTCCGCGCCGCGAGGAGTGTCCTCGTCACCACCCACCAGAAGCCCGACGGCGACGCGCTTGGTTCCGTGCTCGCGGTGGTGCGCGCCTGCCAGGCGGTCGGCGTCCCCGCGGAAGGCTGGGTCGTCGATCCGTGCGAGGGCAACCTCCGCTCGTTCGAAGGTTCGTCCTGCGTCGTGCATGTGCACCCGCGAAAGCCGGAGCTGCCGCGCGGCGACTACGACCTCGTCGTGGTGGTCGACACGGGTGCGTGGACGCAGCTCGAGGTCATCGCGCCTTGGCTTCGCGAGCGGCATGCGCAGGTGATCGGCTTCGATCACCACGCGCGGGGCGATTTCGTTGCGGCGCGGCGCGTGGTCGACGTCGGGTGCGGCTCGTGCACGGCGCTGCTTGCGCGGCTCGTCGACGCGATGGGCGTGTCGCTCGCCGCGGGTGCCGACGAGCGCGGGCGTGGGTCGATCGCCGAGGCGCTCTACATGGGCCTCGCGACCGACACGGGCTGGTTCCGCTTTCCCAACGCGCGCGCTGCAGAGTTTGCGCTTGCCGCGCGCCTGCTTGAGGCGGGCGTCGACAAGGACGCGATGTACCAGCAGATCGAGCAGTCGAGCCGCGCCGAGCGCGTCGAGCTTCAGGCCTGCGCGCTCTCGAGCCTCGAGATGCTGAGCGCAGGCCGCGTGGCGCTCATGCGCCTGCGCGCCGCCGACTTCGCCGAGACGGGGGCGATGCTCGAGGAGACGGCGGGCATCGTCAACATCCCGATGGAGATCGCGGCGGTGCGTGCATCGATCCTCGTGGTCGAGGACGCGCAGGCAGGCATCATCAAGCTGAGCTTCCGCTCGAAGCCGGCCGACGACTCCGGATCCTTCATCGACGTGAACGAGCTCGCTGCCCGCTTCGGCGGCGGCGGCCACGTCCACGCCGCGGGCGCCAAGCAGCAGGGCACCCTCGACGAAGTCGTGTCCCGCGTGCGCACCGCGATCCCCTGACGGTGCCAGGCACCAACCTGGCACCAACCTGGTTCCCTCCGCGCGAACCAGGTCGGAGCCAGGCACCTCTTGTCCGCCGTCCACGCTGCTGCGCGACTCGAGGCCACTCGGGTCACCGTTGCTTTCCGGCATGGCCAGACAGCGCGCGCCCATCGCGCCTGTCACGTGCCAGGTTCGTCGGGTAGATCGCGGGGCGGTGCCAGGTTGGTGCCTGGCACCGCGCGCTCGAGCCCTCGCTATCGGTCGCAACACACGCAGCACGCGCGTTGTCGGACGTGCACGCGGCCTTTCACTCCTCGAGCTTGTACCCAAGCTTCTTGATCGCCGCTGCGATCGCGTCCTTCTGTTCCTGCGGCGCGATGACCTCGACCTCCTCGGCCACGTGGCTCGCCTTGCAGGCGG
>JBIIRG010000038.1:0-17400 GCA_044341665.1 Phycisphaerales bacterium | reverse complement strand
GACGCCGTGTCGCGCGGCACCCGGTCGACGATCGTCGAGATCTCCCTCGGCCAGGTGATCGCCTCGCGCATGGCGATCTCGGGCGCGAACGTGCGCGTGTACCACGCGCGATACGACTCGACCGCCGCGGGCCAGGTGCCGCGGTAGGCGCAGATCTTCCACTTCGAGGTGCGCGTCGACCGCTTGCCCTCGAATGGCATCAGCTGCAGCGCCTCGATGCCGAGGGCGGTGGTCGTGCCGTCGCCACCGAAGAAGCTCGCGTACGGCTTGAACGTGGCGTCCTCGGTCCAGAGCGCGATCGAGCCGTTGTTGCCCTCGGCGACGAGCACGGGAGCCTCGACGAACGGCGCGTTGTTGAGCGCGTAGAGCCGCTTGGCAGCGAGGTCGGACGGCAGGTAGCACACGCCGCCGAACGACGGCACGTACACCGAGTGGTAGGGGCGAAGGTTCACGAGCGGCACCATCACGCCCACGAGGTCGTCGGTGACCGTCGTGGCCGTCGCGGTGAGCTCGATCTGCCCGCTCGTGCGGTCGACCACGGCCGAGATGCTGAGGGTGTCGTCGGGATAGACGCGGATGCCGTCGGTGAGCCCGCGCCACGTGCAGCGCATGCCGCCGCTGATCGCGGTGTTGGTGACGGTGCTCGACGCGCCCGGCGCGCGCGCGATGCGCGCGATGCTCTCGCCAAGCTGGGCGCCGTAGATCGGATGGCTTCCCCATTCGGTGTGGAGCGTCTGAACGGGCCGCATGCCACCGGTCGCAGCCGACGCGCACAGGACGCCGCGCGGCATCCAGGGACTCGATGCAGCGGACCCGGTGGCGTCGACGGTGTGGATCTCGCCCGTGCGTCGGTTGACGATGCGGGTGATGGCCCCCGACGCAACCGTGATCTCGATCGCAGGAGAGGTGGCGACAAAGCCCGTGGTGGTGGCGCGGACCTGCGTCTGCTGGGCCAGCGCAGGCGCCGTGAGCGCCGGCAGCACCATCAGCACCGCAAGCAGGCGCTGGAGTGCGGCGAGGGGAATCCAGGGAAGTCGTTGTGGCGCGTTCATGGCCACGCATCCAAGGGCCCACCCCGCCGCGGAACCACGGGAACGCTTCCGCAACCACCCGGGTCGGCGGCAGCGCGGGACGGACTCTCGGACCCGCCCCGCGCTCACCTCGACCGGATTGCACGCCGCTGGCGTTTGCCCGATGGGGATTCGTCTAGTACGATCTCCGCCCCCGCACCCCAGCGGGAAACCACTTCGGGCGGATACTCAAGTGGCCAACGAGGGCAGACTGTAAATCTGCTGGTTTTACCTACGGGGGTTCGAATCCCTCTCCGCCCATGATTTGAGCGCCCGCCGCTGCGGCGGCGGGCTCTGGTGCTGGAATGCGCCAGAGGGAACGGCCGCAGCCGCGACCGCTCCCGGACTGTGCCTGCTCGCAATGAGCGGCGCAACCACGCTGCGTTTCGGGGCTTACGAGCGATGGAAACGAAGTGGAGTGAGCCGCCGCGGCATGGGCTGTGACGCCCAAAACTCAGTTCTCGGGTGCCGCTTTGGGGCGATGCGCGTCTCTCTTTGCGTCGCTTTGGGAGGGCGAATCAGCGCGCCCGGATCGCGTTGCGCAGCGCTTCGATCGCGGGCGCGCGCTCGGGCGCGACGCCCGCCGCTGCGCCCTGGAGGGCACCCTCCGCCTTCGTCGCGGCGGCTGCAAGCAGCGGGCTGTCCTCGGCGACACCAGCCGCGCGTGCCCGCTCCAGCGTCCGCAGGAGTTCGATCACCGCGCCGTACGCGGCTTGCCAGTCGACCGTCACGACATCGGCCAGGTCGCACCGAAGCAGCTGTGTCCACGGGGTCGGATCGAGGATCGTGCAGAAGCCATGCTCCAGGCGTACGAGCCCCGCATCCGCCCACGATGCCGCGGTGTCCGCGACGCAGCGGTACGTGTAGCCGGTCGATTCGGACACGTCGCGGCAGCGCACGCCACGCGGGCTTCCGAGGAGCGCCACGATCAGGTACGCGGCACAGTCGTTCCCGAGCACGTCGCGCGACCGCAGGTGCAGCGATGCGGGGGTCGATGCTGCGAGGCCCACGTGCTTGCGCGTCACGAGTCGCCGAAGTCCGTTGGTGTTCCGCCAGGCCGCAACGCGTGTCGCCTCTGCCGGCTCCTGTTCATTGCGCCGCGCGAGCGTGTTGAGGCGCTGCGTGTTGACGCGTGCGCGGTTCGTGGTGAACCAGCTGCGTACGGCCTCCTCGAGGCGCGGCTCGCTGCCGAAGAAGTGCAGCGAGCACCACAGCAGCGCCTCGGGGTCGATCACCTCCAATGGATGCTCGAACGCCGGCGCCTGGAAGGGCACGCCGAGCTCGCGCCACTGCGCGTGCAGCACGTCGAGCAGCGCCGCTCGGGTGCGCTCCTCACGCGATGTAGTAGGCGAGGTCTTCATGGCCAAGCTCCTGCAGGAACTCGCGCAGCTCGGCGCGGAGTTGGTGATTGCTGTCGGGGATCGTGATCACCCAATCAATGGCGAACCGCAGCTCTTCGTCGCTCGGGGACATCGCTCGCAGGTCTGACTTGTGCACCGACTGCCGACCGTGCGCGGCATCCGCCGCCGCGAAGAGCTTGAAGGCGATCAGGTCACGCCGGTCTGGAAGCCGCAGCGTGAGGTGCGTGCCGATGGTGCAGGGCGTGAGCCTTCCCGTGCAGCCGGGCGGCAGGCCGAAGTCGATGAGCCCCCTTGGACCGAGGTTGACCCAGCTGATCCCGGATGACTTGAGCTCGGGATGCGCGTCGGCGACGCGCACGATGGCCCGTTCCACCGCGGGCGGGAAGCGATCGATCTGGACGATCTGCAGCGTGGCGGAACTCCAGCCGCTGATCACGTCGACGTCGCGCGTCGGCCGCTGTAGCAGACCAAGGATTCCGAGGGCGGTACCGCCGCAGATGATCCAGTCCACGGGCTCGGCGCCCTCGATCGCGAGCGCGTCGTTGAGCTCGCGGAGCAGGGGATGGGTGGCGGTGGGATCGATCATGGGAGGTTCCTCGGCTGGAACAGTAGGCTACAGGGCGTAAAAGTAGAAGTTTAAGTTCCACAAAAACGCAGTAAAGCCTCTTCAAGCGGTAGATAACTGCCATGACGCCCGACGGCAGTGCAGGAAGGGCGGTCCGATTCGCTCCGCGTGAAGCGGCTGTCCCCGGTGTCACCGGAACCGGAACCCCTTCTCCCGCGTGCCCGCCATCGATTTCGGCGACACCGACGGCACGCCCTGAGTGGTCAGCCCTTGGCCGTGAGCAGGACGTCGACGTACGGCGCCATCACCGCCTGCACGCGGTTGATGCGGGCGAAGTGCGTCAGGTCTTTCACCCTCGCATCCTTGCGACGCAGGTAGGTGCGCAGCGCCTCGATGGCGATGTCCTTGCCGATCTTGTTGCGAAACTTGAAGCAGTCGGCAACGGTCTTGGCGGCGCTGTAGACGCGCAGTTCGCGGCCAGCGACCTTGATGCGCTCGACGCCCGCGCTGAGCGAAGCATCGCCGAAGCGGTAGAAGCGCACCGGTGGATGCTCCAGCTTGCGGTCCTTGAGGCCGCGCGGCACCGCGAGATCGACCGCATGCGGGATCTGCGTGGTGAGGCGATGGTGGGCCAGCGCCGAGACGAGGCAAAGAACCGCCTGCGGCACCTTGCGCGCCACGATCGCGAGGTCGGGTTCAGCAGGCGCGGCGTCGGCGAGTTGGTAGACGCCTCGGTCGAGCTTGAGCACCGTGCCGCCGTCCACGAGCGCTGCCAGGGTGCGCGGATGGATGCCAGCCGCCTTGGCCTCGTTCGTGCGGAGGATGCCCCCGGCTCGTCGGAAGACGGTCGTAGCCCTTGATACTGGGGACTTCGGGATCAGGGAGTTCGACGGGGTGCGGCGCATATGGAGCGAAAGTGCTACATATATCGATAAGTGTAGCATCTATGATCCAGTCCTGCAGATGATCTTCGCCGAAAGCCTGCGCTCCGGCGCGGCAAAACTGGCCGTCTGAGAAGGACAGATGTCCGGCGCACCCGTCCCGATTGGCCTTCGATCCCTCGCCGTTCGCGCCGTGTGCGACACCTGCTCCGCGACGCGGTGTCGAACTACGTTCCTGCGCCGCTTGTCTCACGCGGAGGCGTAGTCGGCCGCATATCGTCCACCTATCGCCTGTCGTTTGCTGCAGGACGAACTGCTTCCGATGTCTCGACGGGCCCACGCCTGCGGCACGCATCCGAGCAGTAGCGCACGTTCGCCCAGTCGCGCTCCCACTTCTTGCGCCACGAGAAGGGTCGATGGCAGCACGCGCAGGTCTTCGGCGGCGGCACGGGACTTCGTTTGATCGGAGGCATCGCGGGAACTCGGATGGAAGCTCCGAAGGGGACTCATGCTTCCGACTTCATCATCCGCTCGAGCGCGCGGTCCATCGCGCGGCGGTAGATCCATGCGCGTTCGGATGCGTCCTGATGCGCCGAACCTTGCTCGAGCGCCTCCGAGAGATCGGCCTTGGCACTCGGGCTGATGGCATCGTCGCCGAGGAGAACCACCGAGGCGATGGCGAGTTCATACAGCGCGGCGCACGACGAGGTATCGCCTGCGTTGAAGCGGGGGACACCGCGTTCGATCGCCAGCTCGAGGATCGCAGCGGCGCGCTCGGCGCGCTGAGGCAACGGGGTGGCCGCTGCGGTCGCGCGCGCCGCACTCGGCGCGGGAAGCACGCGGTCGATGACGTGAATGACGCCGTTCGACGCCTCGATGTCCGCAACCTCGATGCGCGCGCCGGCGACCGTGATGGCGCCTGATGCGAGCGCGAACTCCACGGTGCCGTCGCCCATGAGGGTGCGCGCCTGACCCTGCGCGAGCATCTCGTCGCGCCGGATCGCCGTGGGCAGCACATGCGCCGCGAGCACTGCCGTGAGCGCGGGTCGATCCTGCAGGAGCGCCTTCAGCGCATCGGCGGGGATGGCCGCGAACGCCTCGTTGGAAGGCGCAAGGAGGGTCCAGGGCCCCGAGTTCTGCGCGCCGAGCTGCGGACCGAGGCCCGCTGCGTCGATGGCGGCGCGGAGCGTGGCAAACCGATCGTCCTTCGCAACGATCTCCTCGATGCTGCGGAGCTCGGGAAGCATCACGCCGTCGATCACGTGCACCAGCCCGCCATCGAATGCGACATCGGTGGCCACGAGGCGTGCACCGTCGATGCTCAGCGCGGTGGGGTCGATCTCGAGCGACTGCCCGGACAGCGCCTTGAGCCGCCGGCGATCGAGCAACGTGGAACTCTCGAGCGACTGCGCGACCACATGGTGCTTCAGGATCGCCTGCAGCGTCGACTTGCCCTTGGCGCTCGTCAGGAACTCGACCTGTTCGCGCGGGAGCTTGGCGAAGGCGTCGTTCGTCGGCGCGAAGATCGTGAGCTTCGCATCCTTCGGAAGCTCCAGGCCCGCGGCCTTCACCAGTGCGAGCAGCGTGGTGAGATTCGCCTTCTCGGCGACCGACACCAGCGAGCCCGCCGCCGACGGCTTGGACGACGTCTCATCGGCTGCGCGGATCCAGTCGACCTCGATCGCGAACGGCCCTTCCTTCTTGTCCGCGAGCGTGATGCCGACCGACTCGATCGACGCGGGGTCGAGCGCGGGCGCGTTCCGCATGCGCTGGCCGAAGCTGTTCGCGACGCACTCCTCGAACGGGATCGCGACCTCGATCCACTCGCCCGCCTTCGTCTCGAACAGGCGCTGGTAGCCACCCGCCATCAGGCGCAGGCGCGAGGAGCGGATGTCGCACTGGTATGTGCGTCCGTCGCCCTTCACGCGAAGGACGAGCCCCGTCTTGCCAGCGAAGGTCCCCTCGGGGACCGCCGTGCGGATCTGCGAGAAGCCGCCGTTGTTCTCGAGCGAGAGCTCGCCCGCGAAGCGCATCGTGCCGCCTTCGCCCGCCGCGATCCTGCCGGTCGAGCGGCCGCCCATCACGCCGTCGAGGACGGTCTGCCAGCCCTTGGTGCCGTTGTCGAACTCGAGGTTCGAGGCGGGGGCTGAACCGGGGCTCGTCTGAGCCGCAGCCGGGGTGGTGGCGCCCACGAGAAGGGTGGCGAACGCCGACACGAGCGAGATGGTGAGCTGATGCATGGTCGGGGGGTTCGCCCGATCGGTCCGCTTGGATGCCGAGCCGGAGGAGATCGGCGCGATCGGCCCCTGCGAGGGCGGGCGGTTCCGCGAACGGATATCGCGGACTCCCGCGCCACCTCGCGAGGCCTCCTCGGACCAGCTGTTCAGCCGGAAACTCGGGTCGGTTAGGACCGACGCCCGTCCACCGTCGGCCCGACTAGGCGCACCCACCCCACGAGTTCAGAAGCACCGCGAGGTCGCCGCCGTCGATCACGCCGCTGCCGTCGATGTCGCCCGCGCAGCCGGCGCACGCACCCCAGCCGTTCAGAAGGATCGACAGATCGGAGCCGTCGACCGTTCCGCTCCCGTCGATGTCGGCGGGACACGGCGCGGATGCGCGCAGGACGGTGACCGACATGTAGTCGTGGAAGACCTCGTCGTTCTGCCGCTCGGCGTACACGAGGAAGCGGATCGAGCCGTCGGCGGCGACGAAGTTCGCGATGTTCGAGCGGATGCTGGCCTCGAGCCGTTCGTCGCGGTTGCCCGCGAAGTTGTCGAGGAACCGGTTCTGCCCGACGAGCCCCGATGCGTCGCCCCACTGGTTGAGCGCGTTGTTCCAGACATAGAGCTCGACCTGCGTGCAGAAGTCGGCGTAGCCCTCCCACGCCACCTTGATCTCGTCGATCGGGGTTGCGGGGTCGGGGAGCACGAAGCGGAAGATGTGCGTCGCCTCGTTGCCCGCCGTGAGCGCGGGGGTGATGTAGCGGTTCGCATCGGTGATGCCGCCGGCTGCGTTCGAGGTCGCCATCGCAGCGTAGTTCGCGGCCGTCAGCGCGGTGTTGACGGCGTTCACATTCGCGTTCACGTTCGTCCACGCCGCGGTCTGACGGCCGAAGCCGAACTTGTCGACGCCCGCCCCGGTCGCGAAGTCGAGCACCGTGGCGGTGCCTGCGCGGAGCCGGAAGGGATTGCTCACCGCGACCGTCGTGTCGCCGTCCGCGGCCCGCGCCGTGACGCGCACCAGCGCCGTGTCGGTCGCGCCTGACGGGACGGTCCACGCGAAGCTGCCGGAGTCGGCGATGCCTGTCGCGATCGGAGTCCAGGACGCGCCCGAATCCACCGAGTAGGCGAGGTCCACCGAAGCGAGCGCCGCGTTGTTGGTGTCCGTGGCGTTCCAGCGGATGGTCTGCGTCGAGCCGACGAGCCACAGCTCGCCGCCCGACGGAGCGACGACGTGGGCCGAGGGCAGCGCATCGGTATGGCGGGGCACCTGCTTGACGATGCAGTGGATGGCACCCGACGCCGTGATGATGCTCGAGCACTGGATCGGCACGATCTGGACTCCCGGGCCCGCGGCGGCCTGCCACTTGGCAAGCGCGTCGGCGTCACGGTCGTTGTAGGCCGCGTTGCCCCCGGGCGCGAGGAGCGTGCCGTAGCACGGGATGAAGATGCGGTTGTTCACGCGGAACGCGTTCGCGTAGGTGTAGTGGGTTGCGCCGACGTTCCACGCCTGGGGGCGGAAGACCTCGAACCCGAGGGCCTGCATGTAGGGCACGGCGTTGTTCGTCACGCTCAGCGCCGTCGCGTTCGAGCCGGGGATGAACTCGCTGATGACGACGGTGTTCTCGTCGACGAGGTACATCCACATGTCGACGTGGCCCGTGCCGTCGACCGAGAACGGAAGCTGCGGAAGGATGTGCAGCGTGTCGATCCCTTGGAACGCACCGTGCAGTTCGCGGATGAGCGGTTCGGAGTGTCCGCCCGCCGTGGGGTTGTCGAGGTTGACGAGTGCCGTGCAGAAGCCGCTGCGGTTCGGTCCCGGCTGGAAGTTGCCGCCCGAGTAGTAGAGGCCTTGGTCGTAGGTGGGCACGCCGAGCGTGAGGTCGCCGACGAGGGTGGGGATGAAGTTGTCGGCGGGGCGCGTGGGGTAGTAGTGGCTGTCGACGACGGCGAGCGTGCCGTTCTGCCAGATGAAGTGGGGGCCGTAGTCACGCATCCACACCGAGTTGTTCGGCTGGATGATGAAGACGACCTTGCTCATGTTGGCGCCCGCCGCGACGAAGGCGGTGGTCGCGGCGTTCGCGGTCGTCTGGTTGGCCACGACGACGTAGGCGATCTCGTCGAAGGCCGCGCTTCCCGTGAGGCTCGACACGAGCGCGGTGACGACGGAGTTCCACGAGTTGCCGTACTGGTAGATGACGCCGCGGACGGGCGCGTACTCGGGCGGCGAGGAGATGAGCCCGGTCGACGGTGCATCGGCCACGCCGCCGTCGCCCGCACCCGCCGTGAGGTCGAGGGCATAGGGCGTCAGCGACTGGTTCGGATCGAAGGGTGTGCCGCCCTCGCGCACGCGGGTGAGCGTGGAGCGGTGCTCGGTCTCGGGCTGGCGGGAGGCTTGCTCGTCGCTTGCAGCTCCACCGAGAGGCTTGTCCTGCGCAAGCGCCGCGCTCTGGAAGCCGAGGAGCAGCGCGGTCGAGACGATGGCGCGAGCGACATCGCGGCGCGCGGAACGGGTGTGGCTCAGGATCTGCATGAAGGGAGTCCGGGAGAGAAGCTTGGGCGCTTGAAGTCGATCGCGCTGCGAGAGCGGTCTGCCGATCGAGCCTACCGCGTCGATGAAGGAGACGCTCGATTTGGACGGAGTCCAGTGAAGTTTGCGTCAGAGTCTGTGGTTCGCGGCAAGCGCGGCCGTGGCTTCTCGGTCTGGGCGCGATTTTTGCGGACGCAGACGGGATGTCGGCCGTGCTTCGGGCGTGACATTGGCGCACGCGGGCCTCGAACGCTCCGCATGTCGAACGGATTCGGCCCTCGCGAGGTCGTGCGGACCGAATGCCGTGCTAGGTTCTGCAGCGCATGCATCGCCTCGCGCGCACCCTTCCGTCGCGGTTGCTCCGCCCGCTTCGGCAGTGGGGGGCGTGGGTCCGTGTCGCCGCATCCATCGCGGTCGCCGGCTGCGCACACGCGGCTCCGCTCCCGCCGCCGACGATCGCTGGGACCGGACAGGCGCCGGTCGCGATCAGCATCGGCAAGCTGCCCGTGCAGGAGCTGAGCGGCATCGCATGGATGGGCGGCACGCGCTATCTCGCCGTCGGTGACAACGGCGTGGGGCTTCTCTGGGAGCTCGACATCGTGGTCGATCCGGCGACGGGCCGCATCAACTCCGCCGTCGCGACAGGATCGAGCGCGGTCAGCGGGCTCGCGTCCGACGGCGAAGGCATTGCGCTGCTTGCCGAGCGCGGGTCGGTCGTCGTGTCGGATGAGGCAGTGAGCGCGATCCGCGAGTTCCGGCTCGCCGACAGCGTGCAGGTTGCGGCCGTGCCCGTGCCGTCGGTCTATCTCGCGCCGAACCTTCGGTCGAACCTCGGGCTCGAGTCGCTCGGCTCGCTCGGTGGGCGCGTGTGGACGGCGAACGAGGAGGCGCTTGCGTCCGATGGTCCGATCTCGTCGACCACAGCGGGGTCGCTGGTGCGGATCCAGCGCTTCACTGCAGGAGGTGGAGCCGGATCGCCGCCGCCGTTCGTGCCCGAGGGGCAGTGGGCGTACC
This sequence comes from Phycisphaerales bacterium, assembly GCA_044341665.1. Taxonomy (GTDB): domain Bacteria; phylum Planctomycetota; class Phycisphaerae; order Phycisphaerales; family SM1A02; genus QWPT01. Next base: position 7,760 of record JBIIRG010000038.1, on the reverse strand, counting down.
GCGTCGATCCGATCTCGGCGCTGAGCCCGCTTACCACGCTCGAGCGGAGTGGTGCCGTCGAGATCCTGCCGATCGCCTCGGGTTCGGCGCTTGTCCTCGAGCGCGAGCTCGGCGGCGCGCTGGTGCCTGATTTCCGCGCGCGGATCTACCACATCGACACTGCGGGGGCCGACGACGTGTCGGCGCGCGCGTCGCTCGCGAGCGGTGGATTCGTGCCGTTGGCCAAGACCTTGCTCTGGCAAGGGGATTTCGCGCTGCAGAACTTCGAGGGCATGACGCTCGGGCCGGAGCTCGCCGATGGATGCCGCGCGCTCCTACTCGTGTCGGATGGGAATCCGGGCGGGAGCCAGGGAACGACGAGCCTGGTGGCCCTGCGGGTGTGCGGGCTGCCGTCAGATCTCGCGGACATCGATGGGAGCGGTGCGGTCGACGCGGGCGACCTCGCGCTCGTGCTCGGACAGTGGGGAGGTCCGGGCAGCGCCGATGTGAACGCTGACGGCGTCGTTGACGGGAACGATCTCGCGGTCGTCCTCGCGGGCTGGACCATCTGACCGCAGCGTGTGTTGCGTGGTTCTCGCGGTGGCCGCGCGCGCTCCGCACGTCGCTTGTGCGAGCACAATTTCGCGGATGCGGTGATGAGGAGCGAATCCAGACAGGGATGGGGCAGCGAATCGGGCGCGTACGGGTGGATCCCACCGCCCGACCCGCACTCCTGATTTGTCTGGGAGCACGATGGTTCGTGACCGTCTCGTGGACGGCGCTGTGCCATTGCTGCTGTCATGACCGCACACCAGAGGAAGCTCATGCTCACGTCGATTGCCATCTCGCTCGTACTCGCCACCGCACCGATCACCATGCAGGCCGCGCCCGCCAAGCCGGCGGCCAAGCCGACCACCGCCACTGCCACCGCGAAGTCGACCATCGTCGAGACCGCCGTGGCCGCAGGCAGCTTCAAGACGCTCGTCGCGGCCGTGCAGGCCGCTGGCCTCGTCGAGACCCTCAACGGCACCGGCCCCTTCACCGTCTTCGCGCCGACCGACGAGGCGTTCGCCAAGCTCCCCGCGGGCACGCTCGAGATGCTCCTCAAGCCGGAGAACAAGTCGAAGCTCGCCGCGATCCTCACCTACCACGTCGTTCCCGGCGCGGTCAAGGCTGCTGACGTCGTCAAGCTCAAGACTGCGGGCACCGTGAACGGCCAGCGCGTCGACATCAAGGTCGACGGCGCGAAGGTCACGGTCGACGGCGCGGCCGTGACCGCCACCGACATCGCGTGCTCGAACGGCGTGATCCACGTGATCGACACCGTGATCCTGCCCGTCGACGGCACCATCGTCGATGTGGCCGCGAAGAACGGCTCGTTCAACACGCTCGTCGCCGCGGTCAAGGCGGCTGGTCTCGTCGAGACCCTCTCGGGCAAGGGGCCGTTCACCGTCCTCGCGCCGACTGACGCGGCGTTCGCCAAGCTCCCCGCTGGCACGCTCGAGATGCTCCACGTCGTGCCCGGCGTCGCCGCGTACAGCGACGCGGTCGTCAAGATGACCGAGGTCCCCACCGTGCTCGGTAGCCCGATCGCCGTGAAGGTCGTCGGTGGCAAGGTCATGCTCAACGGCGCGACCGTGGTCACTGCCGATGTCGAGGCGACGAACGGCGTCATCCATGTCGTCGACACGGTCATCCTGCCCGCCGCTGGCGGTGCCAAGCAGCAGGCGACCGCGAGCGAGAAGGGTAAGTGACGCGACTCTCGCGCTGATCCGAACGCAAACGAACGGCCCCGCTGGTCTTCCAGCGGGGCCTTCTGTTTGGTCGGGATCGATGCGGATGCGGTGCGCGCCCATGCGGCGCACATGTGGCGCGCACGGGCGCGTAGGACCCGTTCGAGCGCGATGCGCGCGTCAGCCTCGGCGGCGGCGGGAGACGAGACCTGCGAGCGCGAGGGCCGCGATGGCACCCGGCGCAGGCACCGTGATGACCGACGAGTAGCCGGGGATTTCACGGGTCGCCTCGTTGCCGTTCGCCCAGATGCCGAGCGTCGAGTACGGCGGGTCGAACGGACCCTGCGGGTAGCTGTACACGTTGTACGCAGGCCCCGACGCGCCGGCGAGCAGCGCGCCCTGCAGCATGTTGTCGAAGTTGCCCGCGGTGAGCGTGTCGAGGTTGAAGTTGAACAGGATGTCGGCGATCCCGCGGCTGACGCCGCCGATCGACTGCACCGCGCCGCCCACGACGATGTTGTCGGTGTAGAACAGGTTGCCGCCGTTCAGGAAGCTGATGCTCCAGTCGGTCAGGTCATCCTGGTCGATGAGCCCGCTCGACGCGTTGGTCGACCAGCTCATGAGCACCTGCGTCACGTCGGGCGACGTGACGGTGTAGGGTGTGTTGAGCGTGTAGATGGTGTAGTAGACGCTCGCATCCGCGGTGGCGGTGACGAGACTGCACGCAACGGCAGCGACAGCGGCGCCTTGAAGGGCCAGACGACGAGTATTCATGTGACTTCCCTTTTCTCAGTCTGGGCTGGTGCCGGATGGCCTCAGCCGTCTCCGCGTGCGAACGCACGCCCGAAGCAGGTCTCCCAACCTGGACTTCAGCAGGTCGAAACTACTGCGTGATCTCCAGCGCGCAACGTGATTCGACGCGGATTGGCGGGATAGGCGCGCAGAGGGTGGGTGAACCTGCGTCGAACCGCTTGATCCCAAGGGACTTGGGTATTGCGACAAACAGCTGGACTTATGGGTCCCCATGCGGTGGCGCGACAGGCGCGGAGGAGCGGCAACGTCCGCGTGGATCGTGCGCGACGGCGGCGATTCGGCGGCGCAGAGAGGGTGCGATGCAAGTTTGTGCTGCGGTGTGACTTCGATGTATCTGCGGATGCAGCAGGTGGTTCACGTCGTGTGCTTTGCCAGTGGGCCACTCATCAGGGCACCCGCACATTGAAGCCTCAAGAAGTTGGACCCTTTGCACGCTCCACACCACACGAATCTCCGCGGACGCCATTGGGGCGGCTCGCGCGCGCTGGCCGCGTACGCGGCGCTCTTGATCCCAGGTGCAGCCGCATGCGCCGACGTCGTCACGACGCCGACCACGAACCTCGGCACGCTCGGAGCGGCGCTGAATCCAACGGGTCTTGTGATCCGCGACATGCGCATCCGCAACGGCGCTGCTGTCCAGTTCGGGACGTACTCGAACTTCTCCGTCGCGCCGATCACCATGCCGGACGGGATCGTCCTAGGCACAGGTGATGTCTCGGCGCTTGGACCGATCGCGGAGGCGCAGCAGCCCGACTATCTGCCCGACAACCCGCCGGCGCGGCTCATCAATGCGCTCGGGTCTGGGCGCACGGGCGAGTTCCACGACTACGGCATGCTCACGAAGGGCATCGTCAACTACTTCAGTTCCGAGGATGTCGCGGCGCTGGAAGTCACCTTCACGCTGCCGGTCGACTCGAATGTGCGCTTCGACTACATCTTTGGCTCGGTGGAGTATCCGGTGTGGACGGCCTCGTTCACCGATGCGTTTCTGGTGTTCCTCGACGCGCGGCTGCCGCAGAACCAGATCTGCTTCGATGCGCAGGGCAGTGCGATCCAGGTGGGCTACTCATTCGCGGAGCTCGTGACGACAACCGACGTGAACACCGCGTTCGGGGCACCGCATGGCCTCATCCAGAGCCTGACGACGACCACGGTGGCGCTGTCCGCGGGCGATCACACGTTGTGGTTCGAAGTCGGAGATGTGAATGACCAGATCCTCGACAGCGCGGTGTTCATTGCGAATCTCCGTGCGGAGCCTGGCAAGCCTGGAACCGGCCCGACGCATCCAAGCGACAACTGTCCTTCGGATCTCGACGGCGACGGCGCGGTGGGCGGGGGTGACCTCGCGATCCTGCTTGCATCCTGGGGCACGCACATCGCGGGCGACCTGACGCATGACGATGTGATCGACGGGTCGGATCTTGCGATCATGCTGTCGGGATGGGGCGCGTGTCCGTAGCCGACTGATCGGCGGTTGATCGGTGCACGGCACGTGCCGTCGGGTGCCTGGCACTGAACGGCACGTGCCGTGCACCGCGCTGGACCGTCGTACACTCCGCGCATGCAGAATCTCCAGACCGACGCTCTCGGGTTTGTGGTTGGGTCCGTGGCCGCCTACGCGGTGCTCTCCGCCGCGGTGTTCGCGGAGCCACCTGCGTCGAAGTCGGCAGAGCTCTCCGGATACATGCTCGTGCCGGTCGAGCGTGCGCCGGAGGAGTTCAACGCGGGTTTCTCGCTGCACGCGGCGGCGTTCCCCGTGGTCGAGCGCTACCCGGGCTCCCGCTTCCAGACGGGCCTCTTCGGCACCTGGATGTTCCCGCAGTTCAAGGGCGCGCCCGATGACGAGAAGCCGAAGGACCTCTACACCGACATCGAGGGCGGGCTCGGCTGGTGGCGCGATACTCGGTTCGCGACGGCGACGCCGAAGTTCATCATGGGCGGCGTGGCGCCGAACTTCGTCGCGTGGGCGAACGGCCCCGGTGCAGGGCAGGGCCGCGACTGGAACCGCCCGCAGGGAAAGTACGCGGTCGCGCAGCTGAGTCCTTGGGTCGTCTGGCCGCCCGACGGGCTGAACCTCGCGCAGGGGACCTGCGGCGAGCTGTTCGGCTACGGCTATCTGCCCTTGCCGCTCGTGAAGGCGAAGCCCGCGACGGGTGATGGACGCGGCGCCACGGGAGATCAATGCTGGACGCTCTTCCTCGACGCCGCGAACTTCAAGGGTCCGGTCGCGTTCTTCACGCCGCACTTCTGGGGCGAGTTCACGCGCGATCAGCCGCAGCTCGAGGGCAAGCTTCTCGACACCCGGCCGAGTGACCCGAACAAGGCGTTCCAGATGGAGACGCAGTGGGTGCCAGCGGCCGTGGGAACCGCGGCGGACGGCACGATGTACGGCCGCGTGGCGCCGATGTCGTTCCCCGTCGACGAGGCAGGGCGCACGGTCGTGCTGCATCGGCTGACCGTCTACTCGCGCGCTGCACTCACCGACAAGGTCCGCGCGTGGTTCGAGGGAGGCGAGGCTGCGAGTGGCGCGGTCGATCCGGCGGCGGCGTTCGTGCAGTCGTTCGGCAAGGGCGGTGGCTCGACCTGGCGGCTCTTCGCCGATGGGACTGAGAAGGACGAGCGTCGTGACGTCGAGTGGCGCGCGTTCGGCGCGCCGATCGCGCATGACGCGCACACCTTCGGATACGAGTGGAAGGACGAGTTCGTCGTGCGTCCCGAGGGCGGTCCTGCGCGCGTTCGCCTGCCCGAGTACTTCCGGCTCGAGGCGCGAGCCGCCGCAGATGCCAAGGGAGATGCCAAGGCAGATGCCAAGGGAGACGCCAAGGGACGAGCCCAACCGCCGCGATGGAGCCCGCTTCCCGCACGCGACGCCGCGCGGATCGTTCCTGCCGAGACGGGGCTGCGTGAGCTGCAGTTCACGACACCGGTCGAGCAGGGCGAGGGCGCGTATGTGACGCCCGATGCGCCCGAGTCGCCGTTCCGCGCGCCGGGGCCGGTCGCTGGCCCGTTCGAGACGACGCTTGGCGACGGCAGCACGGTGACGTACTGCTGGTATCGCTTTGCCGATCAACCCGCGATGCTGAACGCCGGTCTCACGCCTGCTGAACGCGAGGAGGCGCAGCGCCGAGTCGAGCTCCTGCACCGCGCGTGGACCAAGGACCGCACGTATCTGCCGCCGCCAACGACGGGCCGCCTTGCATCGCTCGATGCCGCGCTGATCGTGGTCCCACCGAAGGGGCTCGAGGTGGGATACGTCCCCATCGCCATCCGCCAATCCCGGTGACATCGAGTGCACGGCACGTGCCGTGCAGTGCCAGACACTCCACGGCACGTGCCGTGCACAGGCTTACAGCGACGACATGTCGATCACAAAGCGGTACTTCACGTCGCTTCGGAGCATGCGCTCGTAGGCGGAGTTGATCTCGTCCATGCGGATCCGCTCGATGTCGCAGGCGATGTTGTGCGCGCCGCAGAAGTCGAGCATCTCCTGTGTCTCGCGGATGCCGCCGATGCAGCTGCCCGCGAGGTTGCGGCGCGGGAGGATCACGCTGAACGCCGCGAGCTGCTGCGGCGAGGGTGGCACGCCGACCATGCACATCGTGCCGTCGAGCTTGATGAGCGCCATGAGCGCGTCGATCGAGTGGTCGGCCGACACGGTGTCGATGATGAGGTCGAAGCTCGATGCGTGCTTTGCCATCGCCGCCTCGTCCTTCGAGATGACGACCTCGTGCGCGCCGAGGCGAAGGCCATCGGCCACCTTGCCCGGCGAAGTCGTGAAGAGCACCGTGTGGGCGCCAAGCGCGCGCGCGAACTTGACGCCCATGTGGCCGAGTCCGCCGAGTCCGACGATGCCCACCTTCTTGCCGGGCCCCGCCTTCCAGTGCTTGAGCGGCGACCAGGTCGTGATACCCGCGCAAAGCAGCGGTGCGGCCGCGGCGGGATCGAGGTTCGCGGGCACCTTCAGCGTGTACGCCTCGTCGACGACGACCTTCTCGGAGTAGCCGCCGAAGGTCATGCCGCCGAGGTGCTTGTCTTCGCCGTTGTAGGTGAAGACCGCGCCGCCCATGCAGTACTGCTCGAGCCCATCCTTGCAGTGGGCGCAGGTGCGGCAGCTGTCGACGAGGCAGCCGACCGACGCGAGGTCGCCGGCCTTGAACTTCGTCACCTTCGCGCCCACGCGCGTGACCCGTCCGAGGATCTCATGTCCCGGCACGACCGGGTACTGCGTGAAACCCCACTCGTTGCGCGCGAAGTGGAGGTCGCTGTGGCAGACGCCGCAGAAGAGGATCTCGATCTCGACATCGCTCGCGGTCGGCTCGCGGCGCACGATCGAGTGCGGAGCGAGCGGCGAGGTCGGGGACTGGGCTGCGTAGGCGCGGGTCGGCATGGGCTGAGTGTAGCGGTGCGTTGCGACGCGGTGTGACCGCGAGCCGGCAGTCGCTCGCTGCGCGGTACCGCTCGCGTCGCGCTGAGTCCGCCTGCGCCGACGACCAGTAGACTGCAACGCATGCAGCAGTCCTCCGACATCGCGCGACTCCAGGCCCAGATCCTCGCCTTTGCCGCGGAGCGAGACTGGCAGCAGTTCCATGACCCCAAGAACCTCGCGATGGCGGTCGCGGTCGAGGCGGGCGAGCTCATGGACCACTTCCGATGGGTGCGCAACGAGGCATCGCACGCCGCGCTCGACGACCCGCGCACCCGCGCCGAGGTCGAGGAGGAGGTCGGCGACGTGATGATCCTCCTGCTCGAGTTCGCGGCGGTGTGCGGCATCGACGTCACCAAGGCTGTCGAGGCAAAGCTCGCGCGCAACGCCGAGAAGTACCCGGTGCACCTCGCCAAGGGGAGCGCGGCGAAGTCGGGCAGATGGGGGACGCAGGGGTGAGTCGGGTGGGAGTCACGGGTGTGGTGGGGCGGTTTGCTTCCGCTGTTCTCGGCCGCCCGACTCGATCGCCTCGCGCATGCGCTCGATGAACCCTTCGCTGTCGAAGCCAACGTGGCTGACGGTCACACGTCTGGCGCGATCGATCGCGAACACCACCCGGAGCCCCGTGACTCCATACGCGAGCGCCGACGAGTCGTCGTGATCCGCGCGGCTGGCCTCGTGCGTCAAGATATCCGTCGTAGCCGCGCCGACGGTCCTTCCACAGAGAAGCGTATCCTGGACGAGACACACCCTATGTCACTGTTCCTCGCATCGCTCTCGTCGCTTTCGCTTCATCTCCAGGCCGATGCCCA
>JBIIRG010000037.1:0-17401 GCA_044341665.1 Phycisphaerales bacterium | reverse complement strand
GCCCATGTCGTCGTTCAGGTCCACCGCGTCGTCGTCCGAGGCGAGGACCTCGACCTGCTCGACGCGGAACTTGATCTGCCCCTCGTGGTTGACCCGCTGCAGAAGGCCCTTGTCGGCCATCGCATTGATCTCAGAGGCGGTCTTGCCGAGGCGCTTGGCGGCCTCATCGAGGGTGTAGAACGACTTGCTGGCCATTGGATTCTCCGATCGGCGGGTGAAGGCCCGTCCGAAGGTCCGTACGCTACCCAACCGCGGCAGAGCCCGCAAGGTTCACGCACGCGGTTCGGGCAGGGAGTTGTACGCAGGTTTCGCCCCGACGATGGCAAGATTGCCCCGCACATCACGCCCTGACCAGCCGCTCTCGGCGGCGGCAGACCCGCTTGCAGCGTGGTTTGCGACGTCGGCGCGCGACCTGCCCTGGCGGCGGAGGCGGAGCGGCTACCACGCGCTGGTCAGCGAGCTCATGCTGCAGCAGACCCAGGTTTCGCGGGTTCTGGAGAAGTTTGGCCCGTTCGTCCGCCGGTTCCCGACGGCCGCCGCGCTGGCCGCCGCCCCTGAGGACGAGGTCCTCGCCGCCTGGCAGGGCCTTGGGTACTACCGACGGGCGCGGCTCCTGCACGCCGCCGCCAAGGCGGTCGTCGAACGGCACGGTGGGCGCGTACCGAGCGATCCCGAGGCGCTCGAAGAGTTGCCCGGCGTCGGGCGGTACACGGCGGGCGCCATCGCGTCGATCGTGTTCGGGGCGCGGCGCCCGATCGTCGACGGCAACGTCGCGCGGGTCTTTCAGCGCCTGGCCGGGCGCGAGGGAAGCGCCAGCGACCGCGATGTGACCGACTGGGCGTGGGCTGAGGCCGAGGCCTTCGTCGCGGCCGCCTCCGATCCAGGGGCGTCGAACGAGGCCCTCATGGAGCTGGGCGCCACCGTGTGCACGCCGGCGGCGCCGCGGTGTGGGTCCTGTCCGCTGGCCGGGATGTGCCGCGCGCGCGCGGAGGGACTGGCCGAACGGATCCCCGCGCCGAAAGAGAAGGCCGCGAAGAAGGACCTCGTGCTGGTCGCGGCGCGCGTCGTGCGCGCGGACGGCGCGGTGCTGCTCGAGCAGCGTCCGCGCGGCGGACTGTGGGGCGGGCTCTGGCAGCCGCCGACGGCCGAGAGTGCGGACGGCGAAGCGATGGCGGCGACAGCAGCCGGGGCGTTGCTCGCGCTCGGCGTACCGCTTGCCCGGGCAAATGTCGTGCCGTTCGCGACCACGCACCGTGCGATCCGCTTCGTGGTGTTCGAAGCGAAGGTCCGCGGCGCGGGCGCGAAGCTCGCGACGAGCGGTCGCCGGTGGGTCACGCCGCGCGAACTCCCGGATTTCGCGCTGTCGAACGCCGCGAAGCGGATCGTGACTTGAGCAGTCGCCGCTGCGGCGGCGACCGCCTACGCGAGCACCTACGCGAGCGCCTTCTCGAACATCGCCGCCGCGCGAAACAGCGTCTCTTCGGCGAACGCCTTCGACTGCAGCTGGATTCCGACAGGCAGCCGCGCGCCGCCCTCGTCGGCGAAGCCGGCGTTGATCGAAATGCCTGGAATCCCCGCGATGTTCGTGTTCACCGTGTACACGTCGCACAGGTACATCGACAGCGGGTCCTTCATGCCGCCGATCGGGAACGCGGGAATCGGGCTCGTCGGCCCGAGGATCACGTCGCACTTCTCGAACGCGCGGTCGAACTCCTCCTTGATGAGCCGCCGCACCTGGAGCGCGCGCTTGTAGTACGCGTCGTAGTAGCCCGAGCTCAGCACGTAGGTCCCGAGCAGGATGCGCCGCTGCACCTCGGGGCCGAAGCCCTCCGCGCGCGACTTCGAGTAGAGCATCTCGAGGTCCTCGCCCGGCGCGAGCTTGGCGCGGTGGCCGTAGCGGATGCCGTCGTAGCGCGCGAGGTTGCTCGAGGCCTCGGCGGGGGCGATCACGTAGTAGGTCGAGATGCCGAGGTCGGTCAGCGGGAGCTCGACGTCGACGATCTCCGCGCCGAACGCCTTCGCCGCAGCGATCGCGCGCTCGTAGGCCGCAGCCACGGCAGGCGCATTCGCAGGCGACTTGTACTCGCGGGGGATGCCCACGCGCAGCCGCGCGACCGGCTCGCGCACCTTCGCGGCGAGCGGCTCGTGCGCGACATCGGCCGTCGTCGAGTCGCTCGGATCGCGGCCGACGAGGCTGTCGTAGACAAGCGCCGCGTCCTCGACCGAATGCGCGAACGGCCCGATCTGGTCGAGGCTCGAGCCGAAGGCCACGAGGCCGTAGCGCGACACGCGGCCATACGTTGGCTTGAAGCCCACGCAGCCGCAGAGCGCCGCGGGCTGACGGATCGAGCCGCCCGTATCGGACCCAAGCGACGCATCGCAGAACCGAGCGGCCACCGCCGCGGCGCTGCCGCCCGAGCTTCCGCCCGAGACGCGCGTCGTGTCGTGCGGGTTCTTCGTCACGCCGAACGCGCTGTTCTCGGTCGACGAGCCCATCGCGAACTCGTCGAGGTTCGTCTTTCCAATGAACACCGCGCCCGCCGCGCGCAGCTTCTCGATCACCGTCGCGTCGAACGGCGAGCGGTAGTTCGCGAGCATCTTCGACGAGCAGGTCGTCTTGCCCTCGCGCATCACGATGTTGTCCTTGATCGCGATGACCGCGCCCGCCAGCGCGCCTGGATCGCGTCCCGCCTTCACAGCGGCGTCGACCGCATCGGCCTGCGCGCGCGCGGCGTCGGCGTGGACCTCGTTGAACGCGTGGATTTCGGGCTCGCGCTTCGCGATCTCGGCGAGGTACGCCTCGACGCGGCTGCGCGCCGTGACCTTGCCCGCGCGGACATCTCCGCAGATCTCGACGAGTGGTCGATGGGCACCGCTCACGCGCCACCTCCGTCGCCGAGCACCTTCGGCACCGCCAGGAACCGGTCCTCGACCGCGGGGGCGTTCTTCAGGAGCTCCTCGACCGGCATGGTCGCCTTCGGTTCGTCGTTGTCGAGCCGGTTCACGATGCGCAGCGGGTGCGCCATCGGCTCGACGCCCTCGACGGGCACGGCCTGGAGCTGCGCGATGTGCCCGAGAATCGAGCTGAGCTGACTCCGAACAGGGCCGACCTGCGAATCAGACAGGCTCAGCCGCGAAAGCTTCGCGATCTTCTTGATGTCCGCGTCTGTGAGCATTTCCGACATGCGTCGGAAGGTAACAGACGCGGGGGCGTGCGCGAGTGTCAGGGCGCCTTGAACCTATAGTGATCGACTTCCCGCCGAGTTCCCCGAGCGACTGATGCCCGACCACACGTCCCAGACTTTCGACCAACCATCCACCGGGCCGGCCGACGCGCCGATCGATCAGCGACGCCTTCCGCTGTCGGCGGTCCTGTTCCGCGCCGCGATCTCCATCGGACTGGTGACCGCCGGTGGAGCCATGGTCGCGGGTCTGGTGGCCACGCGGCCCGACGCCGGCCGCAACGTCGAGAAGGCGCCGCCACCGCGCATTGCGGTGTTCGAGGTGCAGCCGCTGCCTGTCCAGCGCTTCGTCCGCGGCTACGGCACCGCGCGTGCCCTCGATACGGCCGACGTCCCCGCCCGCGTCCAGGCTGTGGTCGCGGCCGTTGCCCCAGCCTACTCGGCAGGAGCCCGCGTGAGCCAGGGCGACCTGCTCGTGGAGCTCGATGCGCGCGACTTCCTTCAGCAGGTGGCGATGGCCGAGGAGGCCATCCGCGCCATCGACGCGCAGAAGTCGCTGCTCGACACGCAGGAGCGCGCCGTGCGACGCGCGGCCGAGCTGGCCGCGAGCGACCGCGAGCTCGCCGCCGCCGATCTCGCGCGCGTCGAGCGCGCGGCATCGGATGGCGCCGCGCAGCCTCGCGAGGTCGATCGGGCACGTCAGGGACTCATCGCAGCCACCCGAGCCGAAGTCCTTGCCGATGACGCGCTCGCGCAGCTCGCACCTCGGCGGCAGGCGCTCGTCGCCCAGCGCGCGGGCGAGTCGGCGCGCCTCGAGCTCTCCCGCCTTTCGGCGGAGCGCTGCCGCATCACCGCGCCCATCGACGGCGTCGTCCAGAGCGCCGCGCTCAAGCTCGGCGAGTCGGTCATGCCAGGCGCCTTGATCGCCCGCATCGTCGATCCCGCGCGCATCGAGGTTCCGCTGCGCGTGCCCGCGTCGAGCCGCGCCCTTGCCGCGGTCGGCGCCGCGGTCGACTTCGTGTCGCGCGACGGCACCAACGTGGCGCGAGGCGCCGTCTCGCGCGTGGCGCCCGAGGATGACCCCGCGTCGCGTACCACCACGGTGTTCGTAGACCTCGAGCAAGATCCCGCGTCGGCGTCGGTGCTCGCGCCCGGCGCCTTCATCGAGGCGCGTATCGCCCCGCCGAACGGCGCGGCCGCACCGCGCATCGCCGTCCCGCGCCGCGCCATCCGCGACGAGCGCATCGCCGTCGTCGAATCGGGCCGCGTGCGCATGCGCCGCGTGACCGTCGATTTCCGCACCACGGAGGCACCCGCGGGCGCACCCCTCGGCGACGCCGACTGGGCCGTGCTGGGCGATGACATCCCGGCCGGCACGCTCGTCGTGATCGACGGGTCGCGAAGCCTCGTCGAGGGGCAGGAGGTCGAGCCCGTCCGCGGAACCGATCGTGACGCCGGGGTCGGCCGCTGATGGTCCGGGCCCTCGTCGACCTCTGCGTCCGCCGCAGCGTGCCCGTCACGCTTCTCATGTGGACGCTCCTCATCGGCGGCGCCGTCGCGCTTGCCTCGATGCGGCGCGAGTTCTTCCCGGAGACCGCGCCGCAGGCTGCGCGAATCGTGCTCGTCTACCCCGGCGCCTCGCCCAAGGAGATCGAGGAGTCGATGGCGCGCAAGATCGAGGACCGCGTCGTCGACATCGAGGGCGTCGACCGCATCGAGACGCGGCTTTCGGAAGGGACCGGCGGCATCACCGTCAAGCTCAAGGCCGGCACCGACGCCGACAAGGCCATCGAGGACATCCGCCTCGCCATCGAGCAGATCAACGACCTTCCTCCCGAGGCCGAGCGCGTGCGCGTGTTCGACTTCAAGCCGAACTTCCCGACCATCATGGTCACGCTCGCCTCCGACGCGGGCGAGGAGTACATCAAGCGCGAGCTGCGCACCGTCCGCGACGACCTGAAGACGCTCGACGGCATGGGCACCCTCGTCGAGATCGGCCTGCGGCCGCGTGAGATCCACGTCGACGTCGACCCGACCGCGCTGCTGCGCCACGGCATCCGCCTCTCCGAGGTCGCCGACCTCGTGACCGCCGCCATGGCCGAGGTGCCCGGCGGCACCGTCCGCACCGACGCCGCCAACCTCTCGATCCGCACCGTCGGCAACGAGGAGAACATCGCCGCCATCCGCGGCATCGTGCTGCGCAGCGCGGTCGATGGGTCGAGCCTGCGCCTCGGCGAGATCGCCGACATCCGCGAGGAGTTCGAGGACATCCCGCAGGTCCGCCGCTTCGGCGGCAAGCCGGCGGGCACGCTCGTCGCATTCAAGGAGGGCGAGCAGGACGCCGTCGAGATCGCCGAGATGGTGCGAGGCTACGTGGCGGGTCGCAATGGACTGCCGCCGCGCGACTGGCTGCGCGATCGCGTGCTCACGACCGCATGGGAGCGCGGCTTCGAGCTCGGCCGCGCCCGTCCGCCTGTCAACGGCACGCTCGCGCAGCACAACGACCTCGCCCGCATCATCGAGGGACGCTTCGAGCTGCTCTCGACGAATGCGGTGCAAGGCGCGATCCTCGTGTGCGTCGTGCTGCTCCTCGGGCTCAACCGGGTAGCGAGCTTCTGGGTCATGGTCGGCATCGTCATCGCCATCGCCTGCACGCTGATGTTCATGCAGGCGACCGGCGTCACGCTCAACCTCATCACCATGTTCGGCCTCCTGATCGTGCTCGGCATGCTCGCCGACGACGCGATCGTGATGAGCGAGAACATCCTCAAGCGCCACAAGGAGCTCGGCGAGCCGCCGCTCACCGCCGCCGTCAACGGCGTCACGCAGGTCTTCTGGCCGGTGGTGGGCAGCGTCACCACCACGATCGTGGCGTTCGTGCCGCTCGTCTTCATCAAGGGCAACATCGGCGAGCTGCTCGGGAACCTGCCCACGGTCGTGCTCATCGCGCTCGCCGCCAGCCTGTTCGAGGCGTCGTTCATGATGCCCAACCACATGGCCTGGGCGCTCGTGCGCGAGGAGCGCAAGGCCGTGCGCGGCGGTTCCCGCGTCGATGCGTGGCTCAAGCCGCTCGCCGACCGCCGCGATCGCGGCCTGGCGCGCGTGCATGACGGCTACGAGCGGGCCGTTCGCTGGTGCCTGCGCGAGCGCTACGTCGTCCTCTCGGCCACGATCGCCGTCCTCCTCGGATCCATCGGCATGGTCTTCGGAGGGAGACTTGCCTTTGTGTTCCTTCCCGCCGACGACACCGAGACGGTCATCGTCGACTTCGAGCTGCCGATCGGCTCGACGATGGCGCAGACGAGCGCCGTCGCCAAGCGCGTCGAGGACGCAGCGCGCGCGCAGCCCGAGGTGCAGGCCCTCACGGCGAGCCTCGGCAGCTCGGTCGACTTCGAGACCGGCGCCACCAACGCCGCCGCCACGCACATCGGGCAGATCTTCCTCGAGCTGTCGCCGGTCGAGTCGCGCAACCGCCGCAGCGCAGAGGTGATCGACTCGATCCGCGCCGCTGCCGGCACGCTCGACGAGGTCGAGACCGTCAAGTTCCAGGAGGTTTCGGGCGGCCCCGCCGGCGCCGACATCTCGTACGAGGTCCGTGGCGCCGACGATGCGCAGGTCGACGAGGGCATCGCGCGCATCAAGGCCGCGCTCGCTGGGTTCAGCGGCGTCAAGGACATCTCCGACGATGCCGACGACGCGCAGCGCGAGCTCCGCATCGGGCTCACGCCGCAGGCGCTCGCGATGGGCTTCACCACGCTCGACGTGGCGCGTCAGATCCGCACCGCGGTGTTCGGCGTCGAGGCGCACACGTTCAGCGAGGACCGCGAGGACGTCGACGTGCGCGTCCAGTTCGACGAGCGCTCGCGCCGCAGGCTCGCGACGCTCGAGGAGCTGTGGCTGGTCTCCCCGTCGGGCGCGGCCGTGCCGCTCGTCGAGGTCGCCGACGTGCGCGAGGGCCGCGGCTACTCGACCATCCGCCGCGTCGACCGCGCGCGGACCGTCACCGTGAGCGCCGACTGCGACGACGCGACCAATCCCGAGATCGTCGCCAGCGCCATGGCCCCCGAAATCGACGCGATCGCCGCGGCGCTTCCCGGGATCGAGATCGATGCGGCAGGACGGCAGAAGGACCTCGTCGACGCCTTCGCGAACTTCCCGCTGGCGCTTGCCGCGGCGTTCCTCGGCATCTACGTCATCCTTGCCTGGCTCTTCGAGAGCTACCTCCAGCCGCTCGCCGTCATGCTGGCGATCCCCTTCGGAATCATCGGCATCGTGTGGGGACACCTCCTCCTCGGATTCGACCTGACGTTCCTCTCGATCATCGGCTTCGTGGCGCTCGCGGGCGTCGTCGTCAACAACTCGCTCATCCTCGTCGAGTTCTCCAACGAGATGCGCGCCAAGGGCGTCGCGCTCTCGGAGTCGCTCGCGCGCGCCGGCCGCCTGCGACTGCTCCCCATCTTCCTCACCACGGTCACAACCCTCGCCGGCCTGGCGCCACTCATGCTCGAGCAGAGCTTCCAGGCGCGGTTCCTCATCCCGATGGCGATCTCGCTCGTCTTTGGGCTCATGAGCTCCACCGTGTTGACGCTCTTCGCACTGCCCGCCGTGCTCGTCGTGTTCGACGACATCGCGCGCACCTTCCGCCGCCTCTGGCACGGCCGCGACATCGAGCCTGAACAATCGCTCGCTAGACTCGCGGCCAATGAAGCGCGAGCCTGAACATCGCCACCCCGAGATGCCTCGCGGCATGATTGCTCGCACCGCAGTTCCCGGCGATCTGGTCGTGGCCGGCGTCGACCTCGGAGGCACCAACATCCAGGTCGGCATCCTCTCCGCCGACGGACGCGTGCTCGGGCGCTGCAAGCGAAAGACGAAGGCCAGCGAAGGCCGCGACGAGGTCGTGCGCCGCGTGCTCGAGTCGATCCAGCGCGCACTCGACGAGGCGCGCATCCCGCGCGACAGGCTCTTCGCCGTAGGCGTCGGCGCGCCCGCCGTGGTCGACTTCGACAAGGGGCTCGTCGTCAAGGCCGGCAACCTCGGCTGGGAGGACGTGCCGCTGCGTGCGATCCTGAGCGAGCAGCTGCGCGTACCCGTGGCCCTCGACAACGACGCCAACTGCGCGGCGTGGGGCGAGGCGCAGCTCGGCGCGGCGCGTGGGCGCGAGAACCTGCTCGCGGTGTGGGTGGGCACCGGCGTGGGCGGCGGACTCCTGCTCGGTGGCCGGGTCTGGCGCGGTCCGCGGCTCACGGCCGGCGAGATCGGCTACGTCGTCCTCTTCCCGAACGGCCAGCCGGGCATGATGACCGTCGAGGACATCTGCTCCCGCACGGGCATGGTGAACGCGCTGCGGCGGCTGCTCCCGGCGCATCCCGAGAGCGTCCTGCACCGCCTCATCGCCGAGAAGGCCGACGAGTCGGGGGCGATCAGTTCCTCGATGATCGCGCGCGCCTACGAGAAGGACGACGAACTCGTCCGCAAGGTCGTCGACCGCAGCGCCGAGCTCCTCGGCGGCGCCATCGCCAACCTCGTCACGGTGCTTTCGATCGACTGCGTCGTGCTTGGCGGCGGCGTGACCGAGGCGCTCGGCGAGCCGTACGTCGCCCGCGTGCGCAAGGGCTTCGACCGCGTGGTCTTCCCCTCGTCGCTGCGCCGGATCGACTTCCTCGCAAGCACGCTCAACGACGACGCGGGCATGCTCGGTGCGGCGATGCTGGTGTGAGCGGGGGAGCCCGGTCGCACTACACTCCCGCCATGCCTTCGATGCCTTCGCTTTCCGATGTCACGCGTGCCCTCGGAGCGATCGCGCCGCTCCACCTCGCCGAGCCGTGGGACAAGGTCGGGCTGCTCATCGCCGGCGACGGCCGCCCCGTGACGCGCGCGCTCCTCGCGATCGACCTCACGCCCGAGGTGCTCGCCGAGGCGATCGCCGCCCGGGCGGAGCTCGTCGTGGGCTACCACCCGTTGCTCTTCAAGCCGCTCGAGCGCCTCGATGGCGCCACATGGCAGGGGCGCGTCGCGCTCGACGCCGTCCGCGCGGGCATCGCCGTCTACTCGCCGCACACGGCGCTCGATGCGGTCGCGGGAGGCGTCAACGACTGGCTCGTCGAGTGCGTCGCGGGCGCCGGGGCCGGCCGCGCCAGCGAGATCCGCGCGCTCCAGCCCGCCGCCGCGCGTGGCGCCAACACGCACAAGATCGTGACCTTCGTGCCCGAGTCGTCGCTCGAGCAGGTCCGCACCGCGCTCGCCGAGGCCGAGGCTGGGCAGATCGGCGCCTACACGCACTGCTCGTTCGCGAGCCGCGGCGAGGGGACGTTCTTCGGTGGCGAAGGCGCGAATCCCGCGCTCGGCAAGCCGGGGCACCTCGAGCGCGTGGGCGAGATGCGGCTCGAGATGTCGTTTCACAAGCGCGACCTCGTTGCCATCGTCGCGGCGCTGCGCGCGGCGCATCCCTACGAGGAGCCCGCGTTCGACATCTTCCATCTCGAGGCGCCGCCTGCCGATCCGCGCGTCGGGGCAGGGCGGTCTGCGCGGCTTGCGCATCCTGCTTCGACCGACGAAATCGCGGCACGGCTCGAAGCGGCGCTCGGATGTGGCCGAATCCAGCGATCGAGGCCTGCATCAGGCGCACCGCGCACGCACGAGCGCTTCGCCGTCTGCGCGGGAAGCGGGGCGAGCCTCCTCGAGGCGGCCGCGTCGCAAGGCGCGACCCTCTTCGTGACTGGCGAGCTGTCGCACCATGACGTGCTACGCGCCCACGCCCTCGGCCTCGAGGTCCTCCTCGCCGGCCACACCAACACCGAGCGCGGCTACCTGCCGCGGCTGGCATCGGCGCTCGCCGCGCACGCTGGCGTCGACTGCATCGTCTCCTCGCGTGACCGCGACCCCCTCGCGGTGCCAGGCACCAACCAGGCACCAACCTGACACCAACCGCGCGTACCCGGCACCATCATGGCACCGCGCCAGGACCGCGTCCGCGGCGCTCCGCCGTGCGCGCGCACGCGCTGCCCTCGGTGCATGGCACCAACCGCGCGAACCAGGTGGCATGGAGGTTGGTGCCAGGTGGGTGCCAGGCACCAAAATCGCGCGATCTTCACGTGCCACGGTTGAAAGGTCCGCCCCTGCGGGGCACTATCCCTGTGTTCAGTCACGGGGCGACTCTCGCCCCCCGGCAGTTCCAGCCACAGGAGGGCTTGCATGCTGAACGAGAACGGTACGGATGCCGTGTTCGGGCTCATCCCCGACACCCGCAACGCCTCGATGCGCGACGGCGCGACGGGCCGCAAGCACTTCGTCCTCGACACGAACGTGCTCCTCCACAACTCGCAGTCGATCTTCAAGTTCGCCGAGCACGAGGTGGTCATCCCCCTCGCGGTGATCGAGGAGCTCGACACCTTCAAGAAGAACAACGACGAGAAGGGCCGCAACGCCCGCACCGTCACGCGTGCGCTCGATCGCCTGCGCTCGCAGGGCGCCCTCTTCGAAGGCGTCGTGTGGAACGAGCAGGGCGGCTCGATCCGCGTGGCACGCTGCTCGGCCAACCCCGATTTCGCGCTCGGCCTCGACAAGGCCGACAACCGCATCCTCGCCGTAGCTGCCGAGCTCCACGCCTCGGGCGCGCGCACCGTGTTCATCTCGAAGGACATCAACGCCCGCGTCAAGGGCGACGCGCTCGGCATCCCCGCCGAGGACTTCGAGCACGACCACATCTCGACCGACTTCCTGCACGCCGGATACATCGTGGCCAAGGTCCCGGGCGAGATCATCGACGAGCTCTACGACGAGCGGCAGCTGCGCATCGAGCGGCTCGCCGAGTTCAAGGCCTACACGCCCGATGGCGCCCATGAGGTCGCGATCGAGCCCGTCGCCAACCAGTTCATCCTGCTCATCGACGAGTTCGACGACCATCACACGGGCCTCGCCCGCATCCTCGCCGACACGGGATCGGCGATCCCCGTCACCGGTCCGCGCAAGCCCGTCTACGGCATCATGGGCCGCAACGTGCAGCAGACGATGGCGCTCGAGCTTCTGCTCGACGACGACGTCAAGATCATCACGCTCACCGGCCCCGCGGGCACGGGCAAGACACTCCTCGCGCTCGCCGCGGGCCTCCACAAGACGCTCAAGGAAGAGCGCTTCGACAAGCTCCTCACCGCCCGCCCGATCATGCCGCTTGGCCGCGACATCGGCTACCTCCCCGGCGACAAGGACGAGAAGCTGTCGATGTGGATGCAGCCCATCTTCGACAACATCTCGTACCTGCTCTCGACCCGCGGCAGCCATGTCGACGAGCGGCCCGAAAGCCGGACTGCCGAGCAGCGCCTCGACCAGCTCATGGCCACCGGCCGGGTGGTCATGGAGCCGCTCACCTACATCCGCGGCCGCTCGATCCCGCACCAGTTCATGATCGTCGACGAGGCGCAAAACCTCTCCCCGCATGAGATTAAGACGATCGTGTCGCGCGTGGGCGACGGCACGAAGATCGTCCTCTGCGGCGACATCTTCCAGATCGACAACCCGTACCTCGACGCCCAGTCGAACGGCCTCGCGCACTGCATCGAGCGCTTCAAGGGCCAGCGCATCGCGGGTCACGTGTCGCTGTCCAAGACCGAGCGCTCGAATCTTGCCAGCCTCGCGGCGGAAATATTGTGAACGCCCCAAAATCCGCGTTATAGTTGTCGATCGGTCCGAGTCGTCCCGGTTCCGACCGAAACCACCAACGGCGTCCACGCGCCGACTTGCACACGTGGAACCGCCCCGCATGCAACGCTTCGGCGACGTGCGTCAGGCGGAAAGGAAGCGCCGGCGCTCTCGGAAACCCGAGAGCGCCGGCGTCTTTTTGCCCGGTCGGAGGATGGTCCGAGCGGGTGCCTCGCGCTTTTTCCCATGGGGCACATTTCCCCCCAGGATTCGCGAGGCGAAGCGACGTAGCCGGATGAATCGCGCCTACGCCACCGATCGTTCGGTTCAGTCGTCGCAGTCGGGGCACGCTCCCCCTGCGTGGCGCGGGCTCGCGGGGTTGCGGCACTCGACGCTGAGCTCGGAGCAGTCGTCGAGCATGCCTGGAAAGCACTCGCAGTTGAGGATGCCAGTGCCAGGAACGCCAGAGCACGGCGTCCATGTCGGCGTCGTCGAGGTGGGGTAGAGCCACACGCAGCTCACCGAGCTCGGCAGACCCGCACACGCCCAGCTGATGCGTGTCTCGAGCATGGGCACGCTGGGAGCGGGGCACGACATGAGCGGGCAGGGATCGGGTGCCGCCCACCCCGGTGGGCAGACGAGCGGCGTGCATCCCGATGACCCACCGAAGGACTCGAGGCAGAGCGAGTTCACCCTTCGGAGCACGCGGTTGACCTGGCCGTTCACGCAGTAGTAGATGACGACCGTGTGCGTCAGGCAGTCGACGCCCGAACCGTCGTCGAACTCGCCCGCGGCGATCTCCTCGGCGACCGACTGCGGGTGCCCTGCGGCGACAAGATCCTCGACGCGCAACGCGAACGGATCGCAACGCTCGCGATCCGTTCGCACCGGCGGCTCGGCGGGCGGGCTGCCATCCGACGCCGCAGCCCGCGCGCAGTGGGGTTGCGGCTGAAGCAGCCCGAGGATCAGGACGCCGACCGCAGCGACCCGCGGAGGACGGGCGTCCATGAGGATCCACGAAGAACCACGGCGTTGCACGGACGATCGCCTCCACGCCGGATGCAAGCCGCATCAGGCCTCGGAGAGGCGAACGGACAGTGCACGTGTGACAGCGAAGTCGTGATTTTCTGCGCGATCGGGGCGGCGTCCGTCGCCACGGCGACCCTCGTAACTCGTGGGCGACCCGTGGGACTTCCTGGCCGACATCCCCGTCGACATCCCCGTCGACATCCCCGTCGACATCCATGTGGATCTCCCCGTGGCTCTCGTTCGTGGATCTATCCGTGGGTCTATCCGTGGATCTACTCGTGGGTCTCCCCGTGGGTCTCCCCGTGGGTCTCCCGGAGGGCTTCCGCCAGCTGCCCGACCAGCCGATGCCACCGCTGACGGCAGTTGGCGGGCGTCCAGCCGAGGGTCGTCGCGATGTCGGGCCACGTGCGCCCCGAAAGCCGCAGCGCCACGAGCTCCCGATCCTGGTCGCTCAGTTGTCCCACCAGTGTGCGAAGCATCGCCTGCTCGTCGGCACTGAGGGCCGCCTGCTCGGGACCAATGTGCTCGGGACCCCCGTGCTCGCGCGCCGCCCGCGCCTGCGACGATTGCTCGGCCGCACGCTGCTGCGCCCGCTCGCGGCGCTTCGCGTCCACGATCACCCGGTCGACGAGAAGGAGGAGCAGTGTCCAGAGACCGCGCGGTGCAGGTTCGGAAGACGGCGCGGATTCGGAACGCACCGTGGGCCCCGTGCCAGTCGGTGCGCCGCGCTGCGGCAGCGAGGCGAGCCCTTCGGACTGCTCGATCTCGAGCGCGCGGCGCGTCACGCTCGCGTAGATGTCGCTTGTCCCGATGTGCCCGAGCCGCTTGCCGCGGCGGGCGCGAATGCGGCTGCGCAGCAGCGGCGCCATGCCGATGAGGAGTGCAGCCAGCTCCTCTTCCCGACTGCGCTGCTGGTTGCTGTGGTTGGGCGCGGCGTCCATTCCGTCTTGGCTCGTCGCATCGAGCATACCGAGCCATTTCGTACACTGCGACCGATGGCGCGTTCACAGATGCACCCCGAAGCCGCCGACCGTGCGGGGCCCGTGTGGAGCACCGCGTTGCCACCGTTCGAGGTCACGCGCGGCACAGACCTGCGGCTGATCGTGCTCGACGACGCCAAGGAGCTGCTCGAGCGGTGTGGCGAGTTTCCCTCGCTCCGCCGCTACCTCGGGGTGCTGGATCCCGAGCGCCATGCTTCGATCGCCGAGGAACTGCTCGCCTTCGCCTTCGAACTCGCGCCCGCAGGGGCCTCGGAGCTCGCAGGTTGCTGGAAGCGCGACCATCCGGAATGGACCGACGCCATCGACCGTGCCCGTGCGGTCGCGGCCATGCTCGAGGCACTCGGGAGGGATGTCGACGGCGGTTCAACTGCCGACGACAGCACCAAGCCTGCCGAGCGCACCGACGTCCTTCCGAGTGTCGGACCGCCAGGCCCCGATGGCCGCGGTCGTTACCGCCTTGTCGAGCGCGTCGGCGCGGGATCGCACGGGCTTGTGTTTCGAGCGATCGACCACGTGCTTTCGCAGTGCGGGACCGAGGTCACCGTCGCCGTCAAGGTGATCGGATGCGGCGCGGCCGACATCGAGGCGAGTCTTCGCGAGGCGGGCGCGGCGCGCGCGGTCTCGCACGGCTCGGTGGCGCGCGTCCTCGATGCGGGCGTGGCTCCGACGGACCTTGCACAGTCGGCCACGGGCGGTCCAACGGCCATCTTCATCGTGGCCGAGTTCATCGAGGGCGTGCCGCTCTACATCTGGAAGGCCGCGCATCCTCACCGGACCGCCGCGGAGTGTGCGCGCATCGCCCGCGCCGTAGCCGACGCCATCGACAGCTGCCACGCCGCGGGCGTGGTGCACGGCGACATCTCTCCCGCGAATGTGCTGGTGGAGCCGACGGGCGCCGTGCGCGTCGTCGACTTCGGGCTCGCATCGCGCCGAGCGATCGCGCCCGACCTCACGGAGATCGCCGACGGCGCCACGCGCGACCGCCGCCGCATCGTGGCGCTCATGCGCTGGCTCGTGCGCGACCTGCCGTCGAGCCGCCATGTGCGCGCCGAGGTCGACGCGGTCGAGCGGCGCTGTGCCGGTCTACCCCCGCGCAGGACGCTCGGCGTCGATCGCGGCGTCACGCTGGCAACGGCGGCGCTGCTGCTCGGCCTGCTGGTGACGGCGTATGTGCTTGCGCGGCGACAGACGCCCGATCCCGTGGTCCTTCTTTTTGGCGATGCGCTCGACACACGCCCTGACCTCGTGGAACTGACGCGCGACCTTCTCGACGACGGCATGCCGACCATCTGGTCCGACGAGGTGTTCGCCGCCAAGGTCCGCGCGCTTCGCGAGGAGGTCACGGCGGCGCGCCGCCGCGGAGAACCTTCGCGCGATCTCGAGCTGCTCGCAGCGCTTGCAGTCCTTCCGACGCCCGAGCGCCTGTTCGCGCGGCCGTTCGCGGCACTCGCCGTCGACGGCGGCCTGGGCTCCGATGGCGCGCTGCTCGACCGACCCGCGGTGCGCCGCGAACTCGCGTGGGCCATCGCGTGGAGTTTCGAGGCAGGTGGCGGCACGGCCCCCCCCGAGGAGTCGACGCGCATCGAGGCGCTCTCCCGCCGACTCGGCGCGCCGGGGCTCTTCCGCCTGCTCCAGGTCGAGCCGCAGCCTCGCGAACGGGCCCGCTGAGGCCGACTTCATCCTGAGTCCGCGCCGTGCAGCGCCACATCGCTCACTCCGCCGCAGCCGCACGCGCTCCTGGCGCGGGACGATCGAACCACCGTGCGATCGCCGACGACAGCAGGACGGGCGCATCGAGCGTCACGTCGACCTCGGGCTGGATCTGGGCGACCATCGCCGCGCACGCCTCGAGGTCGCATGTCGCACGACTGCCCTCGAACCGCACCGCGCCCGCAGCTGCGATCGCGCGCCCAAAGCTCGCGGTCGCCCGACGGGCCGAGTGCGCCGCGATGAGCGCGCCTCGGACTTGCGGAGCGCCGTCGCTGCCCTTCGCGGTCGCGAGGCGCTCCAATCGGTCGCTGCGCGCGGTCACGCGTGGATCGTTCAGCATGGTCGGGATAAGTGGATCCGCGAAGTACACCTCGGCCACGTCACCGCCACGCCAGACGCAGATCGCGACATCGCCTTCGATGAGGTCGATGAGCGTCACATCCGAACCCGCGCTGTCGCCGATCGACTCGCCCAGCACCCGCAGCGCACCCTCAGGCATGGTCCGCGGCAGGCTCAACGCGCCCTCGCCCGCGACCTCCCCGTCGGCAAGTCCGCGATCCACCCGCCACGGCTTCGCTGGATCCGATCGCTCGAAGCTGATCAGCCGCGACTCGGCGGTCGCGGGCGCCGGCCACTGCGCGATCGGCGTCCGCAGCCGAACCTCGAGTTCAAGACGGGTGTCGCTCGACGCGAGCACGCGCACCGCGGGGGCGGGCGCGTTGCCCAGTGCAGCGGTGATCAGCGCGACAGCGATCGACATCGTCGGGAGTGTACGGGGCGACGGGGCAGACTCTGCGTGGATCGCGGGCGCGCCTTCCGACGCAACAACGCCGTCGACCGGCCAAAAAGCACACCGCCCGCGCGGGGCGGGCGGTGTGAAGAATGCACGGATCCATCCGATCAGGCGCGAAGGTCGTCGACGGCCTTACTTGCGCTCGCCGAACATGGCGGCGATGCGGAACGCAAGCTTGAGCGCCTCGAGGTACACCCACGCAAGGGTGACGATCAGGCCGAAGGCAAGCAGCCACTCGATCGACTTCGGCGCACCCGCGGCAACGGCCTCATCGATCTGCGCGAGGTCGACGAGCAGCCAGAGCGAGGCAAGCAGCAGGATCGCGGCGTTGATGCCAAGGCCGATCCACGCGGCGCTGCCGCCGCCGAACGCACCCGACAGGCTCAGCCACGGCATCTGCACGCCGAACAGGCTCACCACGAACGCAAGGAGCATGGCGATGCCGAGGCCGACGGTCGCCACCGCGAGCACCGACTGGAAGCGCGGCCCTGCGCGGATGATCCCGAAGGTGTGCAGCGCCAGCATGGCCGCCATGATGCTGCCCGTGATCAGGAACGCCTGCAGCGCCAGACCGCCCGGGACGGCAATGCCGCGGCCAGCGAGCATCTTCTCGAGCATCAGGCTGAGGCAGCCCAGGAACGCGCCCTGGGTGATCGAGTACACCGGTGCAGCGATGATCGCGGCGGCGGGCTTCATCCACATCACGAAGAAGAGGATGAGCGACACCACCAGCGACCCGACCAGCGTGATCATGTAGAGCGCGGGGTAGGTCTGCGCGAGCGAGTAGCACACGGCGCCCGCGGCGACGGCAAGGATGGTGCAGATGCCGGTCTTGGCCATGACGCCCTGGACCGATGCGGTCGCCGAGCGATCGCCAAGCTGGCCCATCACGCGGCCGAGGGACTGGTCGGAAAGAACGGGAGTGGTGGAGGAGAGCATGCTCATAGGTGCGAGTATAGGTCGGCAGAAGGCGAGGTTGAGGTTGACAGTCGAACGCGCAATCGGCTTGGGAGCGTCCGCGCGGGGGTTTCGGCCGCGGCTTATGCCAC
>JBIIRG010000036.1:0-17530 GCA_044341665.1 Phycisphaerales bacterium | reverse complement strand
CGAACGGTCATTTTCGGAAAGGCAGGCAGCCTTCCCCCGCGTTGTCCGCAATATCCTGCATGACCGTGCAAACCCGCAAGGTCCCGGTTGCCGTCACGGCGCTTTCGGAGCGTCTGGAGACGCGGCTTGCCGCGCGCGATGTCGCCGCGGCGCTGCGCGACGGGATGCGCATCCGCCCCGACCTTCTGGTGGTCTTCGGTTCGTTTCACCACCGGGCGCTGTTCTCGGACGCGATCGACATGCTCCGCGCCGAGCTGCACCCCGCGCATGTCCTCGCGTGCACGGCCGAGGGCGTGGTGAGCGACGGCGCGGAGGTCGAACGCAGCGCCGGGCTTTCCGCCATGGCGCTCAGCTTGCCCGGCGTGGTGGCGCGGCCCTTTCACTTCAGCCTGACCGACGGCCCGCCTGCCGTCTGGAGCGACGGCTTCATCCGTGAGCGCGTGTCGCTGCCGCCAGATGAAGGCGCGCTCCCCCACCGCGGCCTGCTCATGCTCGCGGATCCCTTCGCACTGCACGCTGGGCAGGCGTGCGCCTCCATCGAGCGCGCCGCCGGACCGGGCTCCACCCGCATCTTCGGCGGCATCGCCAGCGGCGCCAGCCACGCCGGGCTCAACGTGCTCACCGTCGACCGCCGCACGGCGCACGAGGGCATCGTGGGGCTCTCGCTCTTTGGCGACATCGAGATCGACAGCCTCGTCAGCCAAGGGTGCCGCCCCGTGGGGCAGCCGCTCGTCGTGACCAGGTCGCGCGGCGGCGAGATCCTCGAGATCGGCGGCCGGCCTGCGCTCGAGGTCACGCGCGCCATGGCCGAGGCGCTGCCCGAGCCGGACCGCGAGCTCCTGGGCAACGGGCTCCTCGTGGGCGTGGCGCACGATGCGTCAAAGGCCCGGCTCGGACGCGGCGACTTCCTCGTGCGGCCCGTGCTCGAGGTGCGCGCCGCAACGAGCGCGCTGGTCCTCACCGACGCGGCGCCCATGGGCAGCACCATCCAGTTCCAGATCCGCGACGCGCAGACGGCCCACGACGACCTCGCGCTTCTCCTCACGGCGGAGCAGCTGCGCACGCAGCCGGCTGCGGCCCTCCTCTTCACGTGCAACATGCGCGGAACGCGGCTCTTTGCCGAGGCGGGCCACGACGCGCGCTTCGCGAGCACGCGCCTTGGCGGCGCGCCGATCTGCGGATTCCACGCAGCGGGCGAGATCGGTCCGCTCGGACGCCACTCCTACGTCCATACGCAGACGGCGTCGCTTGCGATCTTCCGCGCGGTGCAGGGCGCGGGCGCGTAGCGCGCCGAGCGTCTACCCTTCCCCCATGGCACTTGGCGCGATCCTGCTTTCCCAGGGACTGATCTCCAGCGAGCAGCTCGAGCAGGCGATGCGCGAGCAGGCGCGCGCGGGCGAGCGCATCGAGCAGACGATCGCGCGCCTCGGCTTCGCAAGCGGCGAGCAGGTCATGCGCGCCCTTGCCGACGAGCTCGCGATGCCGTTCGTCCGCCTCGATGAACTGGAGATCGACGAGGAGGCCGTGCGCGCCGTGCCGCCGCGGCTCGTCTACCGTCTCCGTGCGATCCCGGTCCGCATCGAGGCGGGCACGCTCGTCGTGGCCACCAGCGATCCGCTGCGGCTCGATTCCTTCGACCAGTTGCGCGTGGCCGCGGGCATGCCCGTGTCGCTCGTGGTCGCCGAGGACGGTGACATCGGTCTCCAGATCAAGAACCGCTTCGGCGTGGCGGGCGATGTGCTCGAGGCGCTCGGCGCGTCCGACGCCCCCGGCGCCGAGACCAAGGCCGAGTCGGCCGAGGCGGAGGACGCGAGCGAGGCGAGCGTGGTGCGGCTCGTCAACGACCTGCTCTTCGAGGCGATCCGCGAGCGCGCCACCGACATCCACATCGAGCCGTACGAGCACGAACTGCACGTGCGCTACCGCATCGACGGCGTGATGAGCGACGCCGGCGTGCCGCCCACCATCCACCGCTTCCGCAACGCGATCGTGAGCCGCCTGAAGATCATGGCGAACCTCAACATCGCCGAGAAGCGCCGCCCGCAGGACGGCCGCATCACGCTCAAGCAGCGCGTGCCCGGACAGAAGGTGCAGGAGTTCGACCTGCGTCTCTCGGTCATTCCCATGCTGTACGGCGAGGGCATCGTGCTCCGCATCCTCGCCAAGAACGCGGTGCTCGTCGGGCTCGACGAGCTCGGCATGCCCGACGGTATCCGCACGCGCTGGTTCGATCTCGTCGGTCGCCCGCACGGCATCGTCCTGGTCACGGGACCCACGGGCAGCGGCAAGTCGACCACGCTCTACGCGTCGCTCAAGCAGATCGTCTCCGGCGAGGTCAAGGCGATCACCGTCGAGGATCCCGTCGAGTACCACGTGCCGGGCGTCAACCAGATCCAGGTGAACCACCAGGTCGGCCTCGACTTCGCGGCGGGCCTGCGGGCGATCCTGCGCCACGACCCCGACATCATCATGATCGGCGAGATCCGCGACGCCGAGACGGCCAACGCCGCGGTGCAGGCGTCGCTCACGGGCCACCTCGTGCTCTCCACCATGCACACCAACGACTCCTGCGGTGCCGCGACCCGCCTGCTCGACATGGGCGTCGAGCCGTTCCTCGTGGCGAGCACCGTCGAGGGCGTCCTCGCGCAGCGCCTGCTGCGGCGCGTATGCAGGGCCTGCGCCGTGGCCAGGGCGCCGCGCGACGGCGAGCTCCCGCCCGACTTCCGCACGGGCGACGACGGCCTCATCGCCGAATCGGTCGGCTGCCGCGAGTGCCGCGGCTCGGGCTACCGAGGGCGCATCGGCTGCTACGAGCTCCTCACGGTCGACGAGCGCACGCGCACCGAGATCATGCGCCGCGCGAGCTCGCGCGCGGTCGAGTCGGCTGCGCGCATCGACGGCAACCTCACCACCCTGCGCGATTCGGCGGCCGAGCTGGTGGCGCGGCGCGTGACCACCGCCAACGAGGCGCTGGCGGCCGTGAAGACAACCTGACCGGCCAGAAACGCCGTGACAACGCGGCCTGCGCCGCCGACGGCACGCCTCCCCGACGCGCTCCACGATGCCTCGGCGCATCCTCGGGCCCCGTCGGCCAACGCTCGGATCGACCGCCCGGACCATCCTCGAGCGACCGCACCGATTGACGCGGGGGGGGAAACATCCGATACTCCCCCGTTCGAGCCCTGCCCCCACGAACCTGGGGCTCATGGAGATATGAAGATGTCGTCTCGATCTGGCGGTTCCACTGGCGTGCTGGTTGCTCTGGTGGTCTTCGTCGTCCTCACCCTCGGTCTGCTCGTCACCTCGATCTTCCTCTACAAGTACAAGACGGAGGCGGAGCTGGCGTCGAGCGAGGCCAAGACGGAGCTCGACCTGTTCATCAGCGCGCCTGAGCGCGGTGGTTCCGACGCTGCCAACATCCGCGCGTCCACCGGTGGCGCGAGCGTGTTCGGCTACATGCTCAACCAGATCCGCGACACGGGCCAGTTCGTGGCCAACGACCGCAACGCCGACATCGCGCGCATGCGCGCCACGCTCGGCCTCGAGTCGAACGACTCGGTGCAGGACGCGATGCGCGGCCTCAAGCAGGACCGCGACAACCGCGCCCAGCAGGCCAGCGCCGCCGAGAAGAAGGCCGCCGACATCGCCAAGCAGCTCGAGGAGGCGCAGCGCGAGCTCGCCGAGGCGCGCAAGGCCGGCGAGAAGACGGCCGCCGAGGTGACCGCCTCGATCGCCGGCTACCGCGAGGCTGCGGAGGGCTACCGCGCCGAGTTCAACGACGCCAAGACCGCGCTTGACCAGGCGCGCGCCGACAACGAGACCACCTACACGGCCAAGATCGACGAGCTCCAGACCGAGATCGACGCGCTCCGCGAGAAGCTGCAGCGCGCCGACGAGCGCGTGGCCGCGCTCCAGCGCAAGGTCGACGCCACCACCATCTCCGCCTCGAACCCCGCCGCGCTCGTCGATGCCCGCATCGTCGAGTACGACGCCAAGGAAGGCACGGTCTTCATCGACATCGGCGCCAACAAGCGCGTGGTCCCCGGCATGACCTTCGAGGTCTTCGACGACGCCCCGAGCATCGCTGCTGCGGCCAACGGCGGCAACAACCGCGGCAAGGCCAGCATCCAGGTCATCAAGATCGGCGACACCACCTCGACCTGCCGCATCCTCCGCGGTTCGGGCAGCCGCCCGATCGTGAAGGACGACGTGGTCGCCAACGCGGTCTACAACCCGAACTACAAGTTCAAGTTCCTCGTGCACGGCAAGTTCGACGTGAACAACGACGGCAAGGCCACCACCGGCGAGGCCGACTTCATCAAGAACCGCATCGCCGAGTGGGGCGGCGAGGTGCTCGACCGCGACACGCTCTCGGGCGACCTCGACTTCCTCGTGCTCGGCGTCGAGCCTTCGATGCCGTCGCCGCTCTCGGGCGACGCGACCGACGCGCAGATCCTCGCCTACACCGAGCAGAACAACGCGCGCGAGCTCTACGACGCGCTCCTCCGCTCGGCCATGGACGCAGAGATCCCCGTGCTCAACTGGACCCGCTTCCAGACCCTCACGGGTTCGGTCGCCGACTAACCCGGAGCCCGCGAGGCCCGAGTCACTGGACATCCGGTGAGCATCACCATCGAACTCGCTCAGTACGCGGCGGCCAGAACGGTCGCCGCGTTCTTTTCTCCGTTCGACCCGGACCAGAACCTCGAGACCGCGCGCCTGGTCGGCAAGGCGTACGCACGCCTCGGCGCCACCCGCCGCGAGCGGGCGCGCACCGGCGTGGCGCGATCGCTGCCTGACCTCGACATCGACAC
Source organism: Phycisphaerales bacterium (assembly GCA_044341665.1). GTDB lineage: Bacteria > Planctomycetota > Phycisphaerae > Phycisphaerales > SM1A02 > QWPT01. Next base: position 12,716 of record JBIIRG010000036.1, on the reverse strand, counting down.
GCAGCGCGCGATCGTCGACGCGTCGATCGGGCACATGTTCGGCCTGTTCATGGTCGACGCCTTCGCCATGCCGCGCACCGTCGGCCACGAGAACTGGCACGAGCGCGTGCGCATGGGCAACGTGGGCAAGGCGATGAAGCACATCATGGGCGACAAGCCCTGCATCTTCGTCACCGGCCACATCGGCAACTGGGAGATCCTCGGCTACGCGCTGGCGCTCATCGGATTCGAGATGACCGCCCTCGCCCGCCCGCTCGACAACCGCTTCCTCAACGACTGGCTGCTCGGCGTGCGGCAGAAGACCGGGCTCAAGGTCATCACCAAGTGGGGCGCCACCGACGAGATCCAGAAGGTCATCGAGGCGGGCGGCAAGATCGGCTTCATCGCCGACCAGAACGCGGGCCCCGACGGGCTCTTCGTCCCCTTCTTTTCGCGGCTGGCCTCGACCTACAAGTCGATCCCCCTCCTCGCGATGCGCTACGAGCTTCCGATCGTGTGCGGCTACGCGCGACGCCTCGACGGCGCATTCCGCTACGAGGTCCGCGTGAACGATGTGATCGAGCCCGCAGACTGGGCCGATGCCGACGACCCCATGCTGTACGTCGGTGCGCGCTTCAACCGCGCGATCGAGTGGATGGTGCGCGAGAGCCCCGAGCAGTACCTCTGGGTGCACCGCCGCTGGAACTCCCGCCCCAAGCACGAGCGCGAGGGCGAGGCGATGCCGGCGCGGCTCGAGCGCAAGCTGGCGGCGCTGCCGTGGATGACGCCCGAGCTGCTCGCAGAACTGCGAAAGCCGATCGGCGACGCGGTCGACGCAGACGCCTATCGCGAGGCGGTCCGTGCCTCGGGCGCCCCGCAGGCGATCGACCCCCGCTATCGTCCGCACTGACCGCGCGCGGCGGCTCGCGACGGGTCCGCGCCCGTGCAACACGGCCTTCCGTCAGGCCTCGCTCCAAAGGACCGCCCGTGGCCACGCGCTTTGCCAACCGCACCATCGCGATCGTCGACGACGACCCCGACATCCTCCAGTCGATCGACCTCGCGTTCCGCCACGAGGGTGCGCGCACGCTGACCGCGACCGACGGACTCGGCGCGCTGCACCTGGTGCGCGAGGAGCGGCCCGACATCCTCGTGCTCGACATGATGCTGCCCCGCAGCTCGGGGCTGCTCGTCCTCGAGAAGCTGCAGGAGGAGCGGATCGAGATTCCCGTGATCATGGTGACCGCCAACCAGGGGCGCCGGCACCGCGAGTTCGCGCTCGGACTGGGCGCCCGCGCCTACCTGTTCAAGCCCGTCTCGCTCGTCCGGCTGCTCGACACCGCGTCGTCGCTCCTCGCGGCAGGTTGAGGGACGGCGGAACCGCGGGCTGCGCTATCATCGCGATCCGTTCCGACGTCCTCCTGCCACGCATGCTCTCCGACCTCTACATCCTGCAGAAGCCGCGACCGAGAGCCGAAGGCGGCGGGCTTGCGCCGCTCGCATCGCGCGCGGAGATCGCGCAGTTCTTCCGCGCGTTCAACACCGCGGCCGACCGTGCGGGTGCAGACGTGCTTCACGGGCCGGGCATCCGCGTCGAGATGCCGCCGATGCAGGATCCGGTGCTGCAGCTCACCATCACCGTCACCGAGGACGAGCTCTTCCACATCCTCTTCTTCGGGACCCAGAACGAGCCGCGAGGCAGGCTGCTGCGCGCGACCCTCGAGCGCGGCTGGCGCTTCTTCGATCCCGTGCGGTCGGAGTACGTGCCGCCCTACCACGACGGCGCCGACGATGACGATGACGACGACGACCGCGGCTACGGCAGCGATGACGACGACGAGTAGCCCCATGAACGGCGGCCGCCACGACAACATGATCGACGGAAGCACCCACGCCGCGCTGCGTGACGACGTCGCGCGCGCCGTCGACTTCCGCGGCGACGTGACGCTGACGACGACCGAAGGCAGCACCATCGAGGGGTACGTCTTCGACGCGTCCGTCGAGCCGGTCGATGCGGCGTGCATCCGGATCCTGCCGTGCGACGGATCGCCGCGACGTTCGATCGCCCTGCGCGAGATCGCGCGCATCGATTTCACCGGCAAGGACGCCGCCAGCGGCAAGAGCTGGGAGAACTGGCTGCGTCGCTACGCAGAGCGCAAGCTGGCCGGCCAGGACGCATCGATCGAGTCCGAGCCGCTCGGCTGAGGGACGCGTTCGGAGGAACCGCGCCGTATCGGACCAAGCGAGGTTCCGCGCGGTCCTGTATGGCAGGCGCTGGCGGTGCGGAGGGCGTGATCCGGTTCTCGGGCGCGGCCAACCGTGGGGTTCGGGGTTGCCGAACGGGCGGATCATTGCCATGATTCCCCCTCATGGATCCGCGTTCACGCACGATCCCCTCTCCGAGCCGTCCGAATCACGAGGTGTCCGCCGACCGCACCGCGGTGTCGGCCACGCTGCCCGATGGGATCCGACCGGATCAGGCTGCCGCCGCCCTCGGCGAGGCCCGGGCGGTCCTGGTTGAACTCGAACTGAACAAGGCGATCGTCGAGAACAAGCTGGCGGAAGACCGCCGGCTCGATCCCATTCGCCAGGTGACGGGTACGAGCAGCCTCGACACCGCCATCGAGTCGACGCGCGAACTCATCCGATTGCTCGAGTCTGCCGCCGCCTTGGCTGCGGACGCAGAGCGCGTCTGACGCTTCCTCTTATGCGGCGGGTGCCGCAGCACCAACGGGCGCCTCGGGAACAAGCTCCCGCACCATGGCGGCCACGGTGGCTGCGTCCCGGCTCCGCCTGCGGGGTCCGAGGGTCTCCACCATCCGCTCGACCCAGCTCGGGTCGGGCGTCGGCAGCCCCCAGATGCGGATGTCGGGGTGGCGCGACTCTCGGATGGTCTCGGCGTCGAGCGCCAGTTCCTCGAAGAGCTTCTCGCCCGGCCGCGCCCCGGTGAAGGAAACCGCGATCTCGCCGTACCGCGATCCCGACGACGGGTCGCCCGGGAAGACGGGCGCGAGCCCATGCATGGCGATGAAGCGCGACACAAGGTCGACGATGCGGAACGGCTCGCCCATGTCGAGGACGAAGACCTCCCCGCTCTTGGCCGAGCGGTCGGTGAGCGCCGCGGCCTGGATCACGAGCGCCGCCGCCTCGGGAATCGACATGAAGTAGCGCGTCATGCGTGGGTCGGTCACCGTGACGGGACCGCCGTCGAGGATCTGCCGCTTCCAGGTCTCGAGCACGGACCCGGAGCTTCCGAGGACGTTGCCGAAGCGGACCAGCGAGCAGGCAGTGCCCGCCGTGCGGTTCACGTGCTGGATGTAGAGCTCGGCAAGGCGCTTGGTCGCACCCATGACCGACGTCGGGTTGACGGCCTTGTCGGTCGACACCATGACGAAGCGCTCGCTGCCGATGGCGATGGCGGCATCGACGGCGCTCTTGGTTCCAAAGAGGTTGTTGTCGACCGCAAGGCCCGGGTGGTCCTCCATCATGGGCACATGCTTGTGCGCCGCGGCGTGGAACACGATGTCGGGCTCCTCCTCGCGGAAGAGCTCGAGCGTCGCGTCGGCGTCGACCACATCGTGCAGCGCGGCGCGGCGGGCGAGCGCAGGATGGCGGCGTGCGATCTGCCGGTCGATCTCGAAGAGGGCGTTCTCGCTGCGCTCGACGAGCACGAGCTTCTCAGGGCCAAAGCGGGCGACGATGCGGCAGATCTCGCTGCCGATCGAGCCGCCTGCGCCGGTCACGAGCACGGTGCGCCCGCCGACCACGGCGCGGATCGCGTCTTCGTCAATGCGACGGGGCGGACGCCCGATCAGCCGCTGCAGGTCGACGTCGATCTCGGTGCGCGGCCCCACGCCCGCGAGCTGGTCCTCGAGTGCCGGCATGAAGCGCTCGACGACGCCGAGCTTGCGGAGGCGGGTGCGGATCGTGGTCAGCAGGTCCGCCATGGGCGCAGGAAGCGTGATGAGCGCGAGCCCGGGGCGCCGCATCGCGCACACCGACTCGAGCTGCTCGAGCGAGCCGAGCACAGGCGCGCCAGCACCCGCGCGCGACTCGGGCCCCACGTGCACCCGTCCCAGCACCACAGGCGACGATGGCAGAAGCGCCAACTGACGCTCGAGGAGGTCGCACGAGGCTGCAGGTCCGATGAGGATGGCGGTGGTGCGCATGGGGCGGCCTGTTCTATCTGGAGGATCTGCGCGGCGTGTGCCGTTTGCAGAGGAGGTATCGGCGCTCTGGGCCGGGAACTTGCAGGGGAGCGACGATGGCGCGCGACAATGGGGTAACGCCCGCCCCTGAGCTCCCCGCGACCAAGACCCACGAGACCGGAGGCCACGAGACTGGGACTCACGAGACTGGGACCCACGAGACAACCCCGGCGCCGGGGTTGCCGTTCGACGACTTACGCCGCGGGCGCGGTACGTCGGTACACGGCGACGGCGTGGTACCGGTCGATCATCTCCCACTCGCCGTGTGCGAGAGGGAGTGCGAGGACCTCGTCGAGCGTGTAGCGCTTGCCCTGGAACTCGGTCGCATGGCACTCGATGATCATGAGCGTGCAGTGCTTCAGCGCCGCTCGGTTGACCGTCATGAAGGAGAGCTCCGCTCCCTCGATGTCTGCCACAAGCGAGTACGGCTCGCCTCCAAGACGGCCGACGACGTCACCGAGCGTGTACATGGGAACTCGGGCGGTACGGACGCCGCCCCGACCAGCCCCCGACGCGAGCGTCGAACCGCCGATCTCGAGCAGCCCCTCCCCGCTGGCTTCGCCGATCATGCCGTGAAGGACGTCCACGGGGCGGTCGCCGCAGTTCCGCGAGATGTTCTCGCGAAGGATCCCCACGATCTCAGGATTCGCCTCCACGCACAGCATGGGGACGCCGGGCGCGAGCCGACGGGAGATCTGGCAGCTGTTTCCGCCCAGGCTCGACCCGAGTTCGACCACCCGCTGCGTCGGAGGCAGATGGCGGTGCACGAAGTCGATCTCGGCACGCTCGTAGATGCCCGCAAGGAGCAGCGGCGCCTCGAACGAACCGCGGGACGCTGTGCGGATGCGAGTGCCACGGAACGGAACCGTGTCGCCGTACCACAGTCCGATCAGCCTGCGCGCAAGCCCCGATGTGAGGATCGCGAATGCAAGCCGCTTGAGGGACTTGGCGCGGACCGGAGAGCCTGCGATGGTCATGCGGGGACATCGGCTTCCCGAGGGGGCCTGCTTGACCGCGGCCGCGTGATCCGAGTCCTAGAAGCAGCTCGGAACGAGCGATGATCTCGCGCACGCCCCGAAAGAGCGACCGTACGGTCGGACTCGCCGATTCCGCGCCGCTCAAGTTGCACGCGGCGAACTCCACGGTAGGCTCCCTCGCCCGATTGCCGATGCGCGGCCGGACTTGCAAATGCGGGAAAGAGACCGTGGCCCAGCTCGAACTCCTCCACAACATCCCCGCGCCCTATCGAGTGCACCTGTTCAACTGCCTGTCGAGGTCGCTGGAGGCACGCGGTGACTCCCTGCATGTCCACTTCTTCGGCGCGAACAACCCCGACCGGCCCGCGTCGTGGCAGCGTTCGCTCGAGGATGCCCGGTTCAGCTACAAGGTGTGGGACGGGTATCCGATTCGCGTCAGGGGCACCACGCTGTGGCTCAACCCCAGCCTGGTTTGGAACCTCGCCAGGAGGCGCCCCGACGTCCTGCTTCACGGCGGCGTGTGGGACAGCGTGACGTCGCTGCTGGCCGTCATGCTGGCACGCCCACGTAGGCGCATCGCATGGATGGAGTTCAATGTCGACATTCCAGGGCGGAGCAGCGGCGTCGTAGGTCGCGCCAAGAGGGCGCTGCTCCTTCGCAGCAACCATCTTCTCGTGCCGGGCCGAAAGGGCCTGCGGTACCTCGAGCAGTACATGGGAGACGAGCTGCTCTCGCGCGCCGTGGTGCTTCCGAATGTCGTCGACGAGTCGCGCTTCTCCACGCAGATCTCGAAGGAAGATCGGGCTCGCGCGCGAGCCGCGGTGGGCGCGGAGACGCTCTCGGGCAGCGACCGACTGCTGCTCTGGCCGGCGCGGCTCATCGGCCACAAGGGCATCCTCGAGTTCCTTCAGCACGTCGACCGGACCGCGCTGGATGGCCTGGCGATCCGGATCATCGGAGAGGGTCCGCTGCGGCGGGAGGTGCTGCACGCGATCGAAGACCGCGGGCTGGCAGGACGGGTCTCCCTGGTCGATGGATACGTCGACTATCGGCAGATGCCTGCCATCTACCGCGCAAGCGATGCGCTGCTGCTGCCCTCGCTCCACGATCCCAATCCGCTCTCCGTCGTCGAGGCGCTGCACTCCGGCCTGCCAATGCTGCTCTCGAATCGGGTTGGAAACTTCGAGGAGGCGCTCGCAGAGGGCCAGAACGGATTCGGCTTCGACCCGCTCGACGGCAACCAAGTGCGCACGGCATTGCGTCGATTCCGCGATGCCTCTGCGGAGGAACTCCGCGCGATGGGCGAGCGCTCGGCAGAGATCGGGGCGACCGCATGGAGCAGCCAGGCGTGCGTCGACCGTGCGGTTGAAGCCATGCTTGGCCCGGTCACGGCCACGGGTGCCGCCGAACACGATGCGAGTCGCTCCACAGGCGTCGTCGTGGAGACATATCGGCCAGAGCCGAGGCCTCTGAGCCGACGGGCGGGTTCGCCCAGGATGGACTCGCAAGAGCCCGTCGAGAGGGACGCGAATACCCTCAAGAACTCCTAGGCTCGACACTATGCTGCGTTCACGAACGACCGGGGCGGACTGAGGTCCGTCGACAGCACCGCCCCACCAACGGCTGCACCGCCTTCATCACCGCGCCGAGACCCTCCATCATGCGTGCACTCATCACCGGCGCCGCCGGCTACATCGGTTCCCACGCAGCCCTTCGGCTCCTCGACGAGGGGCACGAGGTGACCGTGGTCGACAACCTCTCGCGCGGCCACCGCGGTGCGATCGAGGTGCTGCGTGCTGCGGGAGGAGCGCGCTTCCGATTCATCGAGGCCGATCTCGCCGACACGTCCACGCTCGCGCGCGCCATGGGCGAGGGCGGGGTCGACACCGTGCTCCACTTCGCGGCGCTCACCTATGTGGGCGAGAGCGTCGAGAAGCCGCTCGACTACTTCACGGTCAACACCGCGGGCGGCATCTCGCTGCTGCGGGCCATGCAGCAGGCGGGCGTGCGGCGCATCGTCTTCTCGTCGACGTGCGCCACCTACGGCGAACCGGCCGCCGACGAGATCCCCCTGCGCGAGTCGCTCGAGCAGAAGCCGATCAATCCGTACGGCGCGTCGAAGCTGCTCTTCGAGCGCGTGCTGCGCGACGCCTGCGCCGTGCCCGCGTCGGCCGCACCGCTTGCGGCGGTGGCGCTCCGCTACTTCAACGTCGCGGGCTGCGACGCGCGCGGCAGGCTGGGCGAGGACCATCGGCCCGAGACGCATCTCATCCCGATCGCGCTCGAGGTAGCGCTCGGCCGGCGTCCGCATCTCTCCATCTTCGGGACGGACTACCCGACGCCCGACGGCACCTGCATCCGCGACTACGTGCACATCGACGACCTCGTCGAGGCGCATCTCGCGGCCTTGCCTGCGCTCGCTCCGGGTTCGTTCCGCGCGTGGAACGTGGGCATCGGCCGCGGCCGTTCGGTCCGCGAGGTGATCGACGCCTGCCGGCGTGTGACGGGGCATGCGATCCCCACCGTCGATGCGGCGCGGCGCGCGGGCGATCCGCCGATGCTCTTTGCCGATCCGTCGGCCATCGCGCGCGACCTCGGCTGGCGGGCTTCGCGCATCGATCTCGATGAGACCGTGCGCAGCGCGTGGATGTGGATGCAGTCGCACCCGCGCGGGTACGCCTGAGCGGCGAGGCTACGCGGCGGCTCTGTCAGAACTCGAGGTGCAGCCCGAGGGAAACCGACAGCGCGTCGATGCCGGGATTCTCCTCGCCCGTCTGCGCATTGGAGAAGTGCAGCCAGCCGACGCGCGCGCTGAGGTGCGTGGTCGCATCGAGCGCGAACTGCGCGCCCACGGCGGCGCGCGGCGAGAAGACGACGCTCGTCCCCTCCGCGGGCACGGGCTCGTCGAAGCCGACGATGCCGACCCCGAGCTCGCCGAAGATGCTGCAGTGCTCGAGCTGAAGCGCATGCCAGCGAAGCAGCACGCCACCGCCCAGTCCGACGGCGTTGTCGCTCTCCTGGTTGACATGGAGCACCTCGCCGAAGAATCCGGCCGAGACATGCTCGGCCACGAACCAGTGGAAGCCGACGCCGCCACCCACGACCGTCACGCCGTGGAAGTCGGCTGCGACGATCGCATAGGGCTCGAGTTCGATGCGATCGGCGCGGTGCTCGGCGCGCACGGACGTCGTGGTGGCGTCGTCGGTCGCCTGCACGCCTGCGAGCAGCGTCAGATCGAGCGCCGCGGGATCCCAGGCGAACCCATCCGCACGCGCAGCGGTCACGCAGGCGAGCACGGACACGGCGGCGGCGGCGATCGATCGGGAGACGAAGGGCATCACGGCATCATCGTGCGATCGACGCGAACCGCAAGTCGAGCGCATCACCCGGCGTGGGCGCGATCCGGATCGAGGATCTCGAGCAGCCGGTCGTTGATCGGGGCGTTCGCCTTCGGCCACTCGAAGTCAGGCAGCTGGGAGACGGCGATCCACCGCACCTCGCTCGCGCCGAGCGCCTTTGGCTGCGCGCTGGGCTTGACCTCGGCAAGGAAGGCGTGCAGACGGAGCGACTTCTCGCGGGCCACCTCGGGGTCGGAATGCTCGACCACGAGCAACGGCTGGAGTGGACCCGGGGTCCCTGCCGCCGCGTGGTCGAGGAACGCCTCGCGCCCGAGCCCCACCTCTTCGGCGATCTCGCGCAACGCGGCAGCCGCGGCAAGCTCCCCAGCCTCGATCTTGCCGCCCGGGAACTCCCAGAGGCCACCGCGGATCGCCTCGGCATGCCGCCGGGCCACGAGCAGCTCCACCCGCCCCTCGACGCGGCGGTAGAGCGCGGCCAGCGCCACCTCGACCACCCGTGCCGGCTGCAACGCGGACGCGGCGCCCGGAGCCGAGCTGGCATTACAGGACGCCTCCACAGAGGGCGATTTCGCAAGGTCTTGTCCTGCAGAATCTTGCATCGCGCGTCTCGAACTCCAACAATCCGAGGCAAAGTCGTTGACCACAGGGCACCGACTTCGGTACCGTGCGGAGCCCTCTGTCAGTCTACTGACCCGACCGAGGCGACGACAACATCTTTCGCAGGGATCCCCAGTCGACCGTGCGGCACCACGCAGCGGGTCGCATGCCGAGTCGGCCGAAGTCGGCCAAAGTCGGCCAAAGTCGGCCAACGTCAGCAAGGGGGTTCCAGCAGGCATCTGTGGCTCCTCGGAGCCGCGATCACCGTCCGGAGCGAGTCGGAGCGCGCCGGACGGTGTTTCTTTTGGCGGCGAAGCCCCTCGGCAGGTCGACGGAGTGGCGCGTGCTGCAACTCGCCGTGGGAGAGGCGCTACTGCGACTGCATGCGCGCGCGGAAGCTGGCCGCGCGCTCCGCGAGCGCTGCGTCCGACTCGTCACGGGCGCGGAGGACGAAGTTCCATCGGGTGCGATGGGTGGCGTCGACCGGCAGGACCTCCGCGAAGAAGTCGAACGGCGGCTGGTCCCAGAGCGGACCGTCGACGTCGGCGCCCGTGACGATGGGCTCGAAGCCCTCCTTCTCGATGCGCAGGTCGTAGGTGCCGTCGTGGGTGATGCCCACGTCGACCGGGGTGCGGCCGATCTGGGCGTCGTTGAGCCAGACGAGCGCGCCCGGCGGGTCGGTGTCGATCCACACGCGGCGCTCCACGCAGCCGCCGAGCACGGCGGCCGACGCGCAGGCGATGAGGACGATGCTGGTGCAGTGCTGGCGTCGCATGGCGTTCAGTCGAACTCGTCGCCGCGGAAGGTGGAGGCGAGGTAGGCCTCGCGCACGCCTTGGTCGTTGATGATCTCCCGCGGCGTGCCTTCGCGCAGGTTGCGGCCCTCGTGCACGATGTAGGCGCGGTCGCAGATGCGCAGCGTCTGCTGCACGTTGTGGTCGGTGACCAGCATGGCGATGCCGTTGTCGGCAAGGCGACGCACCTCCACCTGAAGCTCCTCGACGGTGTGGGGGTCGACCGCGGCAAACGGCTCGTCGAGCAGCATGAGCTTGGGGCGCGTGACAAGCGCACGCGCGATCTCAAGGCGCCGACGCTCGCCGCCCGAGCAGGTGCGCGCCTCGTCCTTGGCCTTGTGCAGCAGGCCGAACTGCTCGAGCAGCTCGCGCGCGCGCGCGCGCCGCTGCTCGCGGCTCAGCGCCTGCGTCTCGAGGATGGCGAGGAGGTTCTCCTCGCAGCTGAGGCGCTGGAACACGCTCGGCTCCTGCGAGAGGTAGCCCATGCCCGCCAGCGCGTGGCGGTACATCGGCTCATGCGTGACGTCGTTGCCGTCGAAGTGCACCGAGCCGCCCTCGGGCGTGATCATGCCGATCGCCATGCGGAAGCTGGTGGTCTTGCCCGCGCCGTTGCGGCCGAGGAGCCCCACCACTTCGCCTGCGTTCACCTCGAACGACACGCCGTCGACGACGCGGCGGCCCGAGTACGACTTGGCGAGGTTCCGAGCTTCGAGAAGCGGCACCCGCGCAGTGTAGCGCCCGCGTTTCTACGGAATGAGGCGGATGAGGACGGGGTAGCGGAAGATCTCGCCGCCTGCGCCCGCGACCGATCCGCGCACCAGCGACACGAGCCAGATGAGGAGCCAGGGCACGAGCAGCACCCAGCCCACGCACACCACGACCACGAGGACGAGCATGGTGATCTGCGCGTTCATGACCTCGCGCCCATGGTCGTCGACGAGCGGCGACCGGCGCCGAAGCGCGATCCAAAGCCCGAGCGGGAGCAGGACCGCGAAGGGCCCGAGGATCGCCCCGCTCAGGATCCAGAGATGCATGATGCAGGCGACGGCGCGGTCGGCATCGCGGGCCAGCATGTCGCGCACCTGGCCGTTTGGACCGAGGCGCCAGCGCTCGGGACTCAGGGCGGCGGCGGGCACGCTCGCCGAGCGCGGGGTGCGGGTTTGTTCGCTCGACGGGGTCATCGCGGCGGCGCACCGTTGGGAGCGCCCGCGCGGCGGTTTCGCAGCGATGCCTCAGTCGCGGCCATCGCGGTCGGGCTCGGAGGATGCGTCCTGAGGGCGCTCGTCGGGCGCCTCTTCGCGCAGGAGGATCGCCACCCGCTCGATCTTGGTCGGAGTGGACGCGAGGATCTCGAACGTCGCCTCGGGCGTGTCGTCACGCTCGCCCTTGCCGGGCACGCGGCCGAAGCGGTCGAGCAGGAAGCCCGCGATCGTGTCGTAGTCGCCGTCCTCGGGCAGCGACAGCGCCAGCCGCTCGTTGATCTCGGCGATGGGCACGCGGCCCTCGGCCTCGAAGCGCATGCCGTTGACGCGGTCCATCACGGGCGGCAGCTCGTCCTGCGGCTCGTGCTCGTCGTGGATCTCGCCGACGATCTCCTCGAGCACATCCTCGATGGTGCAGATGCCGGCAGTGCCGCCGTACTCGTCGACCACGATCGCCATGTGGACCTCGGCGCGCTGGAAGTCGCGCAGGAGCTCGCCGATGGGCTTGGTCTCGGGCACGCGCAGCGGCTCGCGCAGGACCGCGCGCAGGCTGAAGTCGGGCGCGGCGGCGCCGATGTAGCGCACGAGGTCGCGCACGTAGAGGATGCCGAGGATCTGGTCGACGCTCTCCTCGTACACGGGGATGCGCGAGTGGCTGTACTCCGTGATGAGCGCGCGCACGGCGGCGAGGTCGTCGCTGATCTCGATCGCCTCGATGTCGGTGCGAGGCGTCATGATGCTCGCGACCGTGGTCTGGCCGAAGGTGACCGCGCGCTGCAGCAGCGTGGCGGCGACGGGATCGATCTCGCCCTCGCGTCGGCGGTCCTCGATCGAGTGGATGAGCTCGTCCTCGGTCTCGTCCTCGCGGAGGTTGGCGCCCGAGAGCCGGCGCACGACCTCGTCGACGAAGCCGACGGCCGCGAGCAGCGGGCCGACCAAGGTGGTGGCGAAGCCGATGAACGGCAGGCCCGCGGCGATGATGCCGTAGGTGGCATGACGGGCGATGGCGCTCGAAAGGACGCTGGTGAAGAACCACACGAGCGCGACCGACACGGCGGTCGTCGCGGTGAGACCCGTCCACGTGATGCGCGCCGACTCGCCGAAGCCCTCGAAGGAGACGAGGATGAGCGCGAAGAGACTCACGCGGCCGATGGTGCGGAAGAGCGCGACGGCGTGCGACGCCTCGCTGAGCCGGTCGAGCAGCCAGCGCCCCCGCCCGAGGGCGCCGCGCGCATCGAGCTCGTTCTCCAGACCGGAACGGCTGGCCTGGACCATGGCGAGGTTGAGCGCCGAGAAGTAGCTCGTCGCTGCGACCGTCAGGCTGATGGCGAGGATCAGGTAGGGCGTCACGGGTGCGCGTCCTTTGGCTCGTCGCGGACTGGAACAGCGTACACCGAGCCCATCCCCCCCGCTGTCAGGATGCGGTCCTCCTCGGCGTGCATGGCGGCGAACGACTCGTCGGTGTCGTCGCGATAGCCGCAGGCATGGAGCGTGCCGTGCACGGCGTACAGGAGGATCTCCCGCTCGGGTGCGTGGCCCCGTGCGGCCGCCTCGCGGGCGGCGACGTCGGTGCAGACGAAGAGATCGGCCTCGACGGACGC
>JBIIRG010000192.1:0-5910 GCA_044341665.1 Phycisphaerales bacterium | reverse complement strand
AAGGACAAGGTCAAGTCGGTCGCCATCGACGGCGGCAAGGGTCCTGTGACCGTCACCACCGAGAACATCGAGAACGGCAGTTACGCGCCGCTGAGCCGCCCGCTCTTCATCTATGTGAACAAGAAGAGCGCGGACCGCCCCGAGGTGGATGCGTTCGTCGACTTCTACCTGCAGAAGGCCGCTGATCTCGTGGGCGAGGTCGGCTACGTGAAGCTCCCGGCCGAGCTCTACGCCAAGGTCACCAAGAACTGGGACGCCCGCCGCACGGGCACGCAGTTCCTGACCCCTGCCGGCGAGCCCGTGACTGGCGCGCTCGCCCAGGTCTACGAGTGATTGATCCATACGACGCGCAGCGGCGGCGAAAGCCGCCGCTGTGCTTTCCAGAGCCTCCCGATGGGGGTTCTCCGCAACATCCTCTCCTTACGAAACCTGCGCTCGCACAGCGCTGAACCTTGACAATCGTCTGGGAGCGTGCCTGCCTCTCGTTTCGCGGGTAGATTGCCCGCCCCTCGCGCCCGCCTGATCCGTGCCACCCAGGACGACCCGATTGAGCACCGTGCCCTCAACCTCCGATGCCCGCGACCTGACGCGGCTCGGCCGCCCGAAGTCGGTGTCGGCTCGGGTGCGTCGGGAGCGGATCATCGTCGGGCTGCTGGCGATCGCCGCGAGCTTCTCGATCCTGGTGACCTCCGCGATCATCCTCGTGCTCGCGAAGGAGACGTGGGGCTTCTTCCAGTTCGATGAAGTCTCGATCGGCGAGTTCTTCGGGGGGCTCGAGTGGAACCCCCTGCTCGGCGCGGAGAAGCACTTCGGCATCTGGCCGCTGGTGAGCGGGACGCTGCTCGTGTCGGTGATCGCGGCCTCGTTCGCGCTGCCGATCGGGCTCATCTCGGCCGTCTACCTGAGCGAGTACGCGTCGCCGCGCGTGCGCGCCACGCTCAAGCCTGCGCTCGAGATCCTCGCGGGCGTGCCCACCGTCGTGTACGGCTTCTTCGCCCTCACGGTGATCACGCCGCTCCTGCAGAAGGCGAATCCGTTCCTCGCGACGTTCGGGTCGCCCGATGCGCCGATCGCGTTCGGCAACTACAACGCGATGGCCGCGGGGCTCGCCACAGGCATCATGATCCTGCCCATCGTGTGCTCGCTGTCGGAGGACGCGCTGCGTGCCGTGCCGCGGAGCCTTCGCGACGGCGCCTTTGCGCTCGGCGGCACCCGGTTCGACGTGTCGGTCAAGGTCGTGGTGCCCGCGGCGCTCTCGGGAATCGTGGCGGCCTTCCTCCTGGCGATCTCGCGGGCGGTGGGCGAGACCATGATCGTGGCCCTTGCCGCCGGAGGAGTCGCGCAGATCACCGCGAACCCCACCGCCGAGGTCCAGACCATGACCGCGTACATGGTGCAGATCTTCCTCGGTGATGCGCCGGCCTTCGGCGTCGAGTACAAGTCGAGCTACGCCGTCGCGGCCACGCTCTTCGTGATGACGTTCGTGCTCACCATGATCGGGCAGTACATCCTGCGCCGGTTCCGCGAGGAGTACGACTGATGGCCACTCCCCGCTCGGCCGCGTCGCGCGTGTTCGCCAACCGCGCCTTCCTGCTGACCTGCCTGTTCGCGACCAACGTCGCGATGGTGGTCCTCGCGGTGCTGCTGATCTCGATCTTCTGGCAGGGATGGGACTCGCTGAGCTGGAAGTTCCTCACCAGCTTCGCCTCGCGAAAGCCCTCGGAAGCGGGCATCCTCGCGCCCCTCATGGGGTCGGTGTGGGTCTGCTCGATCTGCGCGCTGGTGGCGCTGCCCCTCGGCGTAGGAACTGCGATCTACCTCGAGGAGTTCGCCAAGCGCAGCCGCTTCACGAAGCTGGTGCAGACGAACATCATGAACCTCGCAGGCGTGCCGTCGATCGTCTACGGCATCCTCGGGCTCACGGCGTTCGCGCGCATGTTCGGGGTGTTCGGAACCAACGTCGACGATGCCATCACGCTCGGCAACGAGGACAGCCTGTTCTTCCTGCGCCTGCCCTTCGGCTCGAGCGTCCTCGCGGGCGGCCTCACGCTCATGCTCGTGATCCTGCCGGTCGTGATCATCTCGACGCAGGAGGCGCTGCGCGCGGTTCCATCCTCGCTGCGTTCGGGCGCCTTCGCGCTGGGCGCGACGCGGTGGCAGACGGTCTGGGGCATCACGCTGCCGGCGGCGGTGCCTGGGATCATGACGGGCGCGATCCTGTCGATGAGCCGGGCCGTGGGCGAGAGCGCCCCGCTGCTCGTGCTCGGCGGGCTGCTGCTGGTGTTCAACACGCCGCAGAACCTGATGAGCGACTTCGCGATCCTGCCGCTGCAGATCTACAACTGGGCGGGTCGCCCGCAGGACGCCTTCCACGCCATCGCGGCCAGCGCGATCATCGTCCAGCTCGCCGTGCTGCTTCTGTTCAACGGGATCGCGGTGTTCATCCGTCAGAAGCTGCAGAAGCCGCTGCAGTGAGCGCAACGCCGCCGAGAAACGCGACGAGAAACATCATGTCGACCGAGCCTACCCCGACCACCGCGAGCCCCGTCCATGGCCATCATGTGGCCCCGCACGCGACGCCGGGCGCCGTGAAGCACACGACGTCCCAGGCGCACGGAGGGTCGCATGCCGACGCACCGACGGCGATCACCGTTCGCGGCTTCTCGAGCTGGTACGGCTCGTTCCAGGCGCTCAAGAGCCTCGAGCTCGACATCCCCTCGCAGCAGATCACGGCGTTCATCGGCCCCTCGGGCTGCGGCAAGAGCACGTTCCTCCGCTGGATCAACCGCATGAACGACACGATCCCGACGGCGCGCGCCGAGGGGACGCTGGACCTCCATGGCGAGGACCTGCTGTCGAAGTCGCTCGACGTCGTCGACCTCCGCCGCCGCGTCGGCATGGTGTTCCAGAAGCCCAATCCGTTCCCGAAGTCGATCTACGACAACGTGGCGTTCGGACCGCGGCTTCACAAGCACTACACGCGCGCCGAGCTCGACGAACTGGTCGAGCAGAGCCTGCGGTCGGCCTCGATCTGGAACGAGGTCAAGGACCGCCTGAACAGCTCGGCACTGGGGCTCTCGGGTGGACAGCAGCAGCGCCTGTGCATCGCGCGCGCCATCGCCGTCGGGCCCGAGATCCTGCTGATGGACGAGCCCTGCTCGGCGCTCGACCCGAAGTCCACCCTGGCCATCGAGGAGCTGATCGAGACGCTCGCCAGCCGCTACACGATCGTGATCGTGACCCACAACATGCAGCAGGCGGCGCGCGTGTCGGACCAGACCGCGTTCTTCTTCGAGGGCCGTCTGATCGAGTCGGGCGCTACCGAAACCATCTGGAACAAGCCGAAGAACAAGCAGACCGAGGACTACATCACCGGCCGCTTCGGCTGACCGCTGCGGCCGAATCCCTCGTGGAGCCCCATCATGCCTGTCCACCTGCAATCGCGCATCATCGACCTCCGCCGCAACCTCCTGGCCCTCGGCGCACTGGTGGAGCAGCGCGTGGCCAACGCGATCGAGGTCATCCGCGACGGCGACGTCGACCTGGCGCGCAAGGTCCGCTCGGGCGACGCCGAGATCGACCAGATGCAGCTTGACCTCGAGAACGAGTGCATGCGGCTGCTGGCGCTCGGGAGCCCGGTGGCGAGCGACCTCCGGATGATCCTGACCGCCATGCGGGTATCGAACGAGCTCGAACGGATCGCCGACATGTGCAAGGGCATCTCGAAGCGCGTGATCCGTCTGGTCGAGGCGGGTACCTACCGATATCCCTCCGCCCTGGTGCAGATGGCCGAGGCGGCGCTGAACATGCTGCGCGAGGTGCTGGTGGCGTTCTCCAACGAGGACATCAAGCGCTGCCTCGAGGTGCGGCGGGCCGACGAGTACGTCGACAACCTCAACCGCGAGGTGGTGGCCTGGGCACGCGAGTGGATCGCAGAGGACGTCGAGAAGTCGGGCGCCGCGATCGAGCTCCTGTCGATCGGACAGCGCGTCGAGCGCCTGGCCGACATCGTGACCTCCATCGCCGAAGACACGGTGTTCCTGGTCGAGGGGCGCCTCGTGCGGCACGGCGCCGAGTGAGCGCGGCAGATTTCGCTCTGTGACGGCTCCGACGGAGGGGAAGCGCGCGGACTGGCGCGGTTTTTCTCGCATCTGCGGCGCGGGCGCGTATGCTCGGCGCACGCGGCGGGCCGCCCGCCATCCAGTTCAAGATGCGAACGAGAGCCACCAGCCGACTCAGAATCGAGCGGCCGCCACATCCCCTGCGGGACGCGCGGTCGGAGAAGCTGTTTCGCCAGGCCGTGGCGCACGAGATGCTTCTGGCGCGCGAGTCGGCGCGTGACCGTGCGTTCGACCCGACCGACGCCCGCTGGCGGCTTGCCACGGAGGCGCAGCAGGCGCTGCAGGGCGCGGTGCTCGCGTACGAGGATCGCAAGCGCCTGCTTTCGCTTGCGCAGCGACTCGGCATTCGCACGTTCGATGCGAACCTGATCCTTGCCGTCGTACAGGATCGCGCCCGGCGCGGCGAGCCACTCGACAGCGCGGCGCCGACGATCGCCATCGTGCCTCCCGCCCGTCCCGCACGAGACTGGACGCCCTGGTGGGTTGCGGCGCTCGTGGCCGCAATGGCGTTCGACGCGCTGCTGATCGCTTGGCTGATCTTCGGCTGATGTTTCGCTGAGCTACGGAATCCAAACCGTGGCGCTGGGCGCGCGCAGATCGCATGGATGATCGCGCATGCCGCGCGGCGGCGGCTCAGGCGCCGCTGGCGTGGACGAGTCGCACCTCGCCGGTGTCGCTCCGTTCGGCGAAGCCGAGTTCGACGAGCGCCTCGAGTGCGGCAAGCTGCTCGGCCGACTTCTTGCTCATGCCCCAGCAGCCCTTGAAGCGGCGCTGGGCGACCTCGACGCAGATCTCGAAGCACTTGGCGTGATCGGGGCCCTTCTCGTCGAGCACGAGGTACTGCGGCGTGCCGAGATCCTTTCGTTGCAGCGACTGCTGCAGGACGCTCTTGAAGTTCTGCTGGTGGCCGAGGCGCGTCGAGTCGTCGATGCGCGACTCGAGGCAGCGCAGGACAAAGGTGCGCGCGGGCTCGATGCCGCCGTCGAGGTAGATGGCGCCGACCACGGATTCGAAGAGTGCCGCGAGAAGCGACTGCGGAAGGGTCGAGCGGTCGCCCATGCCCTTGCCGAGCTGGACGGCGTCGGCAAGGCCGAGGTCGATCGCGACCTCCGCACAGACGCGGCGGCTGACGGCGTTCGACTTGATCTTGGTCAGCTCGCCCTCGAGGTCAACGGGAAAACGGCGGTAGAGATGCTCGCAGACGATGGCACCGAGGATGGCATCGCCGAGAAACTCGAGGCGCTCGTTGCTCGCCACGCGCGATGTCGCGACGGACGCGTGCACCAAGCCCTGCGCCAGCAGGCTCTGGTCGGTGAACCGATAACCAATACGCTGCTCGATGATGTCGAGCTCGACCGCTTCGTTCATGGCGTGCCGCGCCTTTCGGCGGGCTCCTGGCTCTGCCGAGGCGGGTTCTCCAGACGCCGCGAACGCCGCGGAGGCTGGAGGACGGGCATCGGACGACGGGAATCTAACTTCAAATCGGCGCGGCGGCGGCCGAAGTCGTGCGTTCCCCGCAATTGGCTGGAAACGGATCACTTGCGGGGCGGCCGGGGACCTGCTACGCTCGTCGACCCGCCTGGGAGTTCCTTTATGCATTACCCGCACAAGATCAGCCGCATCAAGAAGATTCGCAAGGTCGGTTTCCGCGCTCGTATGTCGACGAGCAAGGGCCGCAAGATCATCAACTCGAAGCGCCGGCTCGGTCGGTCGCTGAAGACGCGCTGATCATGGGACGGCGCGTCGTGACGCGCCCCCGCTTCAACCGCATTCCGTCATGCGCGGTCTC
>JBIIRG010000191.1:0-5923 GCA_044341665.1 Phycisphaerales bacterium | reverse complement strand
AGGAAAGCCCCATGTTTGCGCCGTCGGGTGCGACGGCGAGCTCGGCCTGCGTGTAACCGATCGCGGTGGCGAGCTCTTGAGGCGTGAAGGTGGCCGGTCCGCAGCATCCGCCGCCGGCGCAGCACGCGTCGGCGGACCCGGCAGCATTGCCGCCCTGCAGCGCCGACCACGAGCCCGTGGCAGCGATGCGGGAATAGCCCTCGCGCACCTGGCCGCGCAGCGCGTCCTGGGCGGCTTCGGCGATCACGTCCGGGGGCGCCGCGCCGCAGCATCCAGGCGCACAGGAGCAGTTCTCGGGAGAGGTGGATTCGGTGTGTGGCATCGTCGTCACTCCAATGCGAGAAGAAATGCTTGCACGTTGCTGCAAGTATATCCGAAGGCTCAGCGAGAAGACTTGCGGGTGTCCGCCGACGCCCTGCTCCGCTTCGGCGCCGCGACCGCGCGGGCGAGGTCGCGGAGTGCGTCGCGGCCGACCCAGCGGGCGCTTGCATCCTCGGATGCGGCGAGCCGAGTGGCGAGTGCGCGGGCGTGCTTGCGCAGTTCCGGACTGCGCCGCTTCCCGATCCCGCGGAGCGCCCAGCTCACGCCCTTCTTGACGAAGTTGCGCTCGTCCGACGCCGCGCGCTCGATCAGCGGGAGCGATGCGATGAATGGCTCGTCCGGAGCCTCCTTGTCGTGCAGCGCGATGCTCGCGAGCAGCGCGAACGCGGCGCGCTTGACGAACTCATCGCGGCTGCGCGCCCACTTCCTGACCTTCGCGAACGCGTGCGGCGTCCGATCGAAGATGTGGAAGCAGGCCGTGTCGCAGATGGCCCAGCTGTCGAACGACTTCGTCCACGCGTCCATCTCGGCGGGCGTGATGGCCTCGGGATCGGCGAGGAAGCACGCGAGCATGCGGCATTCGTACTGCCCCGTCCTCCAGAGCGCGAGGGCGAGCGCGTGCTGGCGGCCGAGTGCCTTGGCGTAGGCGCGGATCCCTCCGACGGGAACGCCGAACGCGCCATCGGACGGGATCGCGTAGCGCGAAAGGCCCGCGAGGGTCTTCGGGTCGGAGAGCGCGCGGAGCTGCGCGCGGGCGGCCGCGACGCTTGGCGCGGGCTTGACGGCGGGCCTCTTGGACGCGGGCTTCTCGGAGACCGAATGCATGGAGGCCGACTTCTTGGATAGCGTCTTCTTCATGCAGACGCTGCGCCGTACTGCGCCCGATACGCGGCGATGCGCGCTCGGTCGGCGTCGGTCAGCCGCGCCCCAAGGTGGGCGACGACCTCGTCGATGTTCACGATCGCGGCGGTCGGCATCGAGAACTCACGGCCGACCTCGGCGAGCGCGGTCGAGGTCGATGCATCGCTCGCGCGCTCCTGGCGGTCGACCGAGACGACGAGGCCCGCAAGACGGATGTCGGCGGCGGCGCGCAGGACCGGGACGGTCTCACGGATCGAGGTGCCCGCGGTGGTGACATCCTCGACGATGAGCACGCGGTCGCCGTTCTGCAGCTTGCGGCCGACAAGCAGGCCGCCCTCGCCGTGGTCCTTCGCTTCCTTGCGGTTGAAGCAGAACTCGACCTCGCGGCCGCGCTCAGCGAACGCCATCGCGACGGCGACGACCAGCGGGATGCCCTTGTACGCGGGGCCGAACAGGCAGTCGAACCCATCGGGGAACGAGCGCTCGATCGCGTCGGCGTAGGCGCGGCCGAGCTTCGCGAGCTGCACGCCCGAGCGGTACTTGCCGGTGTTCACGAAGTAGGGCGTCTTGCGGCCGCTCTTGGTGGTGAAGTCGCCGAAGGTAAGGACCCCCACTTCGACCATGAAATCGATGAACTTCCGCTGGTAGTCGTGCATCAGCGCGATCCTAGCGGAGACTCGGCCAGCGCGCGCACGGCGCCGTGCAGCGCCTGCACCTCGGACACGATCGCGTGCGCGCCCGCGGCCTCGAGCTCGGCACGGTCGCCGGCACCCCAGAGGACGCCGACGGTCGCGGTGCCGCACGCGCGGCCGGCAAGGACATCGTGCTCGCGGTCGCCGATCATCACCGTCGCGTGGGGCCGCGCGCGGGTCGCGGCGAGCGCCCGGCGGAGCGTGACCTCCTTCGGCTCGATCGCATGCTCGTCCTCGGGCGCGAACAGCACGCCGACGTGCGCGCGCAGGCCGATCTCGTCGACCAACCGCTCGGCGACGACACCGAGCTTCGAGGTCACGATCGCGATCGGCGCGTCGTTCCGAAGCTGCGCGAGCGCTTGGGGGATTCCCGCGATGATCTCGGTTTCGATCGCCGACATCGCGCGGTATCGCTCGCGGTAGCGCATGACGAGCTCGACCGCGAGCGCCGGGTCACGCCCCTCCTCCGCCACGATGCGGTCGAACGTCGCGCGCAGCGGCGGCCCGATGAACGAGCGCGTCACCTCGGGTGCGCGGGGCGCGATGCCGACCGACGCGAGCGCGTGGTCGAACGTGTTCGTGATCGCGCGCGTCGAGTCGACGAGACAGCCATCGAGATCGAGAAAGATGGCGTCGTGCGCGGGCATCAGTTCTTCGAAGGATCGGTCGCAGGCGCCGTCGCCGCGGCCACCGCCTCGGCGCCGCCGACCACGGGCAGCTCGAGCGAAGTCCCCGCGAGGTCGACGGTGAGCTTGGTGCCCGCCTTCGGCCAGAGCGTGAAGTCGCGGTCGCTGCTGAAGATCATGAGCGCGAGCTGCTCGCCCGCGGGAATGATCTGGTCGTCGGGCTCGAGGTCGAACGCGAGGTCGTAGAAGCGGCCTGGCTCGAGCGGAGACTGCCTGTCGATCGCAGCGTGATTGCGCGGATCGGCCCACCCACGCGTGACGATGTCGGCGTTGAGGTCGCGACCGCCGTCCCATGGAAGCGACACGACCCAGACCGAGAGGTTCGCCGTGGGTCGATCGCTGGCCACGCGGATCTTGAGCCGTGGCGTGCCCGAGAGATGAAGCGGCGCTGTGAGCGGCGGCAACGCGTAGATCAGCCGGTGCGGCGATTTGGCGGCCTTTGCGAGCGTCGCACCGCTCTTCGCGACGTCGTCGGTGAGCGTCTCCTTCGCGTCGTCCGTGCTCGCGCCGGTCCCGAGCGCACCGACGCCCGCACCACCTGCCTTCGGCTGCAGCACCACGGCCTGCGCCTCGGGGTTCGGCCAGTCTGGATACGGAGTCGGCGACGACCTGCGGTCGCCCTCGCGCACCACGGTGGATGCAGGGTCCGACTCCACGCCGTTCTCGACGTCGTACAGCCAGCGCGAGAACCAGCGGTTGAGCGCCTCGAACGGCGGATCGCCGCCATGACCGCCCTGGTGCAGGTAGAGCTTGGCGGGCACGCCCCGCTTGCGCAGCTCGCGATAGACGTGCGTGCTGTGCGAAGGCATCACGTTCCAGTCGTTCAATCCATGCGCGAGCAGCGTCGGCACCTTGATCCGATCGAGCTGCAGCCAGTAGTCGCGGGCCTTCCAGAAGTCGTTCCAGTCGCCCGTCTGGCGGTCCATGCCCACGAGGAGCTCGCCCTCGAGGATCTTCTCGTTCGCCCATGCGCGGCGCGCCGGATCGCCGCTGTGGATGAACTGGTAGAGCACATCCATGTCTTCGCCCATGTATCCGCCGGGATGGCGGACGAGGCCATTGGCGCGGTAGTAGCGGTAGTACGACGTGTTCGGAGCGACTGGGACGATCGCCGCAAGTCCTTCCACCCCCGTCGTGGCTGCCGCGATGCAGAGGGTGCCGTTGTACGAGGTCCCGATCATGCCGACCTTGCCGGTCGACCACGAGGCCTTGACCTCCTCGTCGCCATCGGCCTTGGTAAAGCCCTTCGCGCGTCCATTGAGCCAGTCGATCACGGCCTTGGGCGCGAGCGATTCGTTGAGGCCGCCCACCGTCGGCACACCTTGCGAGAGGCCGGTTCCGGGCGACTCGGAGTGGACCACCGCGAAACCCCGCGGCACCCACTCGGCCACGAGGCTGTCGCTGATGCGCGTGCGGTTCGGGTTGAAGCCGATCGCGGGCGGCGGCTCGTGCGGCGGAGGCACCTCGTCGAGCTCGTGCCTCGGGTTCCAGACGTACTTGGGCGACTCCTCGGCGACGGCGGCGTAGTACGGGCTCGTCTCGTAGATCACCGCGACCTTGAGTCCGCCGGCGGTCTGCGCCGGGCGCGTCACGTCGACGTGCATGCGGTCGCGCTTGCCGTCGCCGTCCGAGTCGAACTCCGTCTCCACCCAGAGCGTCTCGCGGATCCACTGCCTTGCGTCGGAGAACTCCTCGACGACCTGCGCCTGACCGTCGAGAAACCTCGGCGTGTCGGCGGCGTGCGCGGAGGCGGAGAGCACGCAGGCCAGCGCCGCGATCGCGACCGACAGGCGGTTGCAGGCGGGCTCGGCGAATCGGACGCAGCGGCTTCGGATCATCGGGGTCCTTCCTGAGGGAGCGGGATTGCTCGAGAGGCAACCCCCAGAGGCAATCCTCGTAGGGCAGCCATCGTACGGCGCCGCGCGTGCCTCGGGAAGTTCTGGGTTCGCGCAACTCTCGCGTTTACCCGCGCGCGCGCGGGCCGTTGAGCAAGCGCCCGACCGCGGTGTGGCGCACGAGGAGCGCGTACGACGCAAGCAGGAGCGCGGTCGAAGCCACGAGTAGCACCACGAACTTGACGAGCGGCGGCCACGGCACGCGCAGCAGCAGCACCTGCCCCGCGACCACCAGCGGCAGGTGCGCGAGGTAGAGCCAGTACGAACTGTCCGCGACGTACCGCGCGATGCGGCTCTCGGTTGGCATGAGGCGGCCGAAGAGACCGATCGCCGCGATGCACGCCGTCCATGCGTAGAGCGCATGCAGGGCCCACGAGACGGCTGCGTGCGCCCAGGGCTGCGGCACCGCCGCGCGCGTCCACGGTGCGTCGAAGGAGAACGACATGCCAACGGGCACGAGGACGACCGCGAGCAGCAGCGCTGCCAACCAGCGTCGCGAGAACCGCAAGAGGCCGCGCGGGACCTGCTCAAGCACCGCACCGAAGGCGAAGAAGAGCGCGTAGTGCGCGAGCACCCCGGGCAGCGGCAGCAGCCCTGTCGACGTGTTGGCGCCGAAGTCGGGACCCTCGCGCGACGGCGCCATGAGCGTGTGGGTCAGGACCGTGAGCGGAACAAGCCAGATGAGTGCACCCGCCGACGCGATCCAGAACTCGGCGCCGCCTCGCTGTTCCCGCGCGAGCCATGCGCGCACGCGCATGCCGATCGACGCCGGGCAGAGCGTGATCACGAGCGCCATTCCCGCGACCATCCAGCAGAGAAACCACAGGAACCACAGGTGATGGAAGAGTGGGAAGCGGAAGAGGAGCCAGCGCAGCACCGCGAGCGGTGGATGCTCGCCTGCCCCTTGGACTGGCGCCGTGCCCGCTGCCCCTCCCTGCACGGCCGCTGCCCACGAGATCGACGCCCACACCAGCGGCACAATGGTGAGGCTCCCGACGAGGAGCGGCAGTGCGATGCGCGCGGCGCGCTGGCGCAGCATGTCGCGGAGCCCGCGCCGACGCCACAGCATGGCCGTAAAGAACCCGCTGAGCAGGAAGAAGAGCTGCATGCGGAACCCGTGGATCGCGCCGAGCGCGAGTCCGACTCCGCCGACCGCTCCATCGCGCACGATCCACGGTCCTCCCGTGTACGCGAGCCCCACGTGAAGCACGACGCCAAGCAGCATGGCGAAGGCACGGAGTGCATCGAGATGATGGAGGCGGACCGACACGCGGGGACGGTACCAGTCGGTGGGATGCTCGAATCACCATCAACTCCGAGTTCACCGCGATGTTCGGGTGAGTTTCTCGGACAAGTTCATCCAGGCCGTATCGACCAACGCGAGGATCGCTCCAATGATGCCGAGCGCCGTGCGGTCTGGCGGAGATCGCGCATACTCACAGGAGCCCCGATGACCGCTCGAGAGATC
>JBIIRG010000190.1:0-5976 GCA_044341665.1 Phycisphaerales bacterium | reverse complement strand
ACGCGGACGGTGTCGATGCGGACCCCGAGATGGAGGCCGCTGCCGAAGACGACGTGTTCGTAGGCGAACGCGCGGTCAAAGAGGTGGCGACCGCCGGTGAAACCGCAGTGCATCTCGCCCGGCTTCATCGGTTCGTTCTCACCGAGCACCGTCTCGCGGAGCTTCTCGGCGAGCTTGGGGTCGAGGACATCGGGGCTCGCGCCGGTGACGGCGAAGCGGCGGTACGAGATGGCGCCAGAACGGAAGGGCATTCGCGGAAGTTTCGGAGAACCACGCGCCGCACGGCGGGGGCGGACAACTTGTGCACACCCCCCGCCATCGGTACCTGGCACGTGCCGTGCACTACCGTGCACCGACCGGCACGTGCCAGGCAGCGACCGATCGAGCCCCAAACATGGCGAAATCATGAACTTACAGCCGAGCAGCCACCTCTGGCTCGCCGTGGTCTCGGCTCGTGCCGCTCGGTCACGTGCACTCATTGGCACGTGCCAGGCACCGTTCGGTTGTTCAGGCGGGTTGCTTGAGGCGGAAGCGCCGCGTCCCGTCCGCGCCCTCCACGTCTTCCGCGAGGCCGAGCTGCACGAGATGCCGGGCGGGGCCGTGCGGCTTGCGCGCTTCAGCGGCGAGTCGCGCCTCCGCGCGCGGGCTCGCGTATGCGCTGAAGACCATCGCCTTGATCGTCGCGAGCAGTCCGCCGAAGCTGGAGAACGTGTGATTGACGGCGGTGGCCTCGTATCCCGAGTGCACCATGCAGTTCGCGCACTTCGGGTTTCCCGAGGTATGCCCGTAGCGATCCCACTGCGTCGCCCGCATCAGCTCCTCGAAGGAGTCCGCGTATCCCTCCTGAAGCAGGTAGCAAGGCTTCTGCCATCCGAAGATGTTGAAGCACGGCATTCCCCAGGGCGTGCACTGGTAGTCGCGCCGCCCCATGAGGAACTCGAGGAAGAGCGGCGACTGGTTGAAGACCCACCGGCGCTTTCCCGCGCGCCGGTTCGACAGGATCATCTCGAAGAGTCCGTTCGTCTCGCGCCGCTTGAGGAACCCGCTCTGATCGGGAGCCTTGTCGTAGGCATATCCGGGCGAGAGCATCATGCCCTCGACACCGAGTTCCATCATCTCGTCGAAGAACGCGCGGACCGCGCTTGGATCGGCGCCTTCGAACAGCGTCGTGTTGGTCGTGACGCGGAATCCCATGCGCACGGCAAGGCGGATGCCCTCCACCGCCCGCTGGTAGGTGCCTTCACGGCAGACAGCGAAGTCATGGTGCTCCTCGAGCCCGTCCATGTGCACGCTGAACGTGAGGTACTTCGACGGCCGGAAGAGCCCCGCCTCGAGCTTCTCCTTGAGCAACAGCGCGTTTGTGCAGAGATAGACGTACTTCCGACGCGCGACGAGCCCCTCGACGATCTCGCGGATCTCGGGGTGCAGGAGCGGTTCCCCGCCCGGGATGGAGACCATCGGTGCCCCGCACTCCTCGGCGGCGGCAAAGCACTGCGCGGGGGTCAGCTGCCGCTTGAGGATGTGCGCGGGGTACTGGATCTTCCCGCAGCCCGCGCAGGCGAGATTGCAGCGAAAGAGCGGCTCGAGCATCAGGACCAGCGGATAGCGCGAGCGTCCGCGAAGCTTCTGCCCGAGGACGTAGCTCGCGACCGTCCACATCTGGCTGACTGGAACACCCATAAGCCTCGGATTCTAGGAAAAATCGCGCCGACCGCCGAACCGACCGAGCTGCGCCCTTCGTAGCGGCGGACCATGGCCCGTTCCCACGCCATCCTCCGATGCGGTCCGCTCGACGCGGGCGGAGCGCTGGACAGGCTCGATTCCGTGGCGTTCGGGGGTCGCCCCTTCGCAGAGATCGCGAGGGAGACCGGGCGCTGCTGGGATGACGCGGCGCGCAATCTTGGCACACGCGCGCGGCGAACGGCCGCGGCGGCGGTCTCCGCTATCTTGCCACGGTCGCGACCCACATCCCGCACCGTGCCATCCGACCCCACGCCAGCCTCATCACGCCAGCTCGCGGCGCGCTCCGACGAGGAGTTGTTCGTCCTCCACCGCGAGGGGGATCCGCAGGCGCTGCGCGTCCTCATGGAGCGGTATGCAGGCGAGCTGCATGGCTTCCTGACGCGCCTGGTCGGGACGCGCGCGGGCGCCGACGACGTGTTCCAGGAGGCTTTCCTCCAGGTCCATCTCTCGGCCGATGCGTTCGACTCGGAGCGGCGCTTCCGCCCATGGCTCTACACCATCGCGGCGAACAAGGGGCGTGACTTCATCCGCAGGCAGCGCCGACGGGCGGCCGTGAGCCTCGACGCGCCGGTTCAGTCCGGAGGCGATGCAGCGCTGGTCGACCTCCTCGCGGGAGGAGATCAGAGCCCATCGACGCCGATGGAGGAGCTCGACGAGCGCGCGGTGATCAAGCAGGTCATCGACGACATGCCGCCCCACTTCCGCGAGATCCTGCTCCTCTCGTACTTCCAGAAGCTCAGCTACGCCCAGATCGCGGACAGCCTCGGCATCCCACTCGGCACCGTGAAGAGCCGCCTGCATGCGGCCGTCGCGAGCTTTGCCCAGAGTTGGAAGCTCGCGAGCGCTCGCCGCGGGATCACGACGCCCAACCAGAAGCCGGAATCCGACGAATGACGCCGAACGACTCCGCGAGCCCGGACGACCACGCCACGCCCGACCAGCCCGTCGGCAGCGCCGCGACGCTCTCCGAGCAAGACCAGCGCGCGGTGGAGCTGCTCATCGAGCACGGATTCGACGTCGAGGCGGCGTGTGCGGCCGAGCCGGCGCTGCGGGCACGGATCGTGGCCGCGAGCGGCCTGTTCGCGCGGGTCGATCGGTATCCAGTCGAGCCGATCGATCCTTCGCTGATCGACGCAACCCTCGCACGCATCGATCGCGACGACGCGGCGCGTTCGGAGCGCATGCGCGTGACGCCCGAGCGGAGCGCCGTCGGCGGACGCGGGCGATGGGCGGACTTCATCGCCGTCGCGTGCGTGGCGTTGCTGGCGGTATCAGTCGGCGTACCGCTTCTCAGCCAGCTGCAGCACCGCAAGGAGATCGAGGGCTGCGCCGCGAACATGCGCGCGATCGGCTCGGCGCTCGCGACCTACAGCGGCGATTTCAACGGACGCCCCATTGCCGCGGGACTCGCCCCGGACCTCGGTGCGCTCACGTCGTGGGCGGGATACGACAACAGCCGCCATCTCGACGTGCTCCACCAGCGGGGCTACTGCGCCCCCGAGTGCCTCTGCTGCGGCAACGACGGCGATCGCCAGGGCTATGCGTCGCAGGTCCCGAACGAGCGCATGAACCTCGCCTGGCGCCAACCGTCGCACCTCCCACTCCTCGCCGATCGCAACCCGCTCATCGTGCGGACGATTCTCGGTCGCCCGATCGGCACGGCCGTGGAGAACAGCCTCGACCACGGCGGAGACGGCCAGAACGTGCTGTTCGCCGACCTCGCGATCTCGTTCGAGGCGTCGCCCGTCCTCCGGGTTCGCCTCAGCGCCGACGGCGACGCGATCGAGGAGAACATCTGGGTGCCCGCCGATCGCCGCGGCTTTCAAGACGACCTGCATGCGCCGAGCGAGTGGAGCGCGATCGACGTGTTCCTGATGCAGTAGGCGCTGCAGGAGCCCCGCGAGCAGAGTTCGACGGGAACCGATAACCCTGCCACTCACGCCGCGAACGGGTTGACCAAACTCGTGGTTCTGCTATCTTCCCCGATTCCCCCAACGGAAGTCCACCATGCCGAAGAACAAGAGCCACAAGGGTCTCGCCAAGCGCATCAAGGTCAGCAAGACTGGCAAGATCCGCTTTGGTCGCCCGCACAGCCGTCACCTCAAGAGCAACAAGACGGGCACCGCGATCCAGAGCTATCGCAAGAAGCGCTATGCGCGCAGCGGTGACATCCGCGCGCTCAGCAAGCTGCTCTTCCGTCCGCTGCTCTCCCAGGAGCAGCACGAGATGCGCGAGGCCGCCCGCGAGACCGCGGTGCAGGCGTAAGCGGATTCGGTTTCCCAACAGTCCACATCCACAGGGCGTCGGGTCCGAAGCGTCCGGAAGTCCGGTCCTCCGCCGTCCGCAAGCAGATCGAGGTTGAAACATGCCACGCGCACGCAAGGGTGCAGCACGAACGCAGGCCCGCCGCAAGCTTCTCCGCGAAGCCCGCGGCTACTTCGGCACGAAGTCCCGTCACAAGCAGCAGGCGAAGGTCGCCATCATGCGCGCCAAGCGCTATGCCTGGCGTGACCGCCGCGCCCGCAAGCGCGACTTCCGCGCGCTCTGGATCACCCGCATCACCGCCGCCTGCAGGATGCGCGGCACGCGCTACTCGCTCTTCATCAACGGCCTCCAGCGCGCGGGCGTCCTGCTCAACCGCAAGATGCTCTCGCTGATCGCGATCGAGGATCCGAAGACCTTCGACTCGCTGGTCGAGGTCGCGAAGAAGAACACCTCGGCTGTCGCAGCCGCGGCGTGATCCGAAGGCTCGCCGCGCTTCGCGCGGGGCGTTCCGAGCAGACACCACAATGAACCACATCGCCCGCACGCGCGGGCGATGTGCTTTTTGGTGCACGCTGCCGCCGGGGTCGATGGCCTCACGAAGCCTCGCGCGCATCCGCTGCAGCACGCACCAAAGCGCGCCCACGCGGCACAAGCCGCGCCTCCCAGAATGCAAGGATCTCACGCGATTCGCGCTGCGACACGCGATGGGCGGCGCACGACGCGCGCGCGAACTCGTCGAATCGCCGCGCCCGCAGGAACTCGGCGCTCACACGCCACGCGCGGCGATCGACCGGGAGCGGCATCGAGAGCAGCTGCCCCGCCGAGAGCTTGATGGCGCCCGCACCGAGTGCGCTGCCCGCGAAGAGCGCGAGGGCGCGCGCGGCCACCACCGGCGAAGCGATCGCAGCCGCCAGCATCCAGAGATCCGTCTTGCCGCGAGGAACCACGGTGATGAGCGGAACGAGCGGCGCGTACTCGCCCCGTCCGTCGACAAACGCCTCGATCACGCGCGTCTGCGTCGCGACCAGCACCTTCGGCACGAGCCGCGACTCAAGCCAGCCGGACATCCCCTTCACGCCGACGAGGCGGGCAGGCACAACCGTCGGCTTCCGGAAGCGCTCGCCCATGACGCGGACCTCGCATTCGCCCCACGAGCATGCCGCGAGATCGATGTGACGCGTGGTGGCGAGACGCGGTCCGCGTCCATCCTCCTCGAGTGCGCCGCGCAACCCGTAGTACTGGTCGCGGAAGTCCGCAGTGGCTGTCGCGATCGAGCCGATCGTGGCGCGCCCGGCATCGATCTCGACCTGCGGCGCGCCGAATCCAGCGGCCAGCAGCGGCGCCCACGACGCATCGCCAGGAACGGGTGGCGCGACATCGCCGCGCAGCGGCCTGAAATCAGCGCCAAACGCGCGGCGTACCGCGCGCTGCGCCGCACGCTCGAAGCAGACCGACGACACGCGCACCAATGCATCCTCGAACAGCCGCTCGTTGCACGACCAGATCGAGCGCAGGCTCGCGAGGCCAAGCGCTGCATCGCGCGCCGCGCGCGCGTCGCCCGTCGAGAGGAACGACTGCGGCATCACGAAGGCCAGCCGGCCCTGCGGCGCAAGCCTCGCGAGACCATCGATCAGGAACGCTGTCGCGAGGTCGGCGTACCCACGAACCGCGCCACCCGTGCGCTCCGCGATCCACTTCGCGCGCGCGCGCGATGCCGCGGTGCCCCTCGCAAGCTGGTTGAGGAACGGCGGATTGCCCACGATGAGGTCGAACAACTCGTCTTGCGGCCGATCGAGGGCGTCCGCCACGACGAGGTGGCGCGCCAGCGCGGCCGCGACCTCGCGCCGCGTCGACGCCGATGTGCGCGCGTGAAGCAGTCCCAGCAGCGCCTCGCGCGCCAACTGTACGGCGACGGGGTCGATGTCCGTTCCATGGATGCGGGTGCCGAGCACCCGAGCCATCGGCTCG
>JBIIRG010000189.1:0-5978 GCA_044341665.1 Phycisphaerales bacterium | reverse complement strand
CGCCTTCGCGCGCGGCGAGGACATCCACCGCGCCGTGGCCGCGCAGGTCTTCGAGACCGCCGTCGCCGACGTGACCGACGTCCAGCGCTCCGCCGCCAAGATGGTCAACTTCGGCATCGTCTACGGCATCACCGCCAGTGGCCTCGCGCGGCGCCTCGGACATGGCTACACCGTGGCGCGCGCCAAGGAGATCATCGAGAGCTACCGGGCGAGGTTCCAAGGCATCGACGCCTTCCTGACGGAGTGCGTCGCAAGCGCCAAGCGCACCGGTCACGCGACGACCATCACGGGCCGCTGGCGGCCGATCCCGCAGATCGAGTCACGGAACCCGGCGGAGCGGGCCTTTGGCGAGCGCATCGCGATCAACACCGTCGTGCAGGGGTCGGCGGCCGACCTCATCAAGATCGCCATGGTCCGGCTCGACGCGCGCCTGCGCGCCGAGTTCCCGAAGGCGCGGCTCCTCCTGCAGATCCACGATGAGCTGCTGGTCGAGGCGCCCGAATCCGAGGCGGTGGGG
Source organism: Phycisphaerales bacterium (assembly GCA_044341665.1). GTDB lineage: Bacteria > Planctomycetota > Phycisphaerae > Phycisphaerales > SM1A02 > QWPT01. Next base: position 5,461 of record JBIIRG010000189.1, on the reverse strand, counting down.
GTGGAGCGGCTCCTGTGCGAGACCATGCGGTCCGCCATGACCCTGCGCGTCCCGCTCGAGGTGTCAAGTGCGCGCGGGCAGCGGTGGTCGGACATCTAGTGCGGCGCCAAGCCGTCGCCAGACCGGGCCACCCGACCAACCGACCCGCGCGCCCGATACAGACCGAACTGTCGTGAATCGCCTTGCCTGACCGCCGCTTGACGGTTGGGGAACTTCTGCTACTCTTCCCGTCCCTCGCAGGACCCCTCGGTTCAACCGAACGGAGCCTTGCGCGGGTGTCTGGGGCGGTAGCTCAATTGGTTAGAGTACCGGCTTGTCACGCCGGTGGTTGCGGGTTCGATTCCCGTCCGCCTCGCTTCAACGTCCCACGAGCCCTGCACTTGTGCAGGGCTCGTGTGCTTTTACCACGTGTGCTTTTACCACGTGTACTTTTGTCCCGTGCGCCTTTACCCCGTGTGCTTCTGCCTATCGAGGTCGACGATCGCGGGATCCATCCGCGGCGAAGCGTGTTCCTCGCGCACTCGTCCGGGCGTACCACGCGTTACGCGCGCCACTTGATGCTGCAGCCGATCGACGGCCGCTGCTCGGCGGACACCGCACGGCCCTCGAGCACCGCATCCAGCGCGGCGCGCAGGTCGCGTCCGGTCACTGGCACGTCCGACTTCGGGCGGCTGTCGTCGAGTTGCCCGCGATAGACCAGCCGATGCGACCGATCGAACAGGAAGAAGTCGGGCGTGCACTGCGCGTCGAAGGCGCGCGCCACCCGTTGGTCGGCGTCGAAGAGGTAGGGAAACGCATATCCCGCAGCGCAGGCCTCGTCGACCATCCGTGCGGGACCGTCATCGGGGTAGACCACGGGGTCGTTCGAGCTGATCGCTGCGATCGCCACGCCCTTCGGCAGGTACGCGCGCCCCAGTGCGGCCAGCTCCGCCCGGATGTGCTTGACGAACGGACAGTGGTTGCAGATGAAGAGGACGAGCAGGGGGCGCCCGTCGGCATCGCGATCCGACATGCGAAATCCGCGTGGATCGCTGAGTTCGAACGACGGGCACGCCGTGCCAAGCGGCACCATGGAGCTTTGGAGAGGAGGCATCGAACGCTATGGTACGGGCGAGGCCGCATGAAACGACGAACGCCGCCACCTGAATCCGAAGGCTGGGATGACGACTCCTCCGACGACGCGCCTGATGGCGATGGCTTCGAGTCGGAGCGTCCCGAGACTGCGTTCTGCCCTGAGTGCGGAGCCGAGATCTACGACGCGGCGGACGTCTGCCCCAAGTGCTTTGCCTGGATCGACGGCGACACGACGCGCCACGCTCCCCACGGGCGGCGCCGCTCGGAGCGCTTCGTGAAGTTCGTCGTCTGGGCGCTCATCATCGCGATGGCGATGGGCGCGGGTCTGTTTGGCGTGCTGGCGTTGATTCCCCGCCGCGCGTGAGCGAGGCGGTCCGCTGCGCGCGGGTTCAGGCGACCTCATCCCGCGCTGCCCGCCAGGCGAGCAGGCTGCGCTGCATGGCACTCGCGGCTCCACCGCCGGGATGGATGCTCGATGGCCGCGCAGCGTCGACCGTTTCGGCGTCGATTCGTCCCTGACGGCGCGGCGCGAGCCGAACCGGTTGGGTGGAGATCTCGACGGTGCGCGCCACCGGTCGTGCGGCGCCCGCGGGCTCGCGTGCGAGTCCAGGCGCACCGTCCTCGCTGCTGCCCTGCATGTTCCCCTGCACGAGCGTGCGCAGTTTCACGATCCCCCGGTGCTTCCAGTTGTTGATGGTGGTCACCGAGACCCCAAGCGCCTCGGCAGCGTGCTGGTAGCTCTTTCCCTCGCAGACGATCAGCCGGATCGCGTCCTGCTCGTCCTTTCCCAGCAGCCCGAGCGCCGTTTCCAGGATGTCGCCGCCGACCGGCGGTTCCGGTGCCGTGCGGCGTGCTCCCGGCGTCTGGCTATCGAGGGAGTCGTCGGCCTGCGCACGCTCCTCGAGCAGCTCGCGAAGGCGGGTGGCCCGCGCGTAGCGGCGGCGGAGCAGGTTGTGCGCGATCTTTAGCAGGTAGCTGATCGAGATGGTCAGCCGCTCGAGTTCGGGGTGCTGGAGAAGTCGCAGAAAGACTTCCTGAGCAAGGTCTTCAGCCACGTCGGGCGTGGTCGACTTTCGGAGGAACGCGTAGACCCGCTCGTAGTAGCGATCGAAGAGATCCAATACAAGCGTCGCTCTCTCAGTGGTTGCGGCCATGACGGGTGCTCCCTAGGAACGGGTCCTGCGCCTCTCGGACTACTTCGTTGAACGCAGCGGACTGCGGAGCGCCTCGGCCATCCACCGACGCGTTCAAACTCTCCACCTCTGAAGATACGCAGCAGCCGAATCCCTTCCATCGGGGGAATTCCCCAAAGGTTGCGAGCAAGTGCACGCCGCTCTGGAGTTGTCGCACGAAGAGCCGACACTCTAGATGTGGGGGAATATTCCCCTGCAGACCGGATTCCTGGAGATTCCATGCGAGACGTGCTGTTGCCAACCCCCGTGTTTTCTGCTGAAATCCTCAGCATGGCTGTGACCAAGACCATCACCGTGCTCGTCGTCGACGACCATGCGCTCATCCGTGCGGCGCTCGTCTCGGTCCTCAACTCGACCGATGACCTTCGTGTGGTGGCCGAGGCGTCGAATGGGGCGGATGCCGTAGAGCTCGCCCACAAGCACAGTCCGTCGGTGGTCGTGCTCGACGTCGAGATGCCTGGGGTGGACGCCTTCCACGCGGCCAGCCACATCCTCCAGCTGCGGCCGAACACGGCGATCATGTTCCTCACCGGACATGCGCACGACCGCGCCATCGAGCAGGCCATCAAGGTCGGTGCCCTCGGCTTCGTGGTCAAGAACGACGATCCGAGCGCGATTCCCTCGGCCATCCGCGCCGTGGCGCGTGGCGAGCAGTACTTCTCGCCCACGGTCGCCGAGCGCGTGAAGGGCAGCCTCGCCGACATCCGCAAGCGCAAGATCACGGGAACGCGCGGCGCCACGCTGTCGGAGCGCGAGATCGAGGTGCTGCGCTACGTCGGCAAGGGATTCGCCAAGAAGCAGATCGCAGAGATGCTTGGGATCTCGGTCAAGACCGTCGACAAGCACGTGACGAGCGTGATGGAGAAGCTCGACATCCACGATCGCGTGGAGCTCGCGCTCTACGCGGTGCGCGAGAAGTTCATCACGGCTTGAACGCCCCTCCATGGCTGCACCTCATCGCGATGGCCCGCTCGAGATCGTCCGCGTCGCGGGCGATCGCGCGGTCGTCTTCAAGCCTGCCGGACTCTCGAGCGAGCGCGGTGCGGACGATGCGGGCGACTCGCTGGCGCGCCGTGCCGAGAAAGAGCTCCGCTGGCCCCGGGTCTGGCTTCCGCATCGGCTCGACCGGCCGACGCGCGGCCTGATGGTGATCGCGGGCTCCGCCGACGAAGCGGCGCGCTGCGGTGAGGAGATCCGCGAGCGGCGCTGGACGAAGTGGTACGTCGCTCGGGTTGCCAGCCGCGGGACGCAGGCCGCGCAGCGTCTCGACGCGCGCGGGCTGGTCGGCGAGCACCGCGCCTACCTCAGGCGCATCGGTCGACTGGCCAGCGTCGTGCGGTCGGGAGGAGATCCGTCGCGGCTCACGGTGCTTGCCGTGGAGCCGACCACGGCCTCGCCCGACGAGTCGCACGTCCTGCTCCGCCTCGACACGGGGCGGTACCACCAGATCCGCGTGATGCTGGCATCGCTCGGCTTCCCGCTTGTCGGCGATACCGACTACGGCGCTCCCGAGCGCCGCACAGGCCACACGCCCCGAGCCGCAGGCGGATCGCCCGACATCGACCTCGAGGCGATCGCGCTTCGCATCGATGGCCCGGGCGGCGCTGAGGTGTTCAGGCTCGCGCGCCACCCCGCGCGGCGCGGCATCTCGCCAGCGATCGACGCTGCGCTCGACTCCGCCATCGCGGCGCCCGCGGCTGACGCATCGTCCCGCGGTCAGCGCGCCGTCGGCAGCAGCGGACCGACCGACGACTCGGACGGATCGAGCAGCACGAGCGCGCCGTGATCGGCCGGAAGGTCGCGGGGCGCATCCAGCACCCACATCGATCGGCCGAGGGCGTTCGTCACGTACTGCGAAACCGCGCGGCGCCAGGATGCAGCTTCATCGGGCGAGCGGCGCGCGACGAGCGTCCCCTCGAGGCCCACGGGGCTCAGGAGGTCGCGGAATCCATCGGTCTTGGCCAGCAGGGTGAGGGTCCCGCCGCGCAGGCTGATCGCGACGGAGTCCTCGCCGATTTCGTCGAGTGGACGCGCGAAGCAGGCGCCGCCATAGAGCCCCATCTCCTTGCCCGACACCACGACGATGCGCGTGACGGTGTTGGTGGCGGTGCTGGCCAGCGGCGTGCGGCCAGGCTCGGGTTCCCACACCATCTGGGCGTGCAGGAACACCGCCGCGTCCAGTGGCGCACCCGCCAGCATGTCGAGGGGAACGCTTGAGAACCAGAAGCTCGTTTCCGAGGGGAGCTCGGCGTAGCAGCCCGACTCGAACGCTTGCTCGAGCACGAGCGGTGCCGGGCCGAGCGACCGAATCGAGGCGATCCCCGAGGCGCCCGACGAGCTGCAGCCTGCGAGCGGCAGCGGAAGGGTGCAGCCTGCCGCCAGCAGCGTCATCGATGCCGTGCGGGCGAATGCAGTTCGGCGATGTTGCGGGGCGCGGGGCGTCATGCGTTCTCTCCCATCAGTCGCAGCGGGGCCTCGCTCGCGAGAAGTCGCGTGGTCGCTCGGTCGCCCTCCGCCGGCGGAACGCCGAGACCGAGCAGGCTGATTGCATCGCGCTCGACGATCTGGCGCAGCACCGAGCGCGGAATCTGCGGCAGGGGCGTCGTGGCGACCATGCCGTTGACGCTGTAGATCGCCTCGATGGCCCGTGCAGGGGTGTCGAAGGGAAAGCCTGACGCGAAGAGGACCTTCTGCTCGACCCCATGATCGCGGCAGCCCTGCAGGGTCTGCAGCAGTTCCCAGGGGCGCGCTGCGACGCCTGCCGTGGTCGTGAACACGCGGTCGTGCTTGGCGAGCAGCACAAGCGTCTCGGCGTGGAAGGGCGCGCCGAAGCCGCCCAGCACCAGCGTGAGCCGCGGGAACGCGCGCGCCACCTCGTCGAGCAGGTATGGTCGCGCGAACTCGAGTCGTGCGGACGCAGGGAGCGGACCGCTCCAGCCAAGAAACACGGGAAGCTGGTTCGCCTCCGCGCGGTCGAACACGCGCATGGCGCGGGTGTCGGTCGGGTTGAATCCCTGCAGCGCGGGATCGAGCCAGAGCGCTGCGAAGCCGTCCCTGCGCGCCGACTCGACGCGATTGCTTGCTCCGGCGGCGAGCGGGTCGATGGAGCGGCCGAGAAAGAGCCGGCCCTCTGACCGCGCGGCTTGCTCGAGCAGCGCCGCCTCGCTGATGGCCCCACGCAGGAGCGTGCTCTC
>JBIIRG010000188.1:0-6010 GCA_044341665.1 Phycisphaerales bacterium | reverse complement strand
CGTCGTCGCGATCACCTTGGCGCGCGCCCTGCTGCTCGCCCCAGGCGGGACGCCGTTCGCCGAACGCGGGGCGGCGATCGCCGAACTGCGGGCGCTGATCCGCCCACGGTGCCCGCTGCTGCGGCTTGGGTTGAAAGCCGGGGCGCGCGAAGCTGTCGTAGGTCGGGATGTGGATGTTGTCGTCGTCGTTGTCGCCCAACTGCGCCTCGTGCGCGAGCTTGACGGCAGCCGCCGCGACATCCATGAGGTCGTACTCGCCCGCGAGCGACTCGACGACGGTTCGGAAGCTGTCGAGCTCGCCTCCTGCCGCGTCGGCATCGGCTGCACCCGCGCCATCGGGACGAGACGCGATGATTGCCTCGCGGATCGCGCCCTTCGTGATGTCGAGCCGCCGCGCCTTCACATCGTGCGGCGTGGGCACGGTGGCGATCTCGATCTTCTGCTTGGTGGTCCACTCGATGTTGCGGACCAGGCGGTGCTCGCGCGGCTCGGCGAGCGTGATGGCCACGCCCTCGCGGCCGGCGCGGCCCGTGCGGCCGATGCGGTGCACGTACGCCTCGGGCGAACTCGGCACGTCGAAGTTGACGACGTGCGAGATGTGCTCGATGTCGATGCCGCGTGCGGCGACATCGGTGGCGACGAGCAGGTCGACGGTCGCGGCGCGGGCCTTCTTCATCACGCGGTCGCGCGCCGCCTGCGTCAGGCCGCCGTGCAGCGCCTCGACGCGGTAGCCGCGGCCCACGAGACGCTCGGCGAGCTCGTCGACCTCGATGCGCGTGCGGCAGAAGATGACGGCGAGCGTCGGGCTCTCGAGGTCGAGCACGCGGCCGAGCGCCGCGATCTTGTGGGCGCGCGGCACGATGTAGGCCGACTGGCGGACCTTGGGGATGGAGCCCTTGAGCCCCGCGTCGCGCGGGATGAGGACGCGCACGGGATCCTTGAGGTGCCGCTCGGCGATGCCCGCGATGCGCGGCGGGAGCGTGGCCGAGAAGAGCGCCGTCTGGCGGGTGGCGGGCGCCGCCTCGAGGATGAGCTCGAGGTCCTCGGCAAAGCCCATGTCGAGCATCTCGTCGGCCTCGTCGAGCACGACCGAGCGCAGGCCGTCGAGCTCGATGGTGCCGCGGCGCATGTGGTCGAGCACGCGGCCGGGCGTGGCGATGACCACGTGCGCGCCGCGCTTGAGGGCGACGATCTGGCGGTGCATCTCCTGGCCGCCGTAGATCGGCGCGACGGAAATGCCGAGACCGCGCCCGTAGCGGTGGAACGCCTCGGAAACCTGCACCGCAAGCTCGCGCGTGGGCACGAGCACGAGCAGGAGCGGCTTGTACGGAACGGCGTCGGTGTCGGCAAGGCGCTGGAGGAGCGGCAGCGCGAACGCGGCCGTCTTGCCCGTGCCGGTCGCTGCCTGGCCGAGGAGGTCGCGCCCCTCGATGAGGGGCGGCGCGGAGGCCTTCTGGATGGGCGTGGGCTCCTCGTAGCCGAGCTTCGTCAACTCGGCGAGTAGTTCAGGGCCGAGGCCGAGCTCTGCGAAGGTGTCCTTCATCGGCGCAGGGTAGCGGGTTTCGCTGCGGCAGGCGCGCGGTGCGGTTCCCCGTCATGCGCCCCATGCGCCGAGGAGCAATGCGAGGTCCGACGCGCCCACCGTGCCGTCGGCGTCGAGCATCTCGCGGCCCGGCGTGGCATTGCCTGTCCATGCTTCGCGCGCGAGACGAGCGTGGCCGACGCGCCGATCGCATCGCGCACACGCCCCTCGCCCGCGACGCGCAGGCGCACCGCACCGGCATAGTTGTTCTGCACGAGATCGAGGTCGCCGTCGCCATCGAGGTCGGCGAGCGCCATTCCGAACCCATCCTGCGGGTTCGCGAGCGGCGGCGCAAGCATCATGTGGTAGATCACGCCACGCGCTGCGTGCTCGCTGGTGAAGGGGACACCCCCTGCGAGCGCGGGCGCTGCCGCGAGGAACGCGAAGACAAACGTCGGTCGACGTCGTGGAGCCATCCAGCGATGGACGTGTGACTCCGCGACGACCGCACGCAAGAACGGCCCGGGATCTTCACCCGAGACCCGCGGTACGATCAGGACATGGCGAACCTCATCGAGGCCTGCGACTGGCTCCTCGGTCCTGCGCCCCGCCGATTCGGCTTCTGGGAGCGTCGGCGACTGTGCGCCATGCGCCAGCCCTCGTGGATGCGCGGATGCCCCGATGAACCGCTCCGACGGGTGTACGCCGACATGCCCGCGCTGCTGCGCGATGGGTTCCTCACGTGGGGCACGATCATCCATGCGAACAACGCGCTCTTTGCCGAGGGCCCGGAGGACCATCCGGCCGAGGTGCTCTACAGCCTGCTTCCGCTGCACAAGGTCGACCTCGATGTCCTGCTCGCCACCGCCCCGAAGCTCTTCGACCTCAAGGGCACGCAGCCGGAGGATCCCGACACGCGCGCGCTGGCCGAGCACCTCACCGAGGAGACCACGCGCCGTTTCGGCCTCCGCGTGCCGAGCGGACTCTCGGGCGGCATGCCCTGCCGCTGCGCCTCGCTCATGATCTTCCGAAAGCACCTCCCGCGCGGCATCCTCGCGGGCAATGTCGTGCCACTGCTCGTGCCGCCCGAGGAGCAGCGCTGCGTGATGGTGCTGCCCTCCTGCTTCTGGCCCGAGCCCTTCGTGCGGTTCTGGGAGAACGACATCCGCTGGCGGCGACTCACGCATTGGGGCATGTGACAGCAGCTGACGCGCTGCGAACGCGGCACGATCGATCGCAAACGGTGAAGGCGAGATTCGATTCCCGCAAATCGTCCGCAAGGCACCTTGCGTTGCGACTCGGTCGCAATATCGTCGCGACTGTCATTGAGACTGAGTCGCAACGAGGTTCGCCATGCCTGCCACAGATCGCCATCAACCCCCTGTCCACACGGTACTTCCGCACGCCTGCCGCACCCAGCTCCGCGCGGTTCAGGTCGGATCCACGCTCGCGTCGCTGCTGACCGCCTTCGGAGTGCTCGCGCCCGTGGCAAGCGCCGACGAGCGCAGGTTCACCTACGTCCATGAGAGCACCGTCCACGCACCTGGCGAGATCGCGTACGAGCAGTTCGTCACCTGGAAGACGGGGCGAGACGACCGCCCCGGCTTCAACCGTATCGATCTCAGGCACGAGATCGAGTTCGGCGTCGTCGAGGACTTCCAGATCGGGCTGTACCTCCCCGACTGGCGCATCGAGTGGGACGACGCGTCGACCTCGGTTCGGTTCCGCGATGTGGCGGTCGACGGCATCCTGGCGCTCACCAACCCGAGCGAGAGCGCGTTCGGCTCGGCCCTCTACGGCGAGGTGAAGTACGGCGACGAACTGTTCACCCTCGAGGCGAAGCTCCTGCTTCAGAAGAACATCGATCGGATGGTGCTCGCCTGGAACGGCATGGTCGAGGCCGAATGGGAAGGCGACGGCTACGACGACGACAAGGGCGTGTTCGGTCAGACGCTCGGCGCGAGCTACGAGATCAACCCGCGCTGGCTTGTCGGAGCAGAGCTCGTGCACGAGATCGAGTACGCCGACTGGTCCGACTGGGGAGATCACTTCGTGGCCGTCGGCCCGAACGTGTCGCATCGGAGCGAGCAGTTCTGGATTACCGCAACGGCGCTGCTCCAAGTGACGGACATGGCCGACGAGCCCGACTTCCAGTTGCGCACCATCATCGGGTTCGACTTCTGATGCGCAGCCGAACCATGACCATGCTCTGCGCGGCGGCGGCAATCGCCGGGTGCGCGACACTCGAGGAGATCGCTCCGCCTGCCGAGCGCCTGCTCATGGCGCGCGCCGCGCAGCCCGACGGCGAGCACGTCGCCCTGCCCGATCCGAGCCTGCTTGCGCGCGGGAGGGAGCTCTTCGTGACCGACTGCGCGCGATGCCACGCGGTCGTGCCCGTGCGCGACCACACCCGGGCGGAGTGGGCGGAGATCATGCCGCGCATGGTCAAGGAATCGAGTCTCGGCGACGCGGAACTGCGCGCGCTCGAGGCCTACGTCGAGGCCGTGCTCACGATGCCATAAGCGACGGAGGCGCGAGCCGCATCATGAGCGACCGAGGCGCGAGCCACCGGCTCGTCACGCCATCGCCACGGCGCGTCCCGCGTTGGCCACGATCGCGTTCAGTGTCGTGCTCGGGCGCATCGCGGTCGCGGTCTTCTTCTCGCACGGGTGGTAGTAGCCGCCAATGTCGATGGGCTTGCCCTGCGCGCCGTTGAGTTCGCCCACGATCTTCGCCTCGCCCGAGGTCATCTCGGCAGCGATCGGCGCGAAATGGGCGGCAAGGGCCGCGTCCTTCGCCTGCTTGGCGAGCGCCTGCGCCCAGTACATCGCGAGGTAGAAGTGGCTTCCGCGGTTGTCGAGGTCGCCGACCTTGCGCGCGGGGCCCTTGTTGTTCGCGAGGTACTGCCCGATCGCCTCGTCGATGGTCTCGGCAAGGACCTGCGCCTTCGCGTGGTTCATGGTCGATGCAACGTGCTCGAAGCTCGCGCCGAGCGCCTGGAACTCGCCGAGCGAATCCCATCGCAGCGAATTCTCCGCGGTGAACTGCTGGACGTGCTTCGGGGCCGACCCGCCCGCGCCCGTCTCGAAGAGTCCGCCGCCCTGCATGAGCGGCACGATCGAGAGCATCTTCGCGCTCGTTCCGAGCTCGAGGATCGGGAAGAGGTCGGTCAGGTAGTCGCGCAGCACGTTGCCCGTGACCGAGATCGTGTCGAGGCCCTGCTTCATCCGCTCGCACGAGAAGGCACACGCCGCAGCGGGCTCCTTGATGTGGAACTCGAGGCCGGTCGTGTCGTGCTCCTTGAGATAGGCGTGGACCTTCTTGAGGAGCTCACGGTCGTGCGGACGGTTCGCGTCGAGCCAGAAGCACGCGGGCGTCTTCGAGAGCCGTGCGCGGGTGACCGCGAGCTTGACCCAGTCCTTGATCGCGGGGTCCTTGGTCTGGCAGGCGCGCCAGATGTCGCCCGCCTCGACGGAGTGCTGCATCAGCACGGTGCCCGCGACGTCGACGACGCGCACGGTGCCGGTGGCCTTCATCTCGAACGTCTTGTCGTGCGAGCCGTACTCCTCGGCCTTCTGCGCCATGAGCCCGACGTTCGGCACGGAGCCCATCGTCTTCGGGTCGAACGCGCCGTTCTTCCGGCAGAAGTCGACGACGGCCTGGTAGATGCCCGCGTACGAACGGTCGGGAATGACCGCCTTCGCGTCCTGGGTCTTGCCGGCGGCGTTCCACATCTTGCCGCCCTCGCGGATCATCGCGGGCATCGATGCGTCGACGATGACATCGCTCGGGACATGCAGGTTGGTGATGCCCTTGTCGCTGTCGACCATGGCGATCGCGGGGCCGTTCGCGTAGACCGCCTTGATGTCGGCCTCGACCGCCGCGCGCTCGTGCTCGGGCAGCAGCGCGATCTTCGCGACAAGGTCGCCGAAGCCATTGTTGACGTCGACGCCCGCCTTCGCGAGCGCCGCAGCGTGCTTCTCGAACACGGGCTTGAAGAACGCGCGCACCGCGTGGCCGAAGATGATCGGGTCGGAGACCTTCATCATCGTGGCCTTGAGGTGGATCGACCAGAGGACGCCCTGCGCCTTCGCGTCGGCGACGGTCGACTCGAGGAACGCGACGAGCGCCTTCTTCGAGAGGAACGTGCCGTCGACGATCTCGCCCGCGGACAACTTGAGGCCGTCCTTGAGGACCGTCGTCGTGCCGTCCGCGGCGACGAACTCGATCTTCGCCGTCGTCGCGGCGGGAATCGTGACCGACTGCTCGTTCGCGAAGAAGTCGCCGCCCGTCATCGACGCGACGTGCGCCTTCGAGTCGGCCGCCCACGCGCCCATCTTGTGCGGGTTCGCGCGCGCGTAGTCCTTCACCGCCTTCGGCGCGCGGCGGTCCGAGTTGCCCTCGCGGATCACCGGGTTGACGGCGCTTCCCTTCACCTTGTCGTACCGGGCCTTGGCGTCGCGCTCGGCATCGGTCTTCGGCTCGTCG